>SHVL01000012.1 GCA_009694305.1 Thermoleophilia bacterium
GGGAGATCCGCGAGCAGCGCAGCGAGCCAGGCTCGCGCCGTGTTCCACGTTTCGGTCCACGCGACCCGCTGAGCACCGTCGGCGTCACCCGTTCTCTCCTGCAGCTGACGCAGTTGGGTGACGACACGCGCGGGGTCGAGAGCCATGCGCCCAAGCCTATCGTTGTGCGAATAGGATCGTCGGCATGGCCGACGGGATCACCTGGCTTCGTGTCCCTGACGAGGAGGGGCTCCCGTCCGAGGTGCTCGAGCTCTGGGCGCCCTCTCTCGAGAAGCTCGGCTTCGTCCCCAACGTGCTGCGGCTGTACGCGTTGCGGCCGGGCCATCTGCTCGCCTGGAGCGCGCACCACGACGAGCTGATGAAGGGCGACTCGGGCCTCTCCAAGGCGGAGCGCGAGATGATCGCCGTCGTCGTGTCGGTGGCCAACGACTGCCGCTACTGCATCGCCGCCCACTCGGCAGTCCTGCGTAAGCTGACGAAGGACGCCGCCCTCGCCGACCAGGTCGCGGCCGACCACCGCGCTGCGGCCATCCCCGATCGCATGAAGGCGGCGCTCGACTACGCGGTGAAGCTGACGCGCGAGCCCGCGGCCATGATCGGAGCGGACGTTCAGCGGCTACGCGACGCTGGCTGGACGGACGAAGACGTGATGGATATCGCCGAGGTCACGGCGATGTTCAACTTCTCGAATCGTATGGCGAGCGGGCTCGGCTGGGCGCCGAATCCCGAGTACGAGACGCTCGGGCGCTAACGCTAACGACGAGGGTCAGCCGCTCGCGGAGATCAGCACCAGTGCCTCCTCGAGCGAGACGACGTCGCCGTACTTGGCGTCGATGTCGTAGAGCGCCTGCTCGTGCGCGGCCGGGTTGCGGTCGCCGACGGCCTCGCGCGGGACCGTCAGCCGGTAGCCGTTCTGCAGCACGTCGACGGCGGTCGCCCGGACGCAACCGGAGGTCGACGCCCCGGTGACGATGACAGAGTCGCAGTCGTGGGCGGCGAGCAGGCTCTGAAGAGGCGTGCCGAAGAACGCCGATGCGAACAGCTTGTTCAGCACCGGCTCTTCCGGGCGGGGAGCCAGCCGCGGGTCGATCTCGGTGAACGAGCTCCCCTCCGCCAGCGTCAGCAAAATCGGAATCTTCTCGATGAACGCCTTGGCGACGGCCTTGTCGCCCTCTCCGTATGACACGGTCGTGTAGACGATCGGCAGGCCCTTCACCCGCGCAGCGGCGAGCAGCTTGTCGATCGCATCGACAACGTCTTCGAGCTCGCAGTGCAGCGGCGAGTCCGGACTCGTGAAGCCGAGGCTCATGTCGATCACGAGGAGGGCAGGGCGCCGGCTGGCGCCCTGCCTCTCCCCGAACCCGGCCAGTTGACTCACGACGGTGCGGGCATCCCGTCGCCGGCACGGACGCGCGCGAGTGCGTCGGCGGCAGCTTCGAGCGGCGACCACCGCAGCGGCCGCGCCGGCGACGGCGGATCGAAGCCGGTCTCCGCCTTGCAGTTCGCGAGCACCTCCTCGAGCGACGGGCCGAAGTCGAAGTTCGGCGCGTCGCCACGCTCGGCCCGCTGGCGGGCACGCTCGGCCTCCGTCGCCGCCTCGTCGGCGGAGCCGTCGTCGTTCAGGACGACGCCGTAGCCCGCGAGCGCGTTCTCGCGTGATACGAGGCCAAAGGAGACGTCACGCACGACGGTCTCTACGGGACGATCGAGCCTGTCCTTCCAGCCGCCCCCGCCCGCCGTCCGGTACACGAGCATGTCGCCCGGTTCGACGACGACGTGGTCGCACTTGGACGGCAGCCGCTCCTCGCTCCCGTCCGCGCGCTTGAGGATCTTCTCGGAGCGCCCGCCCGGCAGGCCGCCGAGCACGCCCCACGGGCGCGTCAGCCAGCGGTCGTCGTGGATCGAGACCTCGCCCGGCTCCAGGTACACATACCGCTTCTCGACGCCGTTGCCGCCCCGGTGTAGGCCCGCTCCGCCCGAGTCGGTGACCGTCGTGTAGCCGTCGATTCGCAGCGGGTAGTAGGCCTCGAGGTACTCGGTCGGAATGTTCTCGAACAGCGGCCACCACGAGTGGCCGTCCATCCCGTCACCGATCGGCCTGCCCGGAATGCCCCCGTAGAGGATCTCCATCGAGTAGAAGAAATCGCCCTGGCCGTCCCAGCCCGAGTAGAGCATGTACGGGCTCGTGCCGTAGCCGGCCGCCGTGTTCAGCTGCGGCGCGTTCTTGCAGAGGGCGCCGCCGAGCACGTCGAACTGCCGGGCGAGCGCGTGGGTGCGGCAGCCGAGCGCAGCCGGGTAGCGTGGCCGCAGCAGGCTGCCCTCGGGCATGATGACATGCAGCAGCGGGTAGAAGCCGTCGTTGAAGAGGATCTGGGGATCGTTGACCATGATCAGGTAGATCCCGATGAACATCTTGAACATGCCCTCGGAGAGGTAGAAGTTGATCGGCCCGAGTGCCTGCGGATCCGTGCCCGACCAGTCGAAGAAGGCGTGCTCGCCTTCACGCCAGATCGTCAGCTGCATCTTGTAGGGGCCGTTGCCGAGACCGTCGTCGTCGATGTAGTCGACGAACGTCTGCGGCTCCTCGGGGATCGCGACGGAGATGAGGAACTTCATCGCGTTGTAGGTGCGATCGAGGAGGGCCTCGAGGGCCGCGAGGTAGGTCACCTTGCCGAACCTCTCGCACAGCTCCATCACCCGCTTCTCGCCTGCGCGGCAGCCCGCCACGATCGCGAACAGGTCGGCGCGGTTCATCTCCGGTAGGCGAACGTTGTTGAGGATCAACCGCAACACGTCCTCCTGCACGACGCCGCGCTCGATGATCTTCATCGGCGGGATGATGATTCCCTCCTCGAAGATCGTCTTCGCCCCTGTCGGCAGGGAGCCCGGCACGGGGCCGCCGGCGTCCATCTGGTGGCCGAACTGCGACGACCAGCCGACCAACTCGTCCTCGTAGAAGATTGGCACGAGCACGAGCCAGTCGTTCGTATGCGAGATAGAGGCCGAGCACTTGAACGGGTCGGACGTGAGGATCACGTCACCCGGGTACACGCCCCGGTCCCAGTCATCCATCATCTCGTTGATGTACGCCCCGAACTGGCCCACCACCATGCGGCCGCGGGGGTCGGTGAGCATCGGGAACTCGTCGTGCTGCTCCCGGATCACCGGGCTCATCGCCGACCGGAAGAGGACGGCGTCCATCTCGAAGCGGGCACTCTTCAGGGCGCCCTCGATGATGTCGAGGGTGACCGGGTCGACGGTGATTCCCGTGGGGATCTCGGCGATCCGGAGTTCGTCAGTCGTTGTCGTCATGGGATCCCCTACACCTTCGGGTTGATGAGGATATTGAAGTTCGTGTCCACCTCGGCGACGTAGCCGGGTAGCACGACGGTTGTCGAGTCGAACTCGGTCACGATCGCCGGGCCCTCGAACCGGTTGCCCGGCGCGAGCTTGGCTCGATCGTAGATCTTCGTCGGCAGCCGGTCGCCGTGGAAGACGATCTCGTGCTCCTCCGCAACTGCGCCCGAGGCGTCGGCCCCGCCGGCAGAGCCCGTCGGGAGCTCCGGCTTCGGCACCGAACCCGAGCCGACCGCCCGGAGGTTGACGATCTCGCTCGCCGTACCGGGCATCCGGAACCCGTAGAGCTGCTCGTGGAGCTGGTTGAATCGCTCCTCGAGTCCCGCGAGGCCGGCCCGCGCATCGGCCGGATCCAGAGTGACCGGGATCTCATAGCCCTGGCGGTGGTAGCGCATGTCGGCGCTGAAGCTGACCGTGCGCGCCTCCTCCGCGATGCCCTCGCCCTCGAGCCACTTCGTGGCGCGCGCCCCGAGGGTGTCGAGGATGTCCGCCACCTCCCCGGGGCTGGCGTCGCCGAGCACCCGGATGTACGTCTGGGCGAACTCGTCGCGGAAGTCCGCCACGAGGTCGCCGATCGCGCAGAGCAGACCGGGTGCCGGCGGCACGAGCACGGGGAACGATCCCATGATCTCGGCCACAGCGTTCGCGTGCAGTGGCCCGGCACCGCCGTAGGCGACGAGTGCGAAGTCGCGCGGGTCGTGGCCGCGCTGCACCGAGACGAGCCGGAGGGCGCCCGCCATGTTCTCGTTCACGATCGCGAGGATGCCCTCCGCGGCCTGCTCGACCGAGTCGAGGCCCATAGCGTCCGCGACCTTCTTGACGGCAGCGTGGGCCGCCTCGACATCAAGGCTCATCTCGCCGCCGAGCAGGCTCGGCGGAAGGTGGCCCAGCACGACGTTCGCGTCGGTCACGGTCGGCTCCTCGCCGCCCTTCCCGTAGGCGGCGGGGCCAGGCTCGGCGCCCGCCGACTGGGGTCCGACACGCAGGGCCTTCGTCAGCTCGGGCACATGCGAGATCGAGCCGCCACCGGCGCCGACCGTGTGGACGTTGACGGCCGGCACCTTGATCCGGAAATGCCCGATCGAGGTCTCGCGCCCGATCGTCGGCTGGCCGTCCTGGCAGAGCGCGACGTCGGTCGATGTCCCGCCCATGTCGAAGGTGAGAATGTCCTTGAAGCCAGCTTTCGTGGCGACGAAGAGCGCTCCGGCGACGCCTCCCGAGGGGCCCGAGAGGACGCCGTAGATCGGGTTCCGGGCTGCCTCCATCGTTGTCATCAGACCCGCGTCGGAGCGCAGGATGTTGACCTCGGCGGTCGCGCCGGCACCTGCGAGCTCGCTCTGCACGTGATTGAGATAGCTCTGCACCTTCGGCCGCACGTACGAGTTCATGCAGGCCGTGAGGGCTCGCTCGTACTCCCGGAACTCCGGCAGGACCTCCGACGAGAGCGTGACCGGAAAGCCCGGATAGAGGCGTTCGGCGATCTCCCCGATCGTGCGCTCGTGCGCCCCGTTGACGTAGGAGTTGATCAGGGCAACCGTCAGCGACTCGACGCCCGAGTCGACCATCTCCGTGATGATTCTCTCGACCTGCGCCGTGTCTACTGCAACGAGCGTCGACCCGCTTGCGTCCATCCTCTCGACGGCCTCGCGGGTATCCGCGAGCGAAGCGGGTGGGTCCGGCTTCTGCATGATGATCCACCCTGCGAGCGGCCCAGGCGTCTGAGAGCGCGCAAGATGGAGAATCTGCTTGAAGCCCTGTGTCGTGATCAGCCCGACACGGGCGCCCTTCGACTCGAGCACGGCGTTCGTCGCAACCGTCGTGCCGTGGAGGATGTTTTGCAGCTCACCGACGCCGATCCCTGCCTCATCGCAGATGCGCCGCACGCCGGTGAGCACACCCTGCGACGGGTCGCTCGGCGTCGACGGCGTCTTCACCCGAAACTGGGTGGCGCCGCTCTCGTCGTTCACGAGGAAGAGGTCGGTGAAGGTACCCCCAACGTCCACCCCAAGCCTGTACGCCATCTCTCATTCTCCTTTGTTCAGCCGGCAACCGGTGCAAACGCGCCGGCCCTGTAGACCTGTCCCTCGAGCTGATGCCCGAGCACACCTTCCAGCCACTCCGCGACGCCGATCAGCGCGTCGAGGTCGACCCCTGTCTCGATGCCGTCGCCGTGGAGGAGGTAGACGAGATCCTCCGTGGCAATGTTCCCTGTCGCACGTGGTGCGAACGGGCAGCCGCCAATCCCTCCGAGCGACGCGTCCAGCATCGTCGCTCCCGCCTCGACCGCGGCGATCGCGTTCGCATAGCCCGTGTTACGAGTGTTGTGCAGGTGGGCGCCGACCGGGAGCCCGAGCCGCGCGACCGCAGAGACGAGCTCGAGAACCTGGCGCGGCACACCAACGCCGATCGTATCTGCGAGCACGATTTCGTCGGGCGCAGCATCTGCCACCTGGCCGGCGATCTCGACGACGCGGCCCGGGTCGACACGGCCCTCGAACGGGCACCCGAACGAGGCGCCGATCGTGACGGTCGAACGCAACCCGTCCTCCCGAGCACGCGCGACGATACGCGCCGCGGTGGCGACCGAATCGGCAACGGTAGCGCCCTGGTTGCGCTGATTGAACGTCTCGGTCGAGGCGAACGCGAAGTGCACCTCGTCGAGCCCTGTCGCAAGCAGCCGGTCGTAGCCGCGCTCGTTCAACGCCAGGCCGGCGTAGACGACTCCGGGTCGCCGCTCGATCGTCGCGACCACCTCCTCGGCGCCCGCCATCTGCGGCACCCGCACCGGGCTGACGAAGCTCACGGCCTCGACCCGTGGGAGCCCGGCGGCAGCGAGGCGGTCGACGAGCTCCGCTCTCACCCCCGGAACGAAGGTCGTCGCGTGATTCTGCAGCCCGTCGCGGGGCGCGACGTCGCAGAGGATCACCGAGCTCACAGCACGCCCTCCTTGCGCAGCTCCGCGACCTCGTCGTCGCCGAGACCGAGCAGGCCGCCGTACACCTCCCGATTGTGGCTGCCCTCCTCCCACGTCGCCGACCAGCGCACCGCGCCGGGCGTGCGCGTCAGCTTCGGGACGATGCCTGGACCGATGTAGGGCCCGAACTCGGGGTCGACATGCTCGAGCAGCATCTCTCGCGCGCGGAACTGAGGATCCTCGAAGATGTCCTCGATCGTGTAGATCGGACCACAGATCACGCCGGCCTCGTTGAGAATGCGGTCGATCTCGGCGGCGTCGCACCCGCGAGCCCAGTCGGCGACGATCCCCTCGATCTCGTCCTGGTTGTCCCCCCGCGCGAGGTGCGTCGCGAACCGCTCGTCGTCGGCGAGCTCGGGCCGGCCGATCGCCTCGCACAGGCGGCGGAAGACGCCGTCGGCGTTCGCCGCGATCACCATCCACTTCTCGTCCCGCGAGCGGAAGATGTTCGAGGGGGCGATCCCCTTGAGATTGGTGCCCTGAGGGCCGCGGACGATGCCGAGCCGGTCGTACTCGGGCACGGTGCTCTCGAGCAGCGCAAAGGCCGCCTCCATCAGCGAGACGTCGACGACCTGGCCGAAGCCGCCGCCGCCCGCGTCACGCCAGTAGAGCGCCGAGAGGATGCCCTGCGCAGCGAACATCCCCGCCAGCGAGTCGCCGAGGGAGAGGTGCATGCGGGGCGGTGCCTCACCGGGGAAGCCGTTGATATGACGGATGCCACCCATCGCTTCCGAGACCGAAGCGAAACCTGCCCGACTCGCATACGGGCCGGTCTGCCCGTAGCCCGAAATCCTCGCGAGCACGATCCCGGGGTTCACCGCAGACATCTGCTCGTACCCGATGTTCCAACGCTCGAGGGTTCCCGGCCTGAAGTTCTCCGTTACGACGTCCGCCTGCTCGACGAGGCGCAACAGCAACTCCTGCCCGTGGGCCTCGCGGAGATTCAACGTCACACATTTCTTGTTGCGCGACTGCACAGGCCACCAGAGCGACCGGCCCTCGTAGCGAGCCTTCCCCCAGTCGCGGATCGGGTCGGGCTGACCCGGCGCTTCGACCTTGATGATCTCGGCCCCCATGTCTCCGAGCAGGCGACCCGTGAAGGGCCCGGCGAGCAGGGATCCGAGCTCGATCACCCTGATTCCCGCCAGCGGCCCTATCCGCAGGCCCTCCGACGCAGCAGTCGCCTTGAGATCGCCGGCCCGAGACGTCACGTCGCATCTCCGGCGACGGTTGGGGCGCCCCTCAGGTGCTGGGCGAGAACGTCGCGGGGCTCGTACACGTGCTCGCGCCCGGTTCGACCGCCGACGATCACGCGGCAGACCACGTCGGCCGCAGCCGGGTTCGCCGTCCGCGTAAGCGGCAGGTGCACGTCGAAGGTGCCCACGGAGGCGACCATACAGGATGCACCGCGCAGCGTGAGCCGACATCAACAACGGCGGCTGGGCCTGAAACGGAAAAGCGATCAATCGGGCGAGGCCTGCGCCGTGTCGGGCGCGTCCTCCTTCGCGTCGAGGGCCTCGATGTAGCGCTCGAGAGCCTGCTGACGTCTGCGCGAGCCGGCGATCACCTCCTCGAGGCGGACACGCTCGACCTCACGCTCGCGCCGGATCTGCGTCGGTGACTCCGACGCGAGCACGCCCTCGAGGTCGAACTCCTCCGCGGACTCGTCGCCGCCCGGGTCGAGCACCTCGCGCACGAGCGTGACGTCCTCGGGTGCCATGCGTGCGAACGCCGCTCCGTCGATCCGAGACCCCTCGAGCTCGGTGAGCACCTCGTCGATCTGAGCGAGGACGGCGGTCTCGCGGCCGTGCTCGAAGTCCAGCGCGTCGAGCGCCTGCTGCCGTCGCCTTGCGCGCACGATTTCGTCAACGTCCACGGTCACAAGATAATGGAAGACGTGAAGAGAGTCGGACCCCACCCGCCCGGCCTGGTGCTTGCAGCCGCAGCCGGCGCCCAGGCAGCCGTGGCGTTCGTGAGCATTGGCCTGCCTGCGATCGGTCCCGAGCTCAGCCGGAGCTTTCAGCTCAGCCTCGCCGAGCTCGGCGCCGTGCTCACGGCCGAGCTGTTCGGCTCCGGTCTCACGTTGATCGCAGCGGGGATGGCCGTCGATCGCTTCGGCACCAGAGCACCGATACTTGCAGGGACAGCCCTCGGGGTAGCGGGGCTCGGCGTTGCCGCGACTGCCGGGTCGGCGGCTGTGCTGGTCACGGCGCTCGTCGTGTCGGGTGTCGGCTCGGCCGTCGTCCCGATCGCCGGCACCGGAGCGCTCTTCCGTGCCTATCCGCCCGCACAGCGCGGCTGGGCGCTCGGAGTCCGCCAGATGTCCGTGCCGCTCGGGGGGACGATCGCGGCGCTCGCCATGCCGGCCCTCGAGGACTACGGGGGTATCGGGCTGACGCTCGGTGTGGCGGCGGTCGTGGTCGCGATCACCGGTCTGTTCTTCGCCTACGTCACCGCGGATCCACCACGACTCTCGTCCGCACGAGTGCACCAGCCGCTGAGAAACATCTGGCGTACCCCCGGCATGCAACGTCTGCTCACCGTTGCCGCCTTGTACATCGTCGTGCTGCAGGCGGTGTTGGCCTTCACGGTGCCGGCAGCGCGCGCAGCCGGGCTGACGGCCTTCGCCGCGTCGGCCACGTTCTTCGTCGTCAACGTTTCCGCGATGGTGTCCCGCATCGCCTGGGGCCACGTCGCCGACAGGTCGGGCGGCTCACGACGAGCGCGAACGCTCGTCGAGGTAGGGATCGTTGCGGCGGTGGGGGCTCTGCTCTTCACGCTCGCACTGCACTTCGGAGCCGTGGTGGTGATCCCCGCCGCCGTGCTGTTCGGCTTCGGCGCTCTGGGCTGGAACGCCCTGGTGTACGTCAGCGCCGGAGAGCGCGCCGCGCCCGAGTTGGCCGCACGGTCGGTCGCCGTGGCGGCAACCGTCGTCTTCCTGATCGGCGCCATCTCGACGCCTCTCCTCGGCGCGCTTGCCTCCCACGCCGGCTGGGATGTCTTCTGGATCGTGACGGCCGTGCTCGCAACGGCGGGCGCCCTCGTCGCTGCGACCCTGCCGGCAACCGTAGTGCGCTAGTGCGGTGTCTCGCAACGTTGCGCCTGTTTGCCCTACAGGCTGGTCATCGTTCCGGCTGCTCCCGGGACAGGCTGCGCCAGTCCCCTACGGGGTTTCCGGTCCAATGTTTCGGGACGTCGGACCGCTCCTCGACGCCGCGAGCGCGAAGACGAGGTTACGGGGCAGCGCGCGCCGGAACTGGCCGAGGACTGCCCGCGCGCTCCGCTCCGAAGAATGCGACCTCCGAGAAGCGGAGCGCTTGCAGCTCCGCTACGGCGC
The DNA here is from genome assembly GCA_009694305.1 of Thermoleophilia bacterium. GTDB lineage: Bacteria > Actinomycetota > Thermoleophilia > Gaiellales > Gaiellaceae > Gaiella. The sequence continues at coordinate 9,669 of SHVL01000012.1, forward strand.
AGACGCCGGCGACGCACTCCGTGCCTGCCTCACCTGCCAGGAAAGGGCCGATCGCGGACCACGGCTCGTCCAGCAGCCCTCGGGCCGCGAGCGCCCGGTACATGCTGGGCACGTGTTGCGTGAGGTAGGCCGCTCGGATCTCGCCGAAGAGAGCATGCTCGCCGCGCTCGTCTGGAACGGGGCTGTCGGGAACCGGTCCGGGCGGGGGCAGTCCCGGTGGCGGCAGCGGCTGCAGGGGGAGAACGCCGTCGAGCGCCAGTCCGAGCGACGTCACGATGAGCAGCAGAGCGGGCAGCTCCTGTGCGAACGGGGCGACCGCGTCCACGCCGCCGTTGCTCGGCCGGTAGGAGAGATCAGACTCGGCACGCTTCCGCAATCGTGCAAGTGCCTCTCCCGTTCGTGGATCGTCGTAGATCGCGCGCGCCTGCAGCCACGCCGGGACGAGCGCCTCCGGGTCCGGCGCGAGTGCCTTGAAGATCGCCGGTACGAACTCCATCCGCGCCCTGACGTCACGGAAGACGGAGGCGACGACGCCGTCCGCTTCGTCCTCGTAGCGGAGCGTGAATCCCGACGTTGGCGGCACGAGACCGATACTGTATGTTCGAGCCTGTGGCGCAGGTACCAACACGAACTGGCGATCGCATGTGCAGGGCTAGCAGCGCGGGATTACCGTGATCGTCCGCAATGCCGGCGACGCGTGGCACGTCGTTCTTCAGACGGATCACGCCGATGTCTCGGGCGGCTGCGCGCGAGAGTGGGCCGACACGGGCGCGCGGCACTCGTCGCTGGTCGTAGCCGCCGAGCGCCACGACGACGGCTGGGCCGTCTGGGAGCAGTCTCCGATGATGGACGCCGACACAGGCAGGCCACTCAACTTCCTCGACGTCCCGGTGCCTGCTCACCTCGCGTTCTACCGTGCAGGCATTGCTGCGATCACCGACGAGGACCCCTACGCCGGCCTGCTCGTGTCTATGCACGGCGCCGGCATCTACCGCCAGCGCTACGGAACCCAGCCGGAGCTCAAGCTCAGCCGGGCGGAAGAGGCCAAGGATCTCGTCGAGGCCTTCGTTGCAGAGCAGGAAGCCTCGCACCCCGTCCGGCGCGGCGAGATCGGCGTCTCGGAGGAGGAGAGCTGGGCCGACTACCATCGGCTCCAGGTCTACGACCGGTTCTCGCTCTTCTTCTGCCTCAGGGATCTCGATGCCGGGGAGAGCGACGACATCGGGGGGTACAGGCTCGAGCCGATCGGCCAGGGACGTGTGCGCATGGACCCCTACCCGTTCCTCTCGGACACAGCGGGCTTCACGCTTCTGCGCCGCGTTCTCCCCAAGCGGCGGCGGACGATCGACGAGCTCAGGCACGAGCTCCTGGCCACTACGGCCGAACGCCTGGAGATCCAGGTCGAGCCGGGTTAGGCCGTTGGCCAGCAGCCGGCGAATCGTCAGCGGAGAGGCTGGTGCGGTAGGCTTGTCGCTCACGACGCGAGGAGGTGGCTATGGAGGGCATGATCGACGTCAACGGGGTCAGGCTCTGGCACCGGATCTCCGGTGACGGAGAGCCGGTCGTGCAGATCCACGGGGCCGGATTCGGGCACTTCAACTTCGACCCCGCGACACCGGTGCTCTCGAAGCAGTTCAGGGTGATCGACTTCGACATGCGCGGCTACGGGCAGTCGGACAAGCCGCTACAGCACTACGACATGGAGGTCTGGGCCGATGACGTCGCGGGGCTCCTGGGCGCGCTCGGGATCGAGCGGGCCCATGTCCACGGCACCTCGATGGGCGGAATGATCGCGACGGTGTTTGCCGGCAAGTACCCGGAGCGCACGACGTCGGTCGTGATCAACTGCGCCGCCGCCCGCCTGGGTGTTACGGGGCGCCTGATCTTCAAGAACTGGATCGATATCGCGACCATGGACCCGGCCGGGCCCGGCAGCCGGCTCCTCGCCGAGCTGATCACCTGGCAGGCGCTGTCGAAGACGTTCCTGGAGGAGCAGGGCGCCGAAGAGCTGATCACGACGATCCAGACGATCCTCCGTGACTCCAACCAGCTCGAGGTGTACTGCGCCGCCTGCCAGGCGATGTGCGACATGGACATCACGGCCTGGCTCCCGCTCATCACCTCGCCGGCGCTCGTGCTCGGCGGCGACGAGGACCTGATGACGCCGTGGGACCAGGGCCCGCATGGCGTGGGCCAGGAGGGCATCTACCGTGGGATTGCAGGCGCCGAGAAGCACGTCGTGCGCGGCTCGGGCCATTCGACCATCTTCGACAACACGGAGGAGCACACCCGCGTCGTGACCGACTTCTTCCACCGCTCGAGCGGCGCGACCGCGACGGCGGCTGCCCCTTCGGCGTAGGGGCACCAGATGCCTTCGATCGAGGAGTTCGGCATCGAGCCGGTACCCGCAGAGCTCCGCACCACGGGCTGGCGTGACCTGTTCGCGATCAACTTCACGTTCTTCCTCAACCCGGTCATGTACGTGCTCGGTGCGCTCGCGGTCGTCGCCGGCGGGCTACCGCTCTGGTGGGCCGTGGCAGCCATGGTCACCGGGCAGGCGCTCGCCTTCGCCATGCTCACCGTGGTCGCGCAGCCCGGCGTCGATTACGGGCTCCCGGGCCAGGTCGCGATGCGCTCGCACCTGGGCTTCTGGGGGGCACGCCTGCTCTCGTCCCCGTACCGGGTCGTGGCGTCGACCTACTGGTTCGCCGCGCAGGCGCTGACGGCCGGTCTCGGTGCCCAGGCGATCTACGAGGCGATGACCGGGGACCGCCTGCCGCTCGTACCGCTCGCGCTTGCCTTCGCCGTTGTCCACGCCACGTTCGCCGTACTCGGCTTCGACGTGATGCGATGGCTCCTGCGCGGCGTGCTGCCCGTGTCGCTCGCGTTCACCGGCGTTCTCATCGCCCTCTACCTGACGACCGACAACCCGAGGTATGCGGTGAGTCGCGTCTTCGACTCGCCCGACCAGCACCTGACCTGGACGGGCTTCGCGACCTACGTGACGGTGATGTGCGGCGCGTCGCTCACCTTCGTCACCAACGTGGCCGACTTCTGCCGCTACACGCCGACCCGGCGTGACATGCGCATCGGGCTCATCACCTCGGCTCTCGCCTCGGCTGCAGTGACCACCTTCGTCGGCGGCTACGCGGCCGCTGCGACCGGCGAGACGAACCCCTTCGTCGCCGTCGCCGACCTGACCTCGAGCAACGTGCTGCTCGTCGCGTTCCTGGTTGCGATCGTCGTTCAGGGGCTCGCTGCGAACATCACCAACGTCTACACCGCGGGCCTTTCCCTGGTGAACTCCGTTCCACGGCTCGGCCGGGTGTGGGCGACGATCGTCGCCGCCATGGCTGCGGTCACGCTGTCGGCCTTCCCGGACTTCGTCAACCACGCGCAGCGCTGGATCACGCATCTCGGCAACCTCGCGGCGCCGTTGACGGGGGTCATCCTGGCCGATTACCTGTTCGTCAAGCGGCAGCGGATCGACGTCGAGGGGCTGTTCGACCCGCAGGGACCCTACCGGTACCTGAACGGGGTCAACGTCGCCGCTCTGCTGGCGGTCGGCGTCGGCGCCTGCGCCTACTACGCCGTGCCCCCGAGCTGGGTGAAGGTCGTCTGGGGAGTCGGCGTGGGCTCGGCGGTGTACCTCTCGATCGTCGTCGCGGTGCGCCTGGCGGCCTCGCTCTTCCCCTCCTCGAGGCGCAGGAGCGCGAGGTGCGGGCGCTCGAGGCGCCCAGCGAGCTGAGCACCAGGCTCGCGAGGTGGCTCGATCTCTAGGATCGGCGAATCGGCATGCTCGAGAAGGCGCTTCGCGCGGCCCAGAGGCAGAACTTCCGTACGCTGAGCGTGGCGTACGTCGACTTCATCCTTGCGGGGCCGGAGACTGCTCGTCTCGGGAGCGCGATCGGCATCCCTCACCCACATTCGACCTTGACTTTGGCAAGCGGCAGCTGTTACTTTATACAAGAATCATACCACGGTCGGACTAAACAATAGTTCTTGCGGCACGGGCATCGACGATGACTGGTCGCAGCTGGCGTTGACCGCCCCAATGCACTGCCGAGATCCTCGCGAGGCGACGAGGGAGAGGAGTCGAGAACATGAGTGAAGAATGGGAGTACGATCCCTACGAGTACGCCAAGGAACTGGCGGAGGGCCAGGATCTCGCCCGCAGCGATTTCTCTGAGCCTCGCAAGACGGAGGACCAGCGCGGGGGCATCAGCCGTCGTGAGCTGCTGGTCAGGGGCGGCGCCGCCGCCGCCGCGGTCGGCGGCCTCGGCGCACTTGCAGGTCCTGCAGCTGCAGCGACCTCGAAATCCGGCGCGTTCACGGGCACGCTCAGGGTGCTCAGCCTCGGCGTCGAATTTCCGAACGGAGTGCAGGCGGAGGCGGAGAAGGCCCTCGGTTTCAAGTTCCAGGTCTCGCTCGCCGACTCCGGCACCATGGTGCAGAAGATGATCACCTCGCCGAAAACTTTCGACATCTTCGGCGGCTACAACTACCAGTACATGCAGGGCTGGCCGGCGAACACCATGCTGCCGGTCGACCGGACGAGGGTGAAGGCCTGGATGACCAACTACAAGCTCTTCCGGTACGGGAAGGTCAACCCGGCCGCCAAGGGCTGCACCTACGGACAGGGCAACGCACCCTTACGGGCGCTGTACGTCGACGAGAACCGCAGCACGGGGCTGCCGCTCAGCCCCTCGCATCCCATCGGCAACAAGTCAATCGTGGAATGGATCAACGAGAGGACTGGCAAGCCGTACGTCGGCAAGGCCGAGCCGAGATATATCATCGGCGCACCGGCCCATTTCAACATGGACTCGATGGGCTATAGCGGCGACGTCATCAAGAAGGAGCCGGGCCAGATGTCGTGGGCGGAGCTCCTGAACAAGAAGTGGGCGGGACGGGTCGCCGTGCTCAAGGATCCGGGCATCATCTGCGCCGACCTCGGTAACGCCGTCCAGGCCCTCGGCCTGATGAAGTTCCGCAACCTCGGCGACATGACGAGGCCGGAGATGGACCGGCTATTCAAGATCCTGACCGTGTACCGGAAGGCCGGACAGTTCAGGGCCTTCTGGGCGTCGTTCACGGAGTCGGTCAACTTGATGGCCTCGAAGGAGGTCGTGATCGAGTCGATGTGGTCGCCCGCCGTGGCGCTGCTCGTCGCGCAGGGTGTCAACGTTCGGTACGCTTCGCCGCCGGAGGGCTTCCGCGGCTGGTCTAGCGCCACCGGCATCGCCAAGCATGTCGCCGAGGATCCTGCCAAGGTGCAGGCCGCCTACGACTACATCAACTGGATGAACGAGGGCTGGTTCGGCGGTGCGATCATGCGCCAGGGCTACTACATCTCGAACGGCATCCAGCTCCGGAGCTGGATCAACTCGCCGGCAGGAAAGGCCGCCGGTTACAGCCCCGACGAGTACGCCTTCTGGTACGGCGGCGCCCCGGCCGCAACCGACCTGCCGGGTATCACCGGCAACGTCGGTGACGTCAAGAAGGGCCAGGTTCGCGACGGAGGCGGGTTCGTCAAGCGCGCGTGCAAGTACACGGCGTGGAACTCGTACTTCCGCCACAGCGTGTACCAGGTCAAGAAGACCAACGAGTTCCTCAGCGCCTAGAGCTGCATGTCTGAGGAACCAGTGATGGCAACCGAGGGGGCGGCAACCGCCGTCCCCTCTTCTTCGGGTGTCTCCGGGCTCGACCTCGTCAAACTGACGAAGGTGTTCCCCGGGGGGGGCGTCGCCGTCAGTGACGTCAACCTGCACGTCGACCACGGCGAGTACGTCGTGCTCCTCGGCCCGTCGGGTTGCGGCAAGACGACGACGCTGCGCATGATCGGCGGCCACGAGTTCCCGACGAGCGGCGACATCCTGCTCGACGGAGAGTCCCTCGTCTATATGCAGCCGCACAAGCGGCCGACAACGACGGTCTTCCAGCACTTCGCGCTCTTCCCCCACCGCACCGTGCTCCAGAATGTCGAGTTCGGGCTCAAGATGCACGGCGTCGGCAAGGAGGAGCGACGCAAGACATCCCTCGAGGCCCTCGAGATGGTCGGCCTGGAGCAGCTCTCGGATCGATACCCCCGCGCGCTCTCCGGCGGCCAGCAGCAGCGCGTCGCGCTGGCGCGGGTCCTCGTCACGAAGCCGACCGCGCTCCTTCTCGACGAGCCCCTCGGCGATCTCGACCGCCTGCTCCAGCTGCGCATGCGCGTCGAGCTGCGGAACCTCCAGCGCCAACTCGGCCTCATGTTCCTCCACGTTACGCACAACCAGGAAGAGGCCCTCTCGATGGCCGACCGGATCGTCGTCATGAACGACGCTCGCATCCATCAGATCGCGGACCCGCTCACGATCGCCACGAAGCCGGCCACCGAGCTCGTCGCACGGTTCATGGGAGACAACAACATCATCCGGGGCAAGGTGGTCGAGCGCGAGGGCACCCGGCTCGTGGTCGAGGACGACCACGGTGTCCGTGTGAGTGTTCAGGCGCCTGGAGAGGCGACTTCGGTGGGCGAGCCCGCCATGGTCGCAGTGCGCGCGGCTGCCGTCGAGGTTGTCGAAAACGTTGGTGGGCCGGCGCTCAATTCGGCCGAGTGCGAGATCGTCTTCGTCGAGTTCCTCGGCGACCTGGTCAAGCTGCACTTGACCGTCGGGGGCGAGCGGATGCTGGCGAAGGTGCCCGGAGAGCGCTATCCGTCCTTCCGGGGCAGAGAGGGCGAGAAGATCCGGATCTCCTGGAGGGAGGACGATGGGCAGCTCCTCCACGCCTGAGCCGCCGCCTCTCGATGACGCCACTCTCGTCGCCCTCGACGAGGTGGAGGAGGGGGAGGCGATCCTTGCCCAGCAGGCCGACACCGGTGAGGTCGCCCACGAGGCGACGCTCGGCGGGGAGGAGGCAGGGGGAGGTCGCGGTTGGGCCACGGCGGCATGGGGCGCGCCCGGGTTCGCCTGGCTCGGGTTCTTCCTGCTCGCGCCGCTCATCTTCATCGTGCTCGTCAGCTTCTGGACGCGCACCGACATCGGCTTTTCGAAGACGTGGACACTCGACAACTACAGCCAGCTCTTCCACGACCAGACCTACTGGCACAACATGCTGACGAGCTTCGAGACGTCGTTGATCGCAGTCTTCCTCTGCCTGTTGATCGGCTTCCCCGTCGCCTACTTCCTGGCGCTCAAGGTCGAGAAGATGCAGTACCAGATCGGCCTCTTCGTCGTCGCCCTCGCGCCCTTCTGGACGAGCTTCCTTACGCGCTCGGTCGCCTGGACGTACCCGCTAATGGGCCGTGAAGGGGCGCTCAACCAGGTGCTCACGAAGCTGGGAGTCTCGAGCCTCGACGATCCGCTCTTCGACATCGGCTTCTCCACCACGTCGGTACGACTGGCGATGGTGCAGCTCTACGTGCTGTTCATGGTCACGCCGCTCTTCTTCAACCTCTCCCAGCTCGACCGCACGGCCCTCGAGGCGGCACGTGATCTGGGCGGCAACTGGTTCAGCACGTTCCGTGCGGTGATCCTGCCGCAGATCATGCCCGGCGTCGTGATCGGGTCGATCTTCATCTTCGTGCTCACCATGGGCGAGTACGGGACGGTGACGGTGATCGGCGGCAACGGGGTCTCGTCCGTCGGGACGATCGTCCAATCGAAAGTGGTGGCGATCCAGTATCCGCAGGGGGCGGCTTCCGCGGTGCTCCTCCTACTGGCCCTGGTCGTGGGCGTGTTCGTGATCACGCGATTCGCGAACCTCCGCAAGGAGCTCTGACGATGCGCCGCCGGCGCCGGACAGACTGGGCGAAGTGGGCTCTCGGCATCTACTTCGTCCTCTTCCTGATCTTTCTCTACACGCCCATGATGCTGATGGGAGTCCTGTCGTTCCAGGGGGTCTACGGCGCGATCACGTTCCCGTTCAGGGGACCGGTGGGCCTCAGGTGGTGGCATGCGCTCTTCGACTCGTCACTTCCGAGCTCCCACGCGGCCGAAATCCAAAGTGCGGGCGCCCAGTCGCTCTGGGTCAGCTTCGCCGCGGGGGCGATCGTCGCCGTGCTCGCCTTCACGCTCTCGATGGCCTTCCGGCGGAAGTTCCCCTTGCAGGGCCTCGCCTTCTACGTGATCATGCTGGCCCTGATGACGCCGGGATACCTGCTCGCCCTGGGAACCCAGCTGTTCTGGAAGTTCATGGGCATCGACACGTCGCTCTGGAAGACCGCGCTCGGAACGAATGTCGTCTGGGGGATTCCTTTCGGTTTTCTCGTCATGCTGGCCGTCTGGAACCGGTACGACTACCACATAGAAGAGGCAGCACGCGACCTCGGTGCCGACCAGAAGCGGGCGTTCCGCGAGGTCACCCTGCCGCTCGTGTGGACGGGGATCTTCGGGGGCTTCCTTTTCGGCTTCACGCTGATGTGGAACGATTACGACCGCACCGTGTTGCTCCTCAGCGGGTCAGAGGCGAGCACGCTCCCCGTCCAGATCGCCGGTCTGACGTTGACCACCGCCATTCGGCCGGACCTGTACGCGCTCGGCATGGCAACCACACTCCTCAGCCTTTTCACCATCGCCCTCGTGCTCGGCGTTGTCGGGGTACGCCTGCGCCTGAGGGCGACTCCGGTGCACAAGGTCGAGGAAGAGTTCGGGCTTGGCGGCGGGCTCGAGGTGGAGTCCGAGGCTCCCCCGTCGAGCGCGAGCTAGCCGCGCGGGCCACGGACTGGGCGTCGTCGTCGTTTCCACGGGCGGCACGATCGCGATGCGGCCTGATCCTGACACGGGGAAGCTCGTGCCGGCCGTCTCGGGCCTCGCCGTTGACTTGTAGATTGCGCGCAGAATGGCTCGCCGTCGAACCGTCCTGCCGAGTGGATCGGCTTCAAGCGCCGTAGCGCTTGCCGTCGAGTTGGCGAGCGGCCGCACTACCGTGGAGTCAATCGCCAGGGCGTGCCTCGATCGGATCGAGGCCGAGGAGCCGAGGGTGCAGGCCTGGGCGCATCTCGATCCGGAGCCGGTGCTTGCTCGTGCGCGCGAGCTCGACGCCGTCCCCCCTGCTGCGCGATCCGCGTTGCACGGGATTCCGCTGGGTGTGAAGGACATCTTCGACACGTATGACATGCCGACGGCATATGGGTCACCGATCTACATCGGCCACCGCCCGCTAGCCGACGCTGCAAGCGTCGCAATCGCCCGGTGGCGGGGCGCGCTCGTGTTCGGGAAGCTTGTCACGACCGAGTTCGCAGCCTGGCCACCCGGGCCGACGACGAATCCACATGACGCGACTCGAACCCCGGGGGGCTCCTCGTCCGGGCCCGCAGCGGCGGTTGCGGCCGGAATGGTGCCCGTCGCCTTTGCAACTCAGACGACCGGCTCGATCGCACGACCAGCCTCGTTCTGTGGCATCGTCGGTTACAAGCCGACCCACGGAATGCTCCCGTGCGCGGGGGTGAAAGCGATCTCGGAGACGTTCGACACGGTCGGAGTGATGACGCGCACTGTCGAGGACGCAGCCTTTGTCGTCGCCTCCCTCTCGGGTCGTGCTCTCGCCCTTCCAGAGCAGCTGCCGCCGCCCCGGCTGGGCATCTGTCTCACCCATGAGTGGGGAGCCGCAGCCCCTGAGACGGTGGGTCTCTTCGACGCGCTGCCGGAGGTGCTGGCACGCGCGGGGGTGCGCCCCGTCGCTCTCATGCCTCCTCCGTCGTTTGCGGGGCTCGCCGAGGCGCAGAGCCGGGTCTGGACGTTCGAGATCGCTCGCTGCCTTGCAGACGAGTACCGCCGCTTCCCGGACCTGATCCGGGAGCCGCTGCGCAGCATGCTCGAGGAGGGAACCGCGATGCCGCTGCGGGACTACGAGGACTCCCGCAGTCTGGTGAGGAAATGCCAGGCAGAGCTTCCCCGTGTGTTCAGAGAGGTGGATGTGCTCGTCACCCCTGCGGCGCCGGGCGAAGCACCGGAGCTCGCCACGACGGGAGACCCGATCTTCAATCGCGCGTGGTCGGCACTCGGCACTCCGGTCGTCAGTGTTCCGGCTGGCACTGGGCCGTCGGAGCTGCCGCTCGGCGTCCAGATCGTGGGCATGCCTCAACAGGATGCACGCACCCTGGCCGGCGCAGCCTGGGTCGAAGCTGCACTCGACGTGCATCAGGATCCGGGCGTGTGACGATCGGTGCCGGCCAGGCGCGCGTAGTATTGCGCGCGGTGCTCTTGGTTCCTTGCGATCTCGAAGACCGGTCGGTGAGCGAGGCTCCCGGAAGCGGCTGGGCGTCCGAGTGCCGCCTGCGACCATCGAGCCGACGGGCCGCGAAGCCTTGACGCCTCCTGAGGGGTCACACTCGGTGAGGGTGACCGTCTACAACGACGCCGGCTGCCCCTGGGGCTATTCGGTGAACCCTGCGTTCCGGGTTCTCGAATGGCGCTACGGAGCGCAGCTCGACTGGCGACTGGTCATGATCGGCCTGACCGAGCATGCCCAGGAGTACGTCGATCGGGGCTACACCCCGCTTCGGTCGGCAGAGGGATACGCCTGACGGTTTCGGCGGTTCGGGATGCCCATTGCGCCAGAGCCTCGTGCCCGGGTTGTCGGCACCGGGCGGGCGTGCCGAGCCGTGGTGGTGGCGCGCCTCCAGTCGCCGGGCAGCGAGTGGGACGCAGTCGGCTCACCGGCCGAGCTGCAGGGCAAGACGGCCACCACCGACGGTCCCGCCCGCTTCACTGCGCCATCGGTCGTCTTCGAACACACCGGCAGGAGACTCGTGGCGGGCGGCTGGCAGACGATCGAAGCCTATGACGTGCTCGTCGCGCATCTGATCCCGGACGGCGATCGCCGGGGCGTGCCAGACGACCCTCTCGAGTTGCTCGAGCGCTTCCCGGGAGGCGTGACGACTCAGGAAGTCGCACACCTGCTGACGCGCGGCAACGACGCTTCTGACCGAACCGATGCCGAGGCCGCGATGCTCGGTCTCGTTGCGCGCGGGGCGGCGGTACGCACCCAGGTCGGCGACGATGCACTCTGGAGATCCGCGTCGTGAAACGCGGCCGGGACCGGCTCCGACCACGAAGGCCGTAGCACGTGCGCCCGGGCCAGACCCGGCCCGGGCGCGTACGACCGTCTAGGGCTGCCTGGGTGACCGCTTGGCGAAGTCGTCGGCGATCTCGTCGAACGTCGCCCAGCGCACGCCGTCGTGCTTGTTGATGTGCTCGATGATCCGCTCGTGCATCAGCAGGACCTGCGGCCGGCCGCTCACGTCAGGGTGGATCGTCATCGTGAAGACGGCGTAGTCATACTCGCGGTACACCCAGTCGAACTGGTCGATCCAGATCTCCTCGAGGTGACGCGGATTCACGAAGCCGTGGCTGTTCGGCGCCCCCTTGATGAACATCATCGGGGGTAGGTCGTCGAGGTACCAGCTGGCTGGGATCTCGATCAGGTCGGTCTCCTCGCCACGCTGGAGTGGCACCATCCACTCCTCGGCCTCCTTGGCGTAGTCGATCTTCGTCCACGAGTCGCCGACGCGCACGTAGTAGGGGTGGAAGTCCTTGTGCATGAGCGAGTGGTCGTACTTGATCCCGCGCTCGAGGAGCAGCTCGTTGGTGACGTTCGAGAACTCCCACCACGGGGCCACATAGCCGGTCGGTCTCCTCCCTGACACCTCCTCCACGAGCCCGATGCACTTGTCGAGGATCGCCGTCTCCTGCTGGCGAGTCATGGCGATCGGGTTCTCGTGGGAATACCCGTGAATGCCGATCTCGTGACCCCCGTCGACCACCTGTTGTGTCTCCGCCGGGAAGGTTTCGATCGAGTGCCCCGGGATGAACCAGGTCGTCTTGAGGTCGTGTCGGGCGAAGAGGTCGAGCAGCCTCGGCGTCCCTACCTCGCCAGCGAACAGGCCGCGCGAGATGTCGTCAGGGGAGTTTTCACCCCCGTACGAGCCGAGCCAGCCCGCCACCGCGTCCACATCGACGCCATACGCGACAAGAATCTCCTTGGCCATCACAACCTCCGTTGTCGGTGCTTCGAGAGCCGTTGCTGCTACAAAGCTACTCTAGTGTGTGCGCTCTGCGGTGTCATCCTGAACCAGCACTGGGCCGAGCAGGACGGCGGGCGACGGGCGCGGGCGTTCCGTGCGGCGCTCCTCGACCGTGTGCTCGGCCACTTCGGGCTTTCGCTCCATGACTGGGCGGGGTCGGTCTACGTCCTTCGCGATCGCAAGGGCGCCTCGGTCGTCGTCCAGGACATCGGCGCCGTATGGAGCGAAGCCGAACGACTGCTGGGCCGGCCACTCGACCCGCTCGACGCCGCTCTTGTCGCGGAGCTGAGCCGGTGAAGACGCCGGTCGTCCTCGTCACCGGCTTCCTCGGCAGCGGCAAGACGACCCTCATCTCCCGGCTGCTCGAGCGCCCCGACATGGGCGAGACGGCCGTGATCGTGAACGAGCTCGGCGAGATCGGGATCGATCACCACCTGCTGCGTCGGGTCGACGAGCGCACGGTGCTGCTCGCGAGTGGATGCGTCTGCTGCGTGCTCCGCGGCGACCTCGCCGATGAGCTGCGCGACCTGCTCGACCGTCGCGACGCCGGGGAGGTGCCGCACTTCGGCCGCGTCGTCATCGAGACGACGGGGGTCGCGGACCCGACGCCGATCGTCATGACCCTCCTCTCGGATCCGGTCGTGCGGAACCACTATGAGCTCGAGAGCGTCGTCGCCACCGTCGACGGCGTCCACGGGCTCAACGGCCCCGAGTCCGTCAAGCAGGTCGCGGTCGCCGATCGACTCGTGATCACGAAGGCCGACATCGCCGCCCCGGGGGGACGTGCGAACCTGGAAGAACAGCTGGCGCGCCTGAACCCCACGGCGCACGCTCGAGCGGCCACGTTCGGTGAGGTTGAGCCCGAGTGGCTCTTTGACGGTGCGGCGCGCGACCCACGCGACATCGATCTCGTGCGCGGCCCCGGACACCGCGAGCTCGATCACGACGTGCGCTCGTGCGTGCTCTACCTCGACGAGGTCGACTGGACGGCGTTCGGCCTCTGGCTGACCATGCTCCTGCAGGCACGCGGCCAGGACATTCTCCGGGTGAAGGGGTTCCTGAACGTCGGCGGCGACGGCCCCGTGCTCGTCAACTGCGTCCAGCACGCGGTGCACCCGCCCGTGCACCTCGACGAGTGGCCCGACGACGATCGGCGCTCCCGCCTCGTCTTCATCGGTCGCGACCTCGACGCCGAACGCCTGCGCGAGTCACTCACCGCGTTCGATCGCGTAGCGCGTTCGTGATCGGGAACCGGGGATTGGCGGCGGCACCCGATCGAGTGCGAGCCCTGCTCGCCGAGCGCTCCGCCCTCAGCGCGTGCCCGTCCCGATGTCGCTCGGTGACTCAGAGCACCTAACACAAAGACGCACGGGCCGTCTGGCCGCGCTGGGCGGCACGCTGCTTCGTCCTCGGTCGCCCAGATATGTCCCATATCTGCGGCTCCCTGCGTCCTTGCATCGCACTCACCCATCACGCCCGGCCAGCGCGTGGTCATTGCGTTAGGCGCTCTCAGTACGAGCGCGGCATGTCGAGCACGTGCTGGCCGACGTAGGCGAGGATGAGGTTGTTCGATACGGGCGCCACCTTGTAGAGCCTCGTCTCGCGGAACTTCCGTTCGATGTCGTACTCCTCGGCAAAGCCGAAGCCGCCGTGTGTGTCGAGACATGCGTTCGCCGCCAGCCACGACGCCTCGGCCCCGCAGGAAAGACCCTGCTCGAACAGCCACGCCGCCTTGTAGCGCATCAGGTCGGCCGCCTCGATCTGCGCGTACGCCTGCGCGATCGGGAATTGCACTCCCTGGTTCGCGCCGATCGGCCTCCCGCAGACGACGCGCTCGGAGGCATATGCGGATGCCTTCTCGACGAACCAGTGGCCGTCGCCGATGCATTCGGCCGCAATCAGCACACGCTCGGCGTTCATGCCGTCGAGGATGTAGCGGAAGCCCATACCCTGCTCGCCGACGAGGTCGTTGTCCGCGACGAAGACGCCGTCGAGGAAGATCTCCGTCGTGGCATGGTTCATCAGCGTCTTGATCGGCCGGATCGTCATCGTGCCCTCGGCGATCGCCTTCTTCATGTCGACGATGAAGGTGGACAGGCCGAGCGTCTTCTTCTCGACCTGGTCGGCAGGCGTCGTACGGGCGAGCAGGAGCATCAGGTCGGAGTAGAGGGCGCGCGACGTCCAGATCTTCTGGCCGTGCACGAGCCAACCGCCGCCAACCTTTGTCGCCGTCGTCTGGATCGACGTCGTGTCCGACCCGGCCGCCGGCTCCGTGACGCCGAATGCCTGCAGCCGCAGTTCGCCCGAGGCGATCATCGGCAGGTAGCGCTCCTTCTGGGCGTCGGAGCCGTAGCGCAGGATCGTGCCCATCGTGTACATCTGCGCGTGGCAGGCGCCCGCGTTGCACCCGGATGCGTTGATCTCCTCCAGGATCACGCTTGCGGCCGTGATTGTCAGGTCGGCGCCGCGACGAACGCCTCGGGATAGCGGTCAGGCTCGAGCGCGCGCCAGTACTCGCCGGGGAACTGCTCGCACAACTCGCGCACGGCGGCGCGGATCTCGCCGAGCTCTCCCGGAATCGAGAAGTCCATGGCTAGCTCGCGCTCCTCTCGAGCAGGCGGCGGGCGATGATCAACTGCTGGATCTCGTTCGAGCCCTCGCCGATCAGGAGCAGGGGGGCGTCACGGTAGTACCGCTCCGGGCGGTACTCGAGCGAATACCCGTAGCCGCCGTGGATTCGCATGCAATCGAGGGCGTTTTCCTGGGCGGCCTCGGTCGCGAAGTACTTCGCCATGCCCGCCTCGAGATCGGCCCGTTCGCCGGAGGCCTTCTTCTGCGCTGCCTGGATCGTCAGCAGGCGCGCCGCCTCGGCGCGGGTCGCCATCTTCGCGATCATCAGCTGCACCGCTTGATGATGGCCGATCTTCTTGCCGAACGCCTCCCGCTCCTGCGCGTAGCGGATTGCATCGTCGAGGGCTGCCTGGGCGAGGCCGACGCCGCGCGCGGCGACGTTGACGCGGCCGACCTCGATCCCACTCATGAAGTACTTGAAGCCTCGGCCCACGCCTTCCTCGCCTCCAAGCACGCTCGCCGCCGGCGTGCGGAAGCCGTCGAACACGAGCTCGGTCGACTCGACCCCCTTGTAGCCGAGCTTCTTCAGGCCCGGCATCGGGATCGTCAGCCCCGGCGGGTTTGTCTCCGGCTCCTTCTCGACGATGAAGCCGGTCATTCCGGTATGGGCGGGATCCGCCGCCGGGTCGGTCTTCGCCAGGAGCATCACGATGCCCGAGCGCCAGCCGTTCGTGACCCACATCTTCTGCCCGTCAATGACGTACTCGCCGCCGTCGCGGGTCGCGGTGGTGCGGATCGACTGGACGTCCGAGCCGGCGTGCGGCTCGGTCATCGAGAACGACGAGCGGAGCTCCATCGTCGCGAGTCGGGGAAGAAAATGCTGCCGCTGCTCCTCTGTCCCGTGCAGCCGGATCATCGTCGCAGCGATGAACGAGCCGTTGAGAATCCCGGAGAGTGTCACCCAGCCGCGCGAGATCTCCATCACGATCAGCGCGTAGGTATCGAGCCCGAGCCCGAGGCCGCCGTACTCCTCGGGGATCGTCGTCCCGAAGAGGCCCAGCTCCCGCATCGTCTCGACCATCGACTCCGGGTACTCGTCAGCGTGCTCGAGCTCCGATGCGAAGGGGATCACATCACGGTCGATGAACTCGCGAACAACGGCGACGATCTCGCGCTGGTCGGCGGTGAGGTTCATGTGATTCCCACAGTCATGCGGGCACCGCCTCGCAGAGAGCGATCGGGGCCAGCGCGGCTGCGATGTCGTCGTGCTCCTCGAGCCCGAGGATCGCGTCCTCGAGCGCTTCGACGGCGTGATCCGCCAGTGCGAGCCCCGCGTTCTCGCGGAACTTCGAACGCACCTCGTCCGCCGAGAGCGGGTTCTCCGGGCCACCCTTCTGATAGGGGAAGTCGGCCTCGAACGAGCTTCCGTCGGCGAGCGAGACGACCACGCCGCCGGGAAACGCTTGCGGGTACGTCGGGTACGCGCGCGTCTCGTAGCCAACCTTCGCCGCGACCGCGAGCACGGCGGGGTCGGTGATCGCCCCGCCGGTGAAGTCGCCGACGGCAACATGGCCGCGCACGAGCATCGAGGCGACCGAGTACTGCAACGAGAACTTGCCCTCGTACTCGGAGCGCGGCGCGCGCTTCTGTTCGGCCGGCTCGAGCACGAGCGAGACGCCGGCCGCCGGCACGGTGACGAGCACATCGTCGATCTCGTCTGCGGAGAACGTCCGTCCAGCCGCCGCCTCGGCCGTTGCACCGAGGGAGCCGTGCATGAAGTGGCAGACCGGGAACGGCTTGTAGGCGATCCGCGGCGTCTCCCAGCGTGAGCCCAGATCCTCGAGCTGGCCCGCGATGTCGATCTCGCCCTCCTCCGCTGCGAGGAATGCGTGATAGAGCCCGAACTTCCCCTCCAGCACCGTCTGCGGCCCGTGTGCCCCGTGCGCGGCGAGCCGGGACGCGAGGTGCGCGCCGTGTGCAGCCCAGCCGGTGTGCATTGGCTTCGTCGGTGTCCCGTCCGCGAGATAGGCGAAGAGGCCCCCTGCGAATGATCCCGCGATCCCGAGTGCGCTCGTCGTCGTGGCGGCGTCGGCTCCTGTGATGCGCCCGATCGCTGCGACGCCACCAAACACGCCGCAGATCGCGGTGGGATGGAACCCGCGCGCGTGGAACGCGCCCGGTGCCGCCATCCCGATCCGGCAGACGACCTCGTTACCCGCAACGATCGCCGCGAGCGTGTCCCGCCCGTTCGCGCCGACCTGCTCGGCGGCAGCAAGGGCTGCGGGACAGATCACCGTCGAGACGTGGCTGACCGACTCCGAGTGGGTGTCATCGAAATCGAGCCCATGGCAGAGCATCGCGTTCGCGAAAGCGGCATTCGCAGCGGGCAGCCGTTGATCCGAGCCGATCACGGTCGCCTGAGGCTCACCCCCGAGCTCGGCCATCGTGGAGCGGCCCTCGGTTGCGATGCCGCCGGCATGGGCGGCAAGCCCGCAGCCGAGGGTGTCGAGCACATGGAGCTTCGCGTCCGTGAGGACGCCCTCCGGGATATCAGTGATCGAGATCGTCGAGCTCCACTCGGCGATCGTCGTTGCAGCAGTCGACATCTGAACCTCCTTGTCTGGTGCGAGAACAGGCTGAGGACAGCCGCTCTCACACCGTCCATTCATCGTTGGAATGCGGGAAGCCGTCGGCGACCTCGGGGGCGCCACGACGGTACACCATGAACGTCCGCTTGTACTCGATCACGACCTCCGAGCGCTGATTGATCCCGCGGCAGCGCATCGACACGATTCCGACGCTCGGGTTCGAGCCCGACTCGCGCACCTCGAGGATCTCGCTCTCGGCCCAGAGAGTGTCGCCCTCGAAGACCGGCTTCGGGAGTTTGATATCGGTCCAGGAGAGGTTGGCGGCCGCGTTCTCGCTCGTGTCCGGGACGGTCAATCCCGTCACGAGCGCGAGAGTAAAAGCGCTGTTGACGAGCGGTTTTGCGAAGCGGGTGCGCGCCGCGAAGGGCTCGCTGAAGTGCATTGGGTTCGTGTTCATCGTGAGACAGGTGAACCAGATATTGTCGGTCTGGGTGACGGTGCGGCCGAAGCGGCTGCGAAACACGTCGCCGACGGCGAAGTCCTCGTAGAAGCGGCCCCGCCACTCTTTCGGCGCTGCGGGCGAGTCAGTCTGCATCGAGCACCCTCCTCTTGTTGTCGGCGATGAGCCGGCGGGCGCGCTCGACCACCGGTAGGTCGATCATCTCACCGTCGAGAGCTACCGCGCCCCGGCCCTCGGCGATTCCCTGTGCATAGGACTCGACAATCTGCCACGCACGTGCGAGCTCGTAGTCCTCTGGCGAGAAGACGGCGTTTACGATCTCGACCTGGGCCGGGTGAATGCAGGCCTTGCCACGAAGTCCCAGCGAGCGCGCGAGCCGGCATTCCGCCTCCAGCCCCTCGCCGTCCCGCACGTCGAGATGGACGCGGTCGAAGGGTCCCCGGATGCCGGCCGCGGCCGAGTCGAGAACGAGCATCGAGCGCGCCAACAGCCCCTCCTGCCCGTCCGGCCGCGACTCGAGCCCGAGCTCGAGCCCGAGATCGACGGCGCCAAGGATGAGTGCCTCGACCCGCGGGTGCGAGGCCGTCTCGTAGGCCCTGCGCAGCCCCTGTGCCGTCTCCACGATTGCGATCACCGGCGGGCCGCCCCGTCCTAGCGCGTCGACACTCTCGGGCGTCGCCTTCGGCAGCACGATCGCTTGCAGCGGTAGCCTCTGCACGAGCTCGAAGTCACGCTCGAAGTGCGGGCTGTCCATGCCGTTGACGCGCACCATCGTGGCTGCTGCGGATTGTTCTTCCTCGAGCACGCGCATGACGAGCGCACGAGCCTCGTCCTTCCGCGCCGGCGCGACCGCGTCCTCGAGATCGGCGATCACCGCGTCCGCACCCGTCTGCAGCGTACGGCGCAGCTTGTGCTCGTCCGAGCCGGGGGCGAACAGGAGTGAGCGGGGGCTTGCGACGGGCACAGTGTGACACCTTCGGTTATACGTCAGATTAGTCGCAGCCTGTCAATCAGGAGACCATCGACTTTGGCCCCGTCCACCCTTGATATGGTTGCGGGAGTGAGAGATAAACACCTTACCCGTTAGTTGCCCGAAACCGGAGGTCGATGTCTTGAAAGCCGTGCTTTTCCACGAGTTTGGTCATTCGAACGTCCTGCGCGTCGAGGAGATCGACGACCCGAGGCCGTGTGCCGGTGAGGTGCTGATACGCAATCGGGCGAGCGCACTCAACCATCTCGACATCGACGTCCGCGAGGGGATCTCGCGGTTCCCGGTGGCGTTCCCGCACATCCTCGGCGTGGAGGTCGCCGGCGAGATCGTCGAGGTCGGCAAAGGGGTGACCGGATGGGCGCCGGGCGACCGCGTGAACCCGTACATCATCGGCACCTGCGGCGAGTGCCGCTTCTGCCGCTCGGCCCGGGAGTCGCTGTGCCTGACGCCTGGTTTCATCAGCTTCTCGACGGGCGGCGGCTACGCGGAGATGCTCGTCTGCCCCACACGCCAGCTCGTCCGGATCCCCGACGGCGTCTCGTTCGAGGACGCCGCAGCGCTCCAGGTCGCTTTCGCAACCGCATGGCACATGCTATTCACGCGGGCGCAGCTCATGGCCGGGGAGACCGTGATGATCAACTCCGTCGGCTCGGGCATCGGTTCGGCGGCGGTGCAACTCGCGAGGCGTGCGGGCGCTTTCGTGATCGGCAACGCTTCGAGCGACGAGAAGCTGGCGCGGGCCCGAGAGCTCGGCCTGGACGAGGGCATCAATCACGCGACCGAGGACGTCGTCGGTCGCGTGATGGAGTTGACGGACGAGGCAGGCGCCGATGTCGTCTTCGAGCATGTCGGCGGCGATCTCTTTCAGAAGGGGCTCGAGTCGCTCGGCAAGGATGGGCGACTCGTCATCTGCGGCGCCCACGCGGGCGAGGTCGTGCCGTTCGACATCATCCCGTTCTTTCGTGCCCAGAAGCGCATTATCGGTTCCTTCGTCTACAGCCGGCTGGAGGTCGAGAAGTGCTTCGACCTGCTGGCCCGAGGGCAGGTCGAGCCGTTGGTGCACAGCACGTTCCCGCTCGAGCGGGCCGCCGAGGCAATGGACGTGATGGAGCGGCGTGAGCATTTCGGGAAGATCCTGCTGACGCCTTGAGACGAAGGAGCATAGGGACATGAAACGCGTTGGTGTCGATGTCGGAGGCACGTTCACCGACCTGATCTACGTCGATGACGAAGCCGGGGTGATCCGCGTGCACAAGCTGCCGACCACCCCGGAGGATCCGTCGCAGGGAACGATTCAGGGGATTCGCGAACTGGCGGTGGCGGCGGGCGTCGACCCGTCCGAGTTCGACCAGGTGTTCCACGGGACGACGATCGCCACGAATATCGTGCTGGAGCACAACGGGGCGACCGTGGGGATGATCACGACCGAGGGCTACCGAGACATCCTCCACATCGCCCGGCACAAGAAGCCGCTTAACTTCTCCAACTACCAGGACCTGCCGTGGCAGCGCTACCCGGTCGTGCGGAGGCGCTATCGGCTTACGGTGCCCGAGCGGATCACGGGTGACGGATCCGTGCTCGTTCCTCTCGACGAGGGCAAGGCGCGGGAGCAGGTTCTGGCGCTCAAGGAGGCTGGTGTCGAGGCGGTGTGCGTGTGCTTCCTTTTCTCGTTCCTCAACCCGGCACATGAGCAGCGGGTCGCCGAGATCGTGCGCGAGGAGTTCCCGGAAGCGTTCCTCTCCGTCTCGAGCGAGGTGGTTCCCCAGTACCGAGAGTATGAGCGGTTCTCGACGGTCGGGCTGAACGCGTACGTCGGCCCGAAGGTCGCTTCGTACGTCGCTCGCCTGCAGGACGAGCTCGGCGTGCTCGGCGTGCGAACGGGGCTTCACCTGATGACCTCCGCGTCCGGAGTCGCCACCGCCGAGGCTGCGGTCAAGCGTCCCGTGAACCTGCTCATGTCCGGCCCGGTGGCCGGCGTGGTCGGCGGCATCTGGGCGGGTCGGCAAGCGGGCTTCGACAACGTCATCACGCTCGACGTCGGAGGGACGTCGGCGGACATCGGTCTCGCCCAGGAAGGCCGCCTGCGGATGAAGCACCTGCTCGACACGAAGGTCGGGCCGTACCAGGCGATGATCCCGATGGTTGACGTCGACACGATCGGCGCCGGGGGCGGGTCGATCGCATATATTGACGGCGGCGGCATCTTCCGTGTCGGGCCACGGTCGGCGGGTGCTGTTCCGGGCCCGGCCGCGTACGGCCGTGGCGGCACGGAGGCGACGGCGACCGACGCGATGGTCAACCTCGGCTGGCTCCTCCCCGAGGCGTCCCTCGGTGGCGGAATGTCGCTCGACCGGGATGCGGCCCGCACCGCATTCGAGAATGGCCCGGCGGGCGCCCTCGGCATGAGCGTCGAGGAGGCGTCGATGGGCGCCGTGCAGATCCTCTCGCATTCGATGGTGCAGTCGATCGAGGAGAACTCGGTGCGCAAAGGGTTCGACCCGCGCGACTTCGCGCTCGTCGCCGAGGGCGGAGCGGGCCCGCTCTTTGCGGTACCGATTGCCATCGAGGTGGGGACGCCGAACGTCGTCGTTCCCCTCTACCCGGGAATCGCAGCGGCGATGGGGCTCGTGGCGACGGACATGGTCTACGAGTACGCCGCGACGACCTATCAGCGGCTCTCGAAGCTCGATGCGGAGGCCCTGCAGCGGCGGTTCGAAGAGCTCGAGGCACAGGCCGCCGGCCAGCTTGCCGAAGACGGCATCCCCGCGGCGAGCGTCGTCGTGCAGCGGATCGTCGATGCCCGCTACCTCGGCCAGGGATACGAGCTGCGGGTCGATGTCGGCTCGGGCACGATCGACGAGGCCTGGGCCGACGCGCTCCGGAAGGACTTCCACGACATCCACGAGCGCGAATACTCGCGTCGTTTCGAGGACTCCGACATCGAGGTCCCCAACATCCGTGTGCGCGGCATCGGTCTGATGCCGGAGCTCTCGACGCCGGAGATCGAGGCAGGCGGGGAGTCGCCCGACGACGCGCTCCGCTTCGAAGGTGACGCTTGGTTCCTCGTCGGCGGCACCCTTGAGCAGGTCTCGACGCGATACTACGACCGTGCCGCGCTCAGGGCGGGAAACCACCTCGCCGGCCCGGCGATCGTGAATCAGTACGACTCGACGACCGTGATCCCGCCGGGGGTTGACGCCCGGATCGACCGTCACGGAAACATCGTGATCGAGGTCGGTTCGTCGGCCGAGGCGAAGGCGATCGCGGCGTCGGCAACCGTTCCTACGAGTCAGGGAGTGTGACGATGTCGACCCTCGAATACGAGCTGGGAAAGCATCCGGGCCCACCGGAGCTCGAGCGGGTCGAGGTGGACCCGATCACGATGCGGGTACTCGGCGGCGCGTTCCACGCAATCGCGAAGGAGATGGCGGGCGTCCTGTTCCGGATGTCGTACTCGTCGATCATTCGCGAGTCCGAGGATCTCGGTGCAGGCGTCTTCGACGCGAAGGGGCGCGAGCTCTGCGAGTCCGACTCGACACCGATGCACATCGGCTCGCTGCCGTGGTACATCCGCGGGTTCATGCGCCACCTCGAGGGAGCGATCGTCGAGGGCGACGTGATCATCCACAACCACCCCTACTACGGGGCCTCGCACAGCCCTGACGTCGCGGTCGCGGTACCGATCTTCCACGACGGCGAGCTCTACGGTTTCGCGGCGGTCACCGCCCACGTTCTCGACGTCGGCGGCTCGTTCCCGGGGATCAACGCCGACGCCTTCGATGTGTACGCCGAGGCCAAGATCTACGACGGGCTCCGCTGGTACCACGCCGGGGTGCTGAACGAGGATCTCGACAAGATGATCTTCGACAACGTCCGGACGGCCACGATGAACCGCGGAGACATGAACGCAATGATGGCCGCCTGCCAGCTAGGTCGCGACCGGATGCTGCGGCTTTTCCAGCGCTATGGCGCGGACACGGTGATGAGCGCCGCCTACAACTGGATGGACTACAGCGAGAAGATGCTTCGCGAGCAAATCCGCAAACTGCCGGACGGCGAGTACACGGCGCCGACCGGATGGCTCGACGACGACGCCCGCACCCGCGGGGTGCGACTTCGAGTCGAGACCAAGGTGATCGTCGAGGGCGACGAGATCACGATCGACCTCACGGGCTCGAATGCGGAAGTGCCGACCGGGTTCAACGTCCCGTACGAGGGTTCGTTGCTCGTGGGCGCCTACTACGCGGTGCGCACGATCCTTCTCGACGAGGTCACGTTCCCCGAGCACGTGCCGCAGAACGACGGTGTCTTCCGGCCTGTGAAGGTGATCGCACCGAAGGGCACGATCTACAACCCGACGTTCCCGCGGGCGTGTTTCTCGCGCTTCTGCCAGGTGCAACGGGTTGTCGACAACACGATCCTCGCCCTTGCCGACGCACTCCCCGAAGGGGTCACGGCCGGGAACTCGGCCGGGATTCACTTCTGTGCGTACTCGGGTTTCTCCGAGGAGATGGGCGAGTACTGGCTCTACCTCGAGGTGAACGAGGGCTCCTATGGTGGCCGGTTCGGCAAGGATGCGATGGACTCGGTCGACAACCTGATGGCGAACACCCGCAACAACCCGATCGAGGAGCTCGACCTCCGCTTCCCGGTGCGATGCGACCAGTACGAACTCCGGCCGGAGCCCGCGGCGCCCGGTCGCTGGCGAGGCGGGATCGGGATCATTCGTCGCAACCGCTTCCTCGTCGACGGGATCTACTCGTGCGAGGGCGATCGGCAGACGGACGCCCCGCGCGGGATCTTCGGCGGCTGGGACGGGCTGGTCGCATCATGTCGGAAGAACCCCGACACGTCATTGGAGGAGATTCTCCCGGCGAAGGTCACGGGCATTCCGTTCGCGGCGGGTGAGTTCATCGAGTTCCGTGAGCCGAATGCGGCCGGGTACGGCGATCCGCTCGACAGGCCTGCAGAGGCTGTGCGCGAGGACGTGCTCGACGACTTCACCACGATCGACCTCGCGCGCGACGCGTACGGGGTGGTGTTCGCGGACGAGCGGACGCTCGAGATCGATGTCGAGGCGACCGAGCGGCTGCGTGGGGAGGTGCGCGCCAACCCGCCGACGAAGTCACTGACGGTGTTCTTCGAGGGACGCCTGCCGGTCGAGAACAAGGCGGTGTCGGTCGCCGGCAACCGGGAGTTTGGCTTCGAGTAGCCGGATGGCGGAGCCCATGCCGCGGGGTGCGGGATGACAGTCTGGTTCGGGCTGCAAGGGAGCGGCCAGCTGACCAGCGGCGTCCCCGATCCCGGGCGCTTCCGTGCGGTCGCCGAGCTTGCCGAGGAACTCGGGTACGACTCGCTTTGGGCCGGCGAGCACCTCTCGTTCCACAATCCGATCCTCGACGTCGTGGTGGCGCTGTCAGCGTTCGCCGCCTGGACGAGCCGGATTCGCCTCGGGGCCGGGGTCGTGCTGCTGCCGCTCCGGCACCCGAGCCTCGTTGCGAAGCAGATGGCCTCGCTCGACTACCTTTCGGGCGGCCGAGTCATCCTCGGGATCGGGGTCGGAGGCGAGGGTGCCAAGGACTTCGAGGCCGCGGGCGTCCCGATCGCCGAGCGGGGAGCGCGCGCTGATGAGGGGATCGCCGCGCTCCGCGCCATCTTCGGTCCATCGCCCGCGACATTTCACGGCATCCACTACGCATTCGACGACATCGCGGTGGCTCCGCGCGCCGTCCAGCCGGGCGGCCCTCCGATCCTCGTCGCCGGCACCAGACCTGGTGCCCTCCGGCGGGCTGGGCGCCTGGGTGACGGCTGGCTGCCGTACATGATCTCCGCGCGCCGGTACGCGGAGTCGCTCGGCATCGTGCGCACGCACGCACGAAAGGCCGGTCGAGACCCGGGCGCGCTCTCCTGCGCCGTCGTCCTCTTTGCTCTTGTGCGAGAGGACGGTCAGGCAGCACGGGAGGAGGCGCGGGCCCATCTCTCGACCCGGTACGGCATGCAGTTCGAGGCGCACCAGATCGAGAAGCTCTGCATTGTCGGCTCTCCCGAGGAGTGCGTCGCCAAGGTTGAGGCGTATATCGAGGCCGGTGCCCGTCATTTCAGTCTCAACCCGTGTGCCGCCGGAGACGACTTCCTCGACCAGTGTGAGGCGCTCTCCGAGTGTGTCGTAGAGCCGGTCCGACGCGGTTTCAGCTGACTGGCCCGCGGGTGGAGCACATGTGGGTTTGACATTTCTGGCACGACCGCGCGAAACTCACTGTCTCGACTTCGATGTCAGACATCCTGGAGGCAGTCATGCATCGTGTTCTCGTAATCGTCCCGTTCGCGTTCGGAGAGGAAGGAATTGCGAATCGCGAGACCCAGATGGCCGACGTGAAGATCGGGCCCGACATCACGTTCGAGTACCGCGGCGTCAAAGCGGGCCCCGCGCTCTTCGACAGCTACCACGATTGGATCCTGGCCGATGTGGCACTCTTCGAGGCCGGCAAGACGGCGCAGGACGAGGGCTACGATGCGGTGTGCATCGACACGATGAGCGACTCCGGGATGAACGGGTTGCGCTCGGTGCTCGACATCCCCGTGATCGGCCCCGGGCGTTGTTCCTACCTCACGGCGCTCATGCTCGGGTCGCGGTTCTCCGTGCTGACGCAGTGGGATCCGTGGATCGGGCTGTACAAGAAGGGCCTCGCCGAATACGGGCTCGAGGACAAGTGCGCCTCGATCCGATCGATCAATATGCCGCCGGACGTCGAGAACCTTCTCGGCGGCAAGGAGGAGGTCGTGTTCCCGAAGCTGCGCGATGCCGGCATGCAGTGCATCGAGGATGGCGCCGAGGTGATCTGCATGGGCTCGACGACGATGCACCAGGCCGTTCCGTACCTGCGCGAGAACCTCCCCATACCGATCATCAACCCCGGCCCGCTCACCTACAAGCTCGCCGAGTTCTTCCTCGGGCTCGGGCTGACGCAAAGTCGCAAGGCGTACGCGAAGCCGCTCGTCCCGAAACTCGAGATGTTCGAGGCGATGCTCGTCGGCGCCGCGCAGGCCGAGCAGACGACTGCATGAGCCTTCCCCTCGCCGATATCCGCGTCGTCTCGGTCGAGCAGTTCGGTGCCGGGCCGTGGGGCACGCTTCAGCTCGCCGATCTCGGTGCCGAGATCATCAAGATCGAGGACCCCGGGTCGAAAGGCGACGTCGGCCGCTTCGTCCCGCCGTTCCAGGAAGGCGAGGACTCGCTCTTCTTCGAGACGTTCAATCGCGGCAAGCGCAGCGTCTCGCTCGATCTCCGTCATCCCGAGGCGCGTGGCGTCTTTCACGACATCGTCCGTGTCTGCGACGGCGTCTACTCGAATCTCCGCGGCGATCAGCCGCAGAGGCTCGGACTCACCTACGACCAGCTTCGCACCGTCAACCCGCGCATCGTCTGCTGCTCGCTGTCCGGCTTCGGCATGACCGGACCACGCGCCGGAGAGGGAGGATACGACTACATCATACAGGGTCTCGCCGGGTGGCAGAGCCTCACAGGCGACCCCGCCGGGCCGCCGATGAAGAGCGGGCTCTCGCTCGTCGATCTCTCGGGCGGCTACGCGTCGGCGATCGCGTTGCTCTCGGGCATCTGGAGGGCCCGTCGTGACGGCGTCGGGTGCGATTGCGACGTGTCGCTGTTCGAGACCGCTCTGCACGAGCTGATGTACATCGGTCCATGGGCCGCCACCAAGGGCTACGTACCGCCGCGACGTCGAAACTCGGCGCACCCGACGATCGTGCCGTTCCAGAACTTCCAGGCCTCGGACGGCTGGTTCGTGGTCGGCGCAGCGAAGCAGAAGTTCTGGGAAGCGCTCTGCGAGGTGATCGGTCGACCCGACCTGAACGCCGACGAGCGGTTCGCCACGATGGCCGCCCGCAACGAGCACCGGGACTCACTGCTGCCGATCCTCGACGAGGCCTTCGCCACGAGAACTGCCGCCGAGTGGATCGCCGCTCTCGTCGCGGCCGGCGTGCCCGCATCGGCCGTCAACACGGTCGAGGAGGCGCTCGTCGACCCGCAGACGCTCGCCCGCGAGGACATTGTCGAGTATGAGCATCCCTCGCTCGGGACGGTTCGTTCGATTCGAACTCCTCTTCGGCTCGCATCCGGCGGAGAGAGCCTCGAGCGTGAGCCGGAGCGCAGCCCCCACCGGGGTGAGCACACAGGCGCGGTCCTCGAGGGCCTTTGCGGGTACACGCCCGAGCGGGTGAAGGAGCTCGCCACGGCCGGCGTTTTCGGGACACCGGCGTGACCGCGCGGGATCTCGTCGGATACGGTGCGACGCCGCCGGACCCACGCTGGCCGAACGGGGCGAGAGTCGCGCTCAGTCTCGTGCTCAACTACGAGGAAGGCGGCGAGAGCACACCCCTCGAGGGCGATCCGGCATCCGAGGCATTCCTCCACGAGGTTGTCGGCGCGACTCCGACCGAGGGTCGGCGTAATCTCAACACCGAGTCGATGTTCGAGTTCGGCAGCCGCGCCGGATTCTGGCGCGTGCACCGCATCTTCACCGCGCACGGGTTCCCGCTCACCGTGTTCGCGGTCGGCCAGGCGCTCGAGCGCAACCCCGAGGCGGCACGTGCGATGATCGACGCCGGCTGGGAGGTCGCGAGCCACGGCTGGCGCTGGATCGACTACGGAGAAATGCCGGAGGACGACGAGCGCGCTCACATGCGCCGGTCAATCGACGCCATCGAAAGGGCCTGCGGCGTCCGGCCTGTCGGCTGGTATACGGGTCGCGGGTCGGATGCGACCCGGCGCCTCGTCGTCGAGGACGGTGGCTTCCTCTACGACTCCGACGCGTACGCGGACGAGCTCCCCTACTGGGTCGCCGTCGACGAGCGCGCGCACCTCGTTATCCCGTACACGCTCGACGCCAACGACTTCAAGTTCCTGCTCCCGAACGGGTTCGTCACGGCTGGCGACCTCGCGGAGTATCTGATCGACTCGATCGAGCAGCTGCGAGCCGAGGGCGGCCGGATGCTCTCGGTCGGGCTGCACTGCCGCATCGTCGGCCGGCCGGGGCGCGCCCCGGGACTGGCTCGGTTCCTCGAGCACGTCCGCGCGTGCGACGATGTCTGGGTTGCCACGCGGGCGGACATTGCGCGACACTGGCAGACGACGCACCCGCCGCCATCCCGACACTGACAAGAAGGAGAGATCTGTGAGTGCTGACGCCGAAGTCCTGACCGCCCTTCACACCATCTTCGACGCCGATACCGGCATCTACCGCGAGCGCGGGTTCCAGCGGCGCGTTGGGTACGGTACCCGGCCGGCGCTCGTCCACATCGACCTCGCGAACGCCTGGACGCGGCCCGACCACGCCTTCTCGTGCGATGGGATGGACACGATCATCCCCGCCGTGCAGGCCCTCAACGCGGCCGGCCGGGCCAAGGGCATCCCGATCGTCTACACCACCACCGCCTACGATGACGTCGAGGGGCCGAACTCCGACATGGGGCTGTGGGTGCACAAGATTCCGGTCGAACTCCTGAAGGTCGGGACCGAGGCGGTGCAGATCGACAGCCGCATCGCGCCCCATCCCGGCGAGATGGTGATCGTCAAGAAGCGCGCCAGCGGCTTCCACGGCACGCGCCTGTCGAGCTACCTCAATGCCCATGGCGTCGATACGGTGATCATCACCGGCGTCACCATGGCCGGCTGCGTTCGGCACACGACCGAAGATGCGATCGCGGAGGGCTTCCGGCCGATCGTCGTCCGCGAGGCGGTCGGCGATCGCGTCCCCGGCGTAGTCGAGTGGAACCTGTTCGACATCGACGCGAAGTTCGGTGATGTCGAGCCGCTCAAGCAGGTCCTCGGCTATCTGGCCGGGATCGAGCCATTCGAGAGCAGGGTTCGAGCCGAGGTCGCAGCACCAGGCTGACGGCCGAAGATGTCAATGCCGGCGGAGACGTCTACGTGAGCGGGTTCGTCCCCGCCATCCAGATGATGACGCGCTGGAATTTCCCGTCGGCATCGAACGAAAAGAAGTTGCAGTTGTGCATGTCGTTCTTCGCGCCGTCCTTCAACTCACCGATATAGCCCTGCTCGGTCGCGACCTTACCGGCGGACTCCTCCACGACGACGTTGCGCAGCTCGTGACGGATCGACGAGGATGCGCCGAAGAAGTCGGTGAACATGCGCCGGATCTCGGAGGCGCCCGTGAACGTGACGTTATCCGTCTGGACGGTGAGCGTCGCATCGTCCGCGAAGTGGGCAAGGACACCGTCGAGGTCCATGGCGTCGACCGCATCGAAATACGTCTGCGGCGCGGCGGCGAGGCTCTCGCGCGTCCACGTGGTTGTTGCTGTGCTCATGCCGATCCTCCTTTGGGGGTTAGTAAAGCCCGATTGTATAACAAGCCGCGACGCCACGCCGATCTCGACCCCGTTGCTCGCAGCTACGCGACTTCGAGCTCTCAGCCGAGATGCTCGCGGAAGAACTCGGACACGATGCGCACGGCGTCGTCCGGGCACTCGAGGAGGTCCGCATGGCCGATGTCCGGGAACTCGTGCGTCGTGATGTTCGCGTTCATCGTCGCCATCTCCCTGGCGCCGAGACCCGATGGCGCGAGGGCGGGCGGGCACAGGATGTCGTGGGTGCCGTTCGTCATCAGGAACGGGGTCGAGATCTGCGGCACGAGTGGCGAGAGGTCCATTTCCTCCATCGCGATGCACGCCTGCCGAACCGTGTAGGGGTCGTTCAGGCCGATCACCGCACGCACGAGGTCGAAGGTGCCCTTGCCGTCCTCGCTCTCGAGGAAGCCGGCACCGACCGCCTGCGTGGTGACGTGGTCCGAGAAGTCGTCCCACGTCATGGTCTCCGCCATCCTGCGCCAGATGCGGAACAGCGTCCGACGATAGACATCCGGCTTGGCGAAGGCGACGTCGGCGCAGGTCGCGATCACATTGTCGCCGTGCAGCGCTGCAAACGCGATTGCGATCATGCCTCCCATCGACGTGCCGTGGACAAGCACCCGTCCGAACCCGAGGACGTCGAGGAGCTGAGCCCCGTCTCGAGCCCACATCTCGATCGTGTACTGCTCGCGGGGCGAGCTCGACGCGCCGTAACCCCGGGCATCGAAGGAGAGCAGTTGGAACCCGTTCTCGCGGAAGCCGTCGTTGACGGCTCCGAAGTTGTGCCGGCCGAAGAGCCCGCCGCCGAACTGGATGACGACGGGGCCGTCCTCCGGGCCGGTCAGCTCGTAGTACAGCCGGGTCTCGTTGGCGACGACGGCGTATGGCATGAATCCTCCTCTAGGCAGCTGGCTATGACGCGACGGTCTGCTGTGAAGCGTTCTAACACAACGCCGAACCGCGCTCGTTGTGTTAGAACCCCTTATGGTCCCCTATGAACCCTCGACCTGGAGGAGCGTTGCGTGAGAGCTGAGCGAGCTCAGTCCCAGCTACGGCCGACGCGATCCCAGGCGACGTCGCTCGGGAGCCACTCCGTGTTGATCCGGGACAGCTTCCGCTCCACGGTCGTGGAGCCGCAGCTCGGACACGGTGGCTCGGGGCTGGTCGACATCGCCATATACTCCTCGAAGCGCTCCTTGCATGTCGTGCACTGGTATTCGTAGATCGGCATGGAAGACAATTGTACCTTGGTCTCGACGCTTCGTGCACTCGCTCTGCGTCAGGGTGTGACGCCGAGCGACGCCGACCTGGAAGCGGTGCAGGCATTCCTCGCCACCGTGCTCGTCCGCCTGTCCGAGATCGAAGCGGCGTTGCCACCGGAAACCCCGCCCGCGGGGCGGTATCTGCCATGAGCATCGCTGTGCTCGCCGATCGGATTCGAAAGGGCGAGCTCAGCGCACGTGCTGCAGTCGAGGAGAGCCTGCGACACATCGCCGAGATCGATCCCGAGCTCAACTCGTTTATCAGCGTTCGGGCCGACGAGGCGCTCGCCGAGGCTGACGCCCTCGATTGCGAGCCATCCCGTGGCCTTCTCCATGGCGTGCCGATTGCCGTCAAGGACATGATCGACGTTGCCGGGGCACGGACGACTGCGGCATCTCGCATCCTGGCCGAGAACGTCGCGCGGACCGATGCGGCGACCGTCGAGGCGCTGCGGGCCGCGGGAGCCGTAGTCATGGGCAAGCTCAATACGCACGAGTTCGCCCTCGGGGCAATGACGACGAGCCCGCACTTCGGCCCGGCGAGGAACCCGTGGGCGACCGATCGGATCTGTGGCGGCTCGAGTGGCGGCAGCGGGGCCGCGGCGGCGGCTCGGCTCGTGGCCGCGACTCTCGGCACCGATACGGCCGGCTCGATCAGGATCCCCGCATCCTTCTGCGGCGTCACGGGCATCCGCCCGACATCCGGCCGGGTCTCCAACAGGGGCGTCGTAGGGGTATCGTTCACCCTCGATACCGTCGGGCCGATCGCGCCGAGCGCCGAGGATTGCGCCATCGTGCTCGAGGTGATCGCAGGCCATGATCCCCGCGACCCGACGACTGCCGATCTGCCCGTGCCCCAGTACCGGCGCGCGCTCGAGCGAGGGGCCGACGGGCTCCGTGTCGGCGTCGTCACCGCGCTCGTCGACCGGGCCGATCCCCGGATCGGCTCGGCGGTGCGAGAGGCCGTCGAGAAGCTGGCGGCGGCGGGCGCCGCCGTCGAGGAGGTCGAGATTCCGCTTCTCGACGAGGCCGGCGCGATCCTGCCGCTGATCATGCTTCCGGAGGCCGCGGAGGTGCACCTACCATGGCTCCGGTCCCGGCTCGACGACTACGGGCCCGATGTTCGCGCACGATTGCTCGCGGGGCTGCTGCTTCCTGTCACCGCAAACGTCACAGGCCGTCGCGCCCGTCGCTGGTACTGCGAGCGACTCGACGAGGTGATGGAGCGATTCGACGTCCTCGCAGCGCCGCAGATGCTGACAGCGCCGCCGCGGATCGGTGAGGAGACGGTCGAGGTGAGCGGCGAGGAGATGCTCTATCGGCTCAGCGTGATTCCGACGAGTTCACCGTGGACGCTTGCCGGGCTCCCCGTCGTGAGCGTCCCCTGCGGATTCGTCGACGACCTTCCCGTCGGTCTCGCTCTCGTGGGGCGGCGGTTTGCGGAGGCGACCGTTCTGCGTCTGGCGCATGCGTACCAGACGCTGACCGACTGGCACGAGCGGAGGCCGCCGATAGCCGGTTGACGGCGGAGGGCGGAGGGCGGCTGGGCGTATACATCATGGAGTAATCCAGAGAGAGGAGCGTGACGCACATGTCAATTCTGATCAAGGGTGGGCGTATCATCACGGCGGCCGACGATTATGTCGCGGACGTCTTCATCGCGAACGGTACGATCTCGACCATCGGCCAGTCCCTCGACGTCTCTGCCGAGCGGACGATCGACGCGACCGGGAAGATCGTGATGCCCGGCGCCATCGATCCCCATACGCACCTGGAGATGTTCTTCGGCGGCACGACAACCTGCGACGACTTCACGTCCGGGACGACGGCGGCCGCGTTCGGGGGCACCACGACGCTGATCGACTTCTGCGTCCAGACCCCGGGCGACACGTTTGCCGAGGCGCTCGCCAAGTACCACGAGAAGATCGAGCGCTGCAAGCCGGTGATCGACGTCGGCTTCCACATCGCCGTCACCGACCTCCACACCGGGGGCACCCTCGAGGATCTCGCGAAGCTGCCCGACGAAGGCATCACGTCCTACAAGCTCTTCATGGCCTACAAGGGCGCCGTCATGGTCGACGACGCGACGCTCTTCAAGGTGATGCAGGTCGCGCACGAGACGGGCGCGCTTGTGATGGTGCACGCCGAGAACGGCGACGCGATCGACATCATCGTCAAGGAGACGGTGGCCGCCGGGAACACCGACCCGGTCTGGCACGCCCGCAGCCGGCCGATGGAGACCGAGGCCGAGGCGACGAACCGCGCGATCCAACTTGCCCGCGTAGCCGACGCGCCGCTGTACGTCGTCCACGTTTCCTGTCAGCCGTCGGTCGAGCCGATCGCTCTCGCGCGGGAGAAGGGCTGGAGGGTGTGGGGCGAGAGCTGCACCCAGTACTTCTTCATCGACGATTCGATGATGGAGGCACCGAACTGGGAAGGTGCGAAGTACATCTACACCCCGCCCCCGCGACCGAAGGACCAGCAGGAGCATCTCTGGAAGGCGATCAGGTCGGACGTCCTCTCGGCCGTCTCGACCGACCATTGTCCGTTCAACTGGCCCGAGCAGAAGGGCATCAACGGCCGTGAATTCCAGGTCGTCCCGAATGGCGGCCCCGGGATCGAGAACCGGCTCCACATGCTGTGGACGTTCGGCGTCGGCACCGGTCGGATCACTCCGAACCGGTTCGTCGAGCTCGTCTCCACCAACGTCGCGAAACTGTTCGGGCTCTATCCCCGCAAGGGGACGATCGCGCCGGGCTCGGACGCGGACATCGTGATCTGGGATCCGAACAAGAAGCTCACGATATCCGCGGCCACCCACCACACCAACGTCAACTACAACCTGTTCGAGGGCACCGAGGTGACGGGGGCACCCGAGGTCGTGCTCGTCCGCGGCCAGGTGATCGTCGAGAACGACGAGCTCGTGGCAAAGCCCGGTGCAGGGCAGTTCGTCAAGCGGGCACGCTTCGGCGAGGATCTCCTGGCAGCACCGTCGGCGGTGGTGTGACGTGTCCGACGAGGCGGCGCGGGAGGTCTACGAGAAGGCGGGGCTCGGGCAGGCGGTCACGCTCGGGGAACATCCGGCGATCCTCGTGATCGACTTCTCGTGCGGGTTCACCGACCCGGAGTGCCCACTGGGTTCCGATCTGAGTCCGCAGGTGGAGTCAACGCGGCGGCTGCTCGATGCCGCTCGCGAGAAGGGACTGCCGATCGTCTACACGGCGATCGCCTTCGAGCCGAGCCTCAGGGACGGAGGGCTCTGGATGCAGAAGGTTCCTGCGCTCGCCGTCCTCCAGCTCGGAGGCCCCTGGGCGGCTATCGATCCGCGACTCGGCCCTCGCGAGGACGAGACGGTGCTGGTGAAGAAGGGAGCTTCCGGGTTCTTCGGCACCAACCTCGCCTCCGTGCTCGTCTCGCAGGGCGTCGACTCCGTAGTCCTGTGCGGCGCGACCACGAGTGGCTGTATCCGGGCTACCGCGGTCGATCTGCTGCAGTACGGCTGGCCGACGATCGTGCCCCGCGAGTGCGTCGGCGACCGTGCACAGGCGCCCCACGACGCAAACCTGTTCGACATTCAGGCGAAGTACGCGGACGTCGTTTCGCTGGAGGACGCGCTCGGCTACCTCGAGACCGTTGGTGGGAAGGTCGGTGCCGAAGCTTGAGCTACCGGATCGCGCTGCTTCCCGGCGATGGGGTGGGGGCCGAGGTGACGGTGGAGGCCCGGTGCGTCGCAGACGTGCTGGGGCTGCCTCTCGAGTGGACGGAGCTTCCGTGGGGCTCGGCGTACTACCACGAGCACGGGCGGATGATGGCGGAGGGCTGGGCAGACGTCCTCACCGCGCACGACGCGGTGCTGATGGGTGCGATCGGAGACCCGTCAGTGCCCGATTACGTGTCCCTGTGGGGGTCGATCCTCGTGATCAGGCAGCACCTCGACCTGTGGGCGAACGAGTGGCCCGCGCGGCTCCTCCCCGGGATCGCGTGCCCACTCGCTGAACGGGGAGCTGCCGACATCGACATGCTGTTCGTGCGCGAGAACACGGAGGGGGAGTACGCCGGTGTCGGTGGGCGCTCCCACCGGGGCCACGCGCTCGAGGTCGGGATCGAGACGAGCGTCTTCACCCGGGCCGGTGTGGAGCGAGTCGTTCGACATGCGTTCACCCGTGCCTCGGGCCGCCGCCGCGTACTGACGAGCGCCACGAAGTCGAACGCCTCTCGGTTTGGCTACGTGCTCTGGGACGAGATCGTCGAGGAGGTGGCGGCCGATTTCCCCGACGTTCGCGTCGAGCGCGTGCTCGTCGATGCACTCGCTGCGCGGATGGTGCGAGATCCCGGCAGCTTTGACGTGGTTGTCGCCTCCAACCTCTTCGCCGACATTCTCACGGATATCGCCGCCGCGATCCAGGGCGGGATGGGGATGGCGGCATCGGCCAACCTCGCGCCCGGCTCCGACACGCCGGGTGCCTTCGAGCCCGTGCACGGATCTGCCCCTGACATCGCGGGGAAAGGGGTCGCGAATCCAGTCGGTGCGATCTCTCGCGCGCGTCGCTGATGCTCGAGCATCTCGGCGAGATCGACGCTGCCGTGGCAGTGCTCGCTGCGTTGGAGGACGTCTGTCACGAGCGGCCCCGAACCCGCGACGTCGGTGGCGCTGCGACGACGCGTGAGGTAGGCGAGGCTGTCGCCGTTCGCGTCGCTACCGGAAGACGCCGATGAGCACCCCGCCGACGACGACGAGCATGCTCGCGAGCACCGTACGGCGTCCGATCGCCTCCGTATTGTGGTAGAACAGGGCGGCGAAGACGACGCCCCAGAGCGACTGGGTCGCGTTCAGCGGTGCGATGATTCCGACGCTCCCGCGGTCGAAGCCTGCAACGAGCGTCGCGTAGGCCAGGGCGAGCAGCACCCCGGCCGGTAGGAACGAGCGCACCGCGAGGCGCAGCTGCGAGCGGGTTGCATCGCGGCGCGCGACGAGCACGATCGCCCCGGTTGCGAGCGTCGCGCCGAGGAGCGATGCTGCCGCGGCGCCGAGTGGCGACACGCCGATGTCGCGCGCGACGCCGCGAATAGCGTTGTCACGGAAGGCGAATGCCGTTGCGCACAGGAGAGCGAACACCACCCCGATCCTGCGGAAGCCTGTGGGTCGCCCGGGGTCGAAGGCCAGAACGATCCCGCCGAGCACGACGAACGCCGTCCCGATGAGCAGCACGGGTTCGAGTGGCTCCCCGAGGAAGGCGATCGCGAGGAGCACGGAGAGGAGCGGTGCGGTGCCGACAAGGATGGCGGTCCGCGACGGGCCTGCCCAGCGCACGGCCTGAATGAAGCCGATCTGCGAGAGCCCGGGGACGGCGAGCCCGATCAGCAGGAACGGCCAGAGCTCCGAGAGTGTGTCGTCCATCTCGGTAACGAGAAGGGCGATGAGTACAGTCACGAGGAACGCGGATGACGTCATCACAACGCTTCCGAGGATCGGATCGCCGCCACGGAAGAGCCCGGTGCGCACGGCCACGGTCATCGCGCCGAAGAGCGCGCCCGCAAGGAGTCCGAGGAAGACGGCGTCCATCTGATTCCTCTATGCTCGGGTGGTATCGGTCACCATTGGGCGCATCATCGCCGTAACGGGCCACGCGTGATCGCGAGAGCGGTCGTGGGAGCCAGTGCCGTGGGGTTCGCGGCCGGGTGGAACATCGCCGACACCGGTGCGGTCGCCGACGGGCTCGCCGGCTCGTACGGCGTCGGCCTCGCGACGGTCGGGTTGTTCACAACCGTCCTGTTCGTCGCGCACATGCTGATGCAGCTTCCCTCCGGGCGGCTCAGCGACCGCTTTGGACCGCTCCGCGTCTGTGTTGCCGGTCTCGCCGTGATGGCCGTCTGCAATGCGCTCGCGCTCGCCGCACCCGAGCCGTGGCTTCTGTTCCTCGCGCGTACGCTCGTCGGCGTGGGGACGGCGCTCTGCTTCATCGGGGGTAGCGACTTCGTCCGCGCGAGCGGTGGCACGCCCTTCGCGCAGGGTCTCTACGGAGGGCTTGCGACAGCGGGCGGTGGTGTCGCGCTCGCGGTCGTACCGGCGCTCGCAGGAGGGCTCGGCTGGCGCGCACCGTTCGTCTCGGCGATCGCCGTTGCCGGCGTCGCTGGTGGGCTGCTGGCGTTTGCACCTCACCCCGCGCGTCCCGGTGCTCGTGTCGGGAGCGCGGTCCCGCTGACGGTGCTCGTCGGTGACCGGAGGCTCCTGCGCCTCGCGGTGGTTTTTGGCGGATCGTTCGGGCTCAGCGTCGTGATCGCCAACTGGGTGGTCACTCTACTGGAGGGCGATGCCGGACTTCGGCCCGAGACCGCCGGTGCGATCGGCGCTCTGACGCTCGTGCTGGGTGTCATCTCACGTCCGCTCGGCGGTTGGTTACTTTACCGCGGGCCCGACCGGGTGGGGGCGTGGATCGTCGTAGCGGCGACGGTCGGGGCGATCGGCACGCTGGCACTCACGTCGGGCTCGGTCGCGGTAGCTCTCGTCGGGGCGATGTTCGTCGGTCTCGCGGCCGGAATCCCGTTTGCGATGTGCTTCACAGGGGCGACTCGCCTCCACCCGGAGGCACCGGCAACGGCGGTCGGGCTCGTGAACGGGACAGGTGCGCTCGCGATCCTCGTCGGCGTCCCGCTCGTCGGTGTCGCGTTCGCCCACGACCTCGGGACGTGGGCGTTCGCGGCGATGGCGGCGCTGTGGGTCGCAAGCACGTTAGTGTTGCCTCGCCAATCGGACAGCGGAGCGTGAGCTCCGTGCCCTTTCATCCTTGAGGTCAGCCGTCGCCGAGCGTCGCTATCGCCCTGACGATGATCTCCGCGGCGAGCGCTGCGTCGGCGGGGTCAGCCTCCTCGTCGGGGTGGTGGCTGATCCCCTCCTTACACGGCACGAACACCATCGCGCTCGGGACGCGGTCGGCGACGCACATCGTGTCGTGGGCCGCCCCCGAGTGCATGCGTCGGAATGGCTCACCCGTTGCGCGTGCGGCCTCCTCGAGAGCGGCGACGATCGCCCCGTCGAGCGGTGTCACCGCGAGCGTCTGCCGAATGCGGAACTCGGCTGTCATGCCACGCCGCCTTGCGGCGCCCACCGCGAACGCCCCGATGGCGTCGGCCACGCCACGATAGGCGTCGTTCACGGGACCGCGGATGTCGAGCGAGAACCGCACCGAGCTGGCGATCGCATTGATGAGCCCCGGATCGATGTCGATCTCTCCGATCGTGCCGACGGTGCCCTGGCCGGCTTCGGTCGCGAGGCGTTCCAGCTCGAGCGCCGTCTCGGCGAGCACCAGGGTCGGATCGAGACGGAGGTCCATGGGCGTCGCTCCCGCGTGATCGCCGCGTCCGCGCACGAGCACGTCGGCGTGGACGTAGCCGGCAATCGCGTCGACGATTCCAATCCTGTTCTCCGTGTCCTGCAGGACACGGGCTTGCTCGATGTGCATCTCGATCCAGCCCGTGAGGTCGTCGAGCGCGTGGATCGACTCGCGCCAGCGTGCCGGCTCGTACCCTGCTGCTTCCGCGTGCTCCCAGAAGCTGCGACCGTCGTCGACCGAGCGAAACGACTCCCGGAGCTCCTGCTCGCTCACGCGTTGCAGCATGATGCGGCTCCCGAGCAGCATCTGGCCGAAACCGGAGCCCTCCTCCTCGAGGAACGAGATCAGCTGGAGCGGCAGACCGAGCCGGTGCTCTGCGTCGAGGCGGCACACCTCGAGGGCGGTGACGACTCCCATCGTGCCGTCGTAGCGTCCCCCGTTCCGGTTCGAGTCACAGTGCGAGCCGACGCCGAACACCGGCTCGCCGGCCGGTCGATTCCGTGCGATGAGCGTCCCAACCGGATCCTCGGACACGTCGAAGCCGAGCGAGCGCAGTTGAGCGCCCACGTAGTCGAGTGTCCGCCGGTACTCGGGTGTGTACGCGTAGCGCCGGATCGCCTCGGCGCTCGTGGTGTAGTCGCGCCCCGAGAGCGTGTCGATGTCTCGAGCGATCCTGGCGGCGCTCAGCTCGCGGTCGATCGAGGGCACGGGAGCCATCATCAAGCCCGACTCTACTATACGCCCATGGACGAGGACTGGCCCCCACCGGCGGCGCGCGCACGAGCTTCGCTCTGGGCGGCCGAACGCCATCTCCGGGTGGGCGAGTACGCGGCTGCGGGTGACTCGCTCGGGAATGCGCTCTCGTGCGGATCCCCCGGTACCGTCGCCGTCGGCCGTGGGCTTCGCCAGCTGGCAGCGGCCGGCTATCGGATGCAGGCGGGCGACCCCTTTCGGGCTGCGAGGCTCCTCGGGCGCGCACGTACGCAGCTCGCACCATTTCTGCCGTGCTACGAGGAGGTCGACCTCGACGTGCTCCTGGATCTTGTCACCGCGTCGCTCGAGTCGTAGAGTGGGCGTATGGAGAGTTGGCGCAACCGCAAGACGCTGATCCTTGGCCGCACCGACATGATCGGGCTCCTGACCCCGGCCGAGTACAACGACCGCGTCGAGCACGCGTTTCGCATGCACGGCCTCGGCCGCGTCTACATGGAGCCGAAGGGCCACATCGTGCTCGACCGCTATCCCGGCGAGTTTGAGGTGATGCCCTCCTACATCGAGGAGCCGGAGGCGGCGGCCTGCAAGTGGGTCTCGATCCGCGAGAACAATGCGAAGTACGGTCTTCCAGCGGTCTTCTCGATCCTCATCTACACGGATCCCGAGACAGGATTCCCGCTCGCGATCTGCGACGGCTCGCATCACACCTTGATGCGCACGGGCGCGTCGGCGGCCGTCTCGGCGAAATGGCTTGCGCGGAAGGACTCGACCGTTCTCGCGATCGCGGGCACGGGGAGCGTCGCCAAAGGCACGCTCGCCACCTGCGACGCGGTCTTCCCGTTCCGCGAGGTGCGCGTCTGGAGCAGGACGAAGGAATCTCTCGATCGCTTCGTGGCGGAGGAGCAGCCTCTCTACCCTCATCTCGACCTCAAGCCCTCTACCGAGCTCGAGCAGGTCGTGCGCGGGGCCGACGTCGTCGTGACCGGCACGCACGCGCGCGGCTGGATCGTCGACAACGGCTGGATCGATCCGGGCACGCACCTGGCGGCGCTCGGGGCCGACCTCAGCGGCGAGCAAGAGCTCGACCCGCGCATCCTCCAGAGGGCCCGGGTCTTTGTCGACGACATCCGACAGTGCATTCCCGACGGTGAGATCAACGTGCCGCTGAGCGAGGGGCTGATCACCGAGGATCACATCGCGGGTGAGATCGGCAAGGTGATCTGCGGCGAGCTCGAGGGGCGGCAGTCGGACGAGCAGATCACGGTCTTCGACTCGACCGGCATCGCGCTTCAGGACTCCGCCACCGTCCCCCTCGAGGTCGAGCGAGCGCGCGCCTCCGGGGTCGGTATCGAGAAGAAGATGATCTCGACGTGATGGCCGCGGCGATCTTCGAGGCTGCACTGAGCGCCGAGCAGGCAGCGAAGCTCGCACGGCTGATGGAGGAGGGGCGTTCGACGAGGCCGGCCGGTGTGCTCACGGTCGCCCTCCTGTACGACGGCGACCGCGGGCAGCTCGTTGCGATCTGGAAGAGTCGCGACGCGCTCGAGCAGTACGTCTCGGAGACCGAGGTACCGCGTGGCCGCGAGCTGATGCGGAAGGTCGGCGTCGAGCCGACGATGACGATCGTCGACGTGCTCGACCTGGGCTGAGCCTGGAGGCCTAGCTTCGTGGTACGAGCGGCTCGCCTGCGAGCAGGCGCTCGACACCGCCAAGACCCCAGTGCGTCCGCGCGTCGGCAGAGACGATGGTCGGTACGCCTTGAACGCCGGCCGCGACGGCATCGACGTGAATCGCGGCGATCCGAGCCAGCCCCGCGGGATCGTACGCCGCCGCGACAGCCGCGTCCGCGTCCAACCCCGCACGTTCGGCGGCACGGGCGATCTGCGCGTCGGTCGAGATGTTCTCGCCCTCGCAGAAGAACGCTTCGTACAGCTCCCTCTTGAACGCGCGAAGGTAGCCGAGGTCATCCGCCCAGAGACACGCCGAGAGCGGCAGCGTCGAGCGCGGCTGAAAACGCGGGAGGTGGATCTCGACTCCCCGTGCCTGCGCGTATCGGTAGACGTTGTCCGTCCAATCGGTTCGGAGGTGGTCGCCGCGAGGCGCGAGTAAAGGCCGCGGAGCCGGGCGGAGCTCGAACGGCAGCCACTGCACGTCGACGAGGCCTGCGTCCTCGGCCGCCTCGACGGCGCGTGACTCGAGGTACGAGTACGGGCAGACCACGTCGTAGTACAGGGAGAGTCGCATTGCGCCACAGAGTATGCTTGACCGGTGCCACCCGATGTGAGCCAGATCCGCCTCGACCCCGACCCCTACGTGCCCTTCCGGCTGTCGCAGGGCTTCAGGGTCGGCGACCTCGTGATCGTCTCCGGTCAGGCCGCGATCAACGAGCACGGCGGCCTGGTCGGCGTCGGTGACTTCGACGCTCAGGCCGACCAGGTCTTCCGCAACCTCCAGCGAGTGCTCGAGGCCGGCGGTTCGAGCCTCGACAGAATCGTCAAGGTGACGATCTTCCTGACGGACATGGCAAACTTCCCGAAGATCGTAGAACTACGCGGCCGCTGGTTCACGGAGCCGTACCCGGCCGACACGATCGTTGAGGTGTCGGCGCTTGCCTTGCCGGAGCTCGAGATCGAGATCGAGGCAATCGCCGTCGCCGGCTGAGCGCGGGCCGATCACCAGGGCAGGGCAGGCTCGCCCGCGGTCCAGCCACCGTCGACGGGGAGCACGATCCCCGTGATAGCGCTCGCGAGCGGGCTCGCGAGGAACACGATCGCGGCGGCAACCTCGTCTGCGTCGAGGATGCGGCCGAGCGGGATCCGGCGGGTCGCGGCGCGCGTGAAGTCCTCGTTCTCGAAGAACGCTGCGGTCATCGGTGTCAGGGTGAATCCCGGCGCAACGGCGTTCGCACGGACGCCGTGCTCGGCCCAGTCGATTGCGAGCGAGCGGGTCAACGCCGTTACCGCACCCTTCGCAGCGGTGTATGCAGCCTGCTGCGGGAGAGAGACGAGCGCTGCTTGCGATGCGACGTTGACGACGGCTCCGCAACGCGCGCGCAGGAGAGGCCCGAACGCCTGGCAGGCATTGACCGTGCCGATCACGTTGACCTCGTAGTTCCGCCGGAAGTCGTCCGCCGGCATGTCGTCCACGGGCAGGTTCTGCGTCAGGATCCCCGCGGCGTTGACGAGCACGTCGAGCCCACCGTGGTCGGCTCGGATTCGCGAGGCGAGCGCATCGAGGGTTCCGCGGTCGGTCACGTCCACCGGTGGATCGCCGCTGAGATCGGCGACATGCACGTTCGCGCCGCTTCGCTCGAGCAGCCGTACCACCGCGGCACCGATGCCCGAGCCGCCGCCGCTGACGACGGCCTCTGCGCCGTCGAGTCCATCGACCGTCATCATGAGACCTCCGATTCGAAGATGTCGAGCGGGATCAACGCCGACACGAGTGGGTACGGCACGTCGACGACCTGCGACAGGTGCAGGTCGACGCAGGCCGAGCAGAGACAGTAGGCCGCCGGACGAGAGAGCCCGTGCTCCGTTTCGAGCCAGTCGATCATCGCGAGAAGCGCTGCTCGCGCGGCGGCGGTCAGGTCCATGCCATGCTCCTCCGGGATCCCTGTCGTCGCGAAACGTCGGCGACCCGGCTGTGCGGCGGCGACGTACGCGGGGAAGCGCGGGACCCACGTCGGCGCCTTCCGAACGCCGAGCCGGACCGCCACCGCTGCCGCGATCTCGATTCCGGTTCCGCAGACCTCGCCGTCGCCCTGAGCGAAGTGAACATCGCCGATCGAGAGCAGCGCCCCGGAGACGTGAACCGGCAGCAGCAACGTCGAGCCGGCAACGAGGCGGCGGATGTCGAGGTTGCCGCCGGTCTCACGCGGGGGGATCGTCCGCAGCCCACTCGCAGCGGCTTCGGGCACGGCGCTACCGGGCATCGAATCCGCGACGGGGCCGCCTGCGGCCCGGATCCCCTCCTCGCGTGCGCGTTGCCGTTCCATCAGCGCGTGTGAGGGTGCGACTCCGATCACGCCCGCGTGGACACACGCAGGGACGGCGATCCCGGGTAGCTCGGGGGACCGTGCGTGGGTCGCGTCGAGCTCCCAGGGGACGAGGAACGGCTCGGTGAACACGTCGGCCAGGAAGCCGAATCCGGGGATGATCGACGTGACGCCGAAGTCGGGTGTCTCGTACCCGACGAGCTCGACCTCGAGGACGTCGCCCGGCTCCGCATCCTCCACGAACAGTGGGCCGGTGAGAGGATGCGCACCGCCGAGATCGAGCCCGTCGCAGTCTGCATGGACGCTCTCGCGAGTCAGGAGGCCGTCGAGGCCGTCGAGGCACTCGAGGACGACCACGTCGCCGGGTCGGACGCGCGCAACGGGCGCGATGTCGGGGTGCCAGCGGTTGTGGCTGTGCCCTGCGGTGACTCTCACAGCAACTCCCGTAGCCGGTCAGCGGTGGCGCTCGCCGCGGCGATCTCATCGTCCGTCCAGTGTCGCGGCGCGCCGAGCTGATGGAGCGAGAGGATCGCCTCGACCCGGCCGTCGACCTGAACCGGGGTGACGATCTGCGCGCCGAGTCCCCCGTAGGTCACGAGCATCGCCTGGAACGCGGGGTCGTCGTAGGCGTTTGCGCAGTCGTCCTGAACCACCTGATTGCCACGCTGGATCTCGCGTATGACCGGCTGCGTCGGGAGGTGCACTGTCGTCTCGCCACGGAGGGATCCGACGTCCGGTGCGAGCGCTTCCCCGACGACGGGAAACGGTGAATCCGCATCGACGTCGCGGCGCAGTGTCACGCGGCTCGCTCCCGTCGCGGCGAGTAACTCCCCCAGCAGGTCTTCCACGGTGGCCACCGTACGATTATCGATGCTCGCGGCGCCCTTGCATAGGGGCGCGAAGAGGATAGGCTCGCTATGACATCCCCACGACGTGAAGGAGGCAGAGCCATGGCGGACCCCGAGCTTGTTCCCGAGGCGATCCACGAGCAGGACGGCCTGAAGGTGTCCAAGAGCCCCTGGGGGCCCGATGACGAGATCGGGCGTCTCAACTGGATCACGCCCGAGACGAATGCGGCGATCCTGGGTCACCTCGACGGAAGGCACGTCTTCGATCTCAACGTCGAGTACTTCATCGGGATGCCGTCGTGGGTCGCTGCGGGCGACCCCGGGTACGGCATCTGGATGACGCACACGCCGCAGGGCTCGATCAACGACAACCTCTCCGGGGTTGGGAGCCATGTCCACGAGAAGTACTCGTATTGCGGCGACTCGATCCACATGTACACCCACTGCGGCACCCACATCGACACGCTCAACCACCTCGGGCACCACGGTCGCTTCTGGAACGGTTGGACGGAGGACAAGGACCTCGGCAGCCGGATCTGGAACAAGGGCGGCCTCGACAAGTACCCGCCGGTGATCGCCCGCGGCGTCCTCGTGGACGTTGCCGGGATGCACGGGGTGACGTGCCTCCCGGACAGCTATGCGATCACGCCGAATGACCTCCAGGACACGCTCTCGAAGCAGGGGACAGAGATCCACAAGGGCGACGTCGTGCTCGTCCGCACGGGCCGCATGACGGTATGGCCCGACTTCGACGGCTACCTCGTCAACACGCCGGGGATCGGGCTCCCCGCCTGCAAGTGGCTGTGCGAGGAGGCGGGCGCCATGTGCATCGCGGGCGACACGATCGGCCTCGAGGTGCTGCCGTCCGAGGAGAAGGACGTGTTTCTCCCGGTTCACGCCTACATGTTCTCGACCGCCGGCGCGCAGATCATCGAGGTCGTCGACATGGAGGAGATCGCGGCGGAGAAGCAGTACGAGTTCGCCTTCCTCGGCATGCCGCTCAAGTTGCGCGGCGCGACCGGCGCTCCGATGCCGTCGTATGCGGTGCCGCTGAGGGATTAGGACATGCCTTCGGCCGGTGCGCCGTCCCGCACCATTCGACCCGGGATGGCGTACGGACCCGGCGTGGCAGTCTCCAGGGGACGGGCACGTGCCCGTCCCCTCGCCTCGAGCCGGATTGTGTCCCGGTGAGGATCGCCGTCGTCGGGGCCGGTGCGATGGGATCCGTCTACGCCGGCCTGCTCGCCGACGCCGGGAACGACGTCTGGGTGGTGGACACCTGGGAGGCGCATGTCGTCGCGATC
This sequence comes from Thermoleophilia bacterium, assembly GCA_009694305.1. Lineage (GTDB taxonomy): Bacteria > Actinomycetota > Thermoleophilia > Gaiellales > Gaiellaceae > Gaiella. The sequence continues at coordinate 54,128 of SHVL01000012.1, forward strand.
CGCGAGTACGGCCTTCGCGTCGAGGGGGCATCCGGCGATCGAACGGTACGTCTCGGCGCGACGACGCGGGCGGTAGAGGTCGGCGAGGTCGATCTGATCGTCATCTCGACGAAAGCCATGGACGTGCGTGCCGCCGCCACCGCCGCCACCGTTCTCGCCGCCCCCGGGACCGTCGTTCTGCCGATCCAGAACGGGCTCGGGAGCGCCGATACGGTCTCCGAGATCTTCGGGCCCGAACGGACAGTGGTCGGCGTCGCCGGAGGCTTCGGCGCCTCTGTCGTCGCACCCGGGCACGTCCGCCACGAGGGGATGGAGCTTCTACGGCTCGGCGAGCGCGAGGGGCCTGCCTCGGAACGGCTCGAGCGCATTGCGGCGGTCTGGCGCGCTGCCGGGTTCAACGTGAAGACCTACGACGATGTCGGCCCGCTCGTCTGGGAGAAGCTCATCTGCAACGTGTGCTTCAGCGGGACCTGTGCGATTCTCGACGGGACGATCGGCGAGGTGCTCGACGATGCAAGCGCGTGGGCGGTCGCCTCGCGGTGTGCAACCGAGGCGTACGACGTCGCCCGGGCGCTCCGGATCGATCTCTCGTTCGACGACCCGGTCGAGTACGCGCGAACATTCGGTCTCCGGATCCGGGAGGCTCGCCCGTCGCTCCTTCTCGATTTGAGGGCCGGACGTCGCTGTGAGATCGACGTCATCAACGGCGCGATTCCGAGGGTTGGGCGGAGTGTGGGCGTCGCCGCTCCCGTGAACGAGACCGTTACCGCGCTCGTCAAGGCTCTCGAGTCGCGGTCGAGCCGCATAGGCTGACGGGGTGGCGGAGCACGAGATCCTGATCTGGTCGGACTACATCTGACCGTTCTGCCGCATCGGCCAGCGGACGGCCGAGCGGCTCGCGCGCCGGTTCGGCGCCGCGGTCGAGTGGCTGCCGTTCGACCTCCACCCCGAGTACCCGCCCGAGGGCATCCCGCGCACGGAGCTGCTGCTTCGGTACGGCGTTGCGTTCCACGAGAACCTCGAGCGCTGGTTCGAGCGCGACGGTCTCGTCTACAACCCGCCTCCCGACGTCGTGCCGAACTCTCGCGCGGCCCTCCGTCTTACGGAGCTCGCACGGGCGCAGGGGAAGCACGCCGCGACGCACGACCGGCTCATGCTGGCCTACTGGGAGCAGGCACTGAACATCGGTGATCCGGACGTTCTGCGCTCGCTCGCCGCGGAGCTCGGACTCGACGACGCCGACGGCGCCATCGAAGGAGACCTGTACGGGTCGGAGGTCGCGCTGGCGACCACCCGGGCCCACGACGCCGGCATCAACGCGATCCCGGCATTCCTGCTCGACCGGCGGCTGATCGTGCTCGGGGCGCAGGCCGACGAGGTTTTCGAGCAGGCGTTCGCACAGCTCGGCTCGCCGGCGACCGAAGCCCCCATCGTCTCGTAGGCCGCCCCTGCGGTGCGCACATCCGGCCGGTTAGCCGTAGCGGGCGCCGTGTCTAATAGAGTTGCCTCTCGGTCTCGGCCACTACGACGAGGAGGGTGTATGTCCACGGAACGCTTCGAGGCAGGGCTCGCGGTCAGGCGCGAGGTGCTGGGCGCCGAGTACGTCGAGCGGGCACTCGCCGGCGCCGACAGCTTCAACCGGGATTTCCAGGAGCTCGCGACCGAGTTCTGCTGGGGTGGGACGTGGGCGCGCGGCGTGCTCGATCGCAAGACCCGCAGCATCCTGAACCTCGGCATGCTGTCGGCGCTGAACAGGCCGGAGGAGTTCAAGCTCCACTTCCGGGGGGCGCTGACGAACGGCTGCACGCTTGCCGAACTGCGAGAGGTACTGCTCCAGATCTCCGTCTACTGCGGCATCCCGGCCGGGGTGGAGGCGTTTCGCCTGGCGCGCGATGTGCTGCGCGAGCAGGGGATCGAGCCCGACGAGACGGCATGAGCGCCCGGCCCACATACGGCTTTGTCGGCCTGGGCAAGATGGGTGGGCCGATGGCGGCGAACCTTGCTCGCTCCGGGGCGGACATCGTCGTCTTCGACAGCGCAGGGAGTGCAGTCAGGGCGCTGGCCGAAGCGCGTGTCGCGAGCTCCGTGGCCGAGGTGGCCGCTGCGTCGGAGACGGTCTTCTTCAGCCTCCCCGATGGGCCGGTGGTGCTCGAGGTGCTCGGGGAGGTGGTCGCGGCCGCCGACCGTGTCACGCGCACGGTGATCGACCTGTCGACCGTGGGGATCGACGCGGCGCGCGCGGCCTACGCGCGGGCGAGTGACGGGGGGATCGTCTACGTCGACGCGCCTGTTTCGGGCGGGCGAAACGGCGCCGTGGCGGGAACGATCACGGTCATGTGGGCCGGTCCAGGCGAGCTCCTCGAGTCGCACGGCGTCGCTCTCGAGGCGATGTCGAAGAACGTCTTCCACGTCGGCACGCAGGCCGGGCAGGGCCAGGCGCTCAAGCTGCTGAACAACTTCCTCTCCGCCACCGCTACCGCCGCTACCGCCGAGGCGTTGCTGTTCGGACTCACCCAGGGGCTTGAGCTGAAGACGATGCTCGACGTCGTCAACGTCTCGACCGGGCGCAGCCACGCGTCCGCGGACAAGTACGTCAACCGGGTGCTCACCGGCACATTCGACTCGGGCTTCGCCACGAGCCTGATGGCGAAGGACGTCCGCCTGTTTGCCGAGGCAGCCGCCGCCGCGGGTTCTCCGAACGAGCTCGGCGCGACCGTGCGGGCGCTGTGGGACGCGATGGACGCCCACGCGCCGGCCGGCGATCACACGGAGGTCTTCACCTTTCTCCGCGACCACGGAGGCCACTAGACTCGTCCGCACATGATCAAGGTGAGCTCGTCTTGCTGGAGCTCGATTTCGCCGAGGATCGGAGGCTCGGTCGCGAGGCGCTCGCCGTGCATCTCACGCTGCCGAGCTACCACGAGTCCGTGACGAGCGCGCTCTTCAAGCCGATTCGCCTGCGCGAGCTGACGCTCGAGAACCGGATCGTCGTCTCGCCGATGTGCCAGTACTCGGCGGTTGACGGCAACGCCGGTGACTGGCACCTGATCCACCTCGGCCACCTCGCCCTCGGCGGTGCAGGGCTTCTGATCCTCGAGGCGACCGCGGTCGACCCCGTCGGCCGGATCACGCCGGACTGCCTCGGTCTCTGGAGCGACGCCAACGAGGCAGCCTTGCGCGGCGTGCTCGCCATCGTTCGCCGACACTCGCCCATACCCCTGGCCATCCAGCTCGCCCACGCCGGTCGCAAGGCGTCGAGCCGCCGGCCGTGGGACGGAGGCGGGCAGCTCGCGCTGGAAGCGGGTGGTTGGGAATGCGTTGCCCCGTCGTCCGCACCGCACGTCGACGGGGATCTCGCCCCGCGCTCGCTCTCTACCAGCGAGCTGCCGCGACTCGCGGAAGCATTCGTCCGCTCGGCCGAGCGAGCGGCGCGCCTTGGATTCGAGGCGATCGAGCTTCATGCGGCCCATGGGTATCTGCTGCACCAGTTCCTCTCGCCGATTGCGAACCGTAGGGACGACGCCTACGGAGGATCGCTGGAGCGCAGAATGCGCTTCCCGCTCGAGGTCGTCGCGGCCGTGCGCGACAGCTGGCCCGCCGACCGTCCGCTGGGTGTTCGGGTCTCGGCGACCGACTGGGTCGAAGGGGGCGGCGACATCGACCACACGCTCGCGTTCGCCGAGGAGCTGCGACGGCTCGGGGTGGACTGGATCGATGCGTCGAGCGGCGGCATCTCCCCGCTCCAGACCGTCGCGGTCGGCCCCGGGTATCAGGTGGAGCTCGCCGCGGCAATCAGGTCGTCCTCGGGCGTTCCGACGATTGCCGTGGGGCTCATCACGGAGCCTCGTCAGGCGCAGGAGATCGTCGCTTCCGGGCAGGCTGACATGGTCGCGTTGGCGCGGGGCATTCTTTCCGACCCGCGCTGGGCCTGGCATGCAGCGGCCGAGCTCGGCGCTACGGCATACGCTCCGCCCCAGTACCTGCGCGCTGCTCCCATGTCCTCTCCAGGCGGTCACCGCCGGCTCTGAGCACGTTCCGCGGATCTGTGGGGGTCCGAAGACATTGGGCGACGACGACTTCTCGTCTCGGCCGGTTGCGCGAATGGGCGAGCCCCTCTTTGGGGCGCGCTACGATCAGGCGAACGAGCGAC
>SHVL01000052.1 GCA_009694305.1 Thermoleophilia bacterium
TCCATCTCCGGTGCTGCTGCGCGAGGCGGACGGCCCCGTTCAGCGCGCGGCCATCCAGATGAACCGCCTCATCAGCGCGGGCGCTTCCGTACCATCGGGGCCGCGACCATGATTGAGACGACGCTCTATACCGATGCTGCGTGCCCGTGGGCCTACTCGGCGAATCCGTCCCTGCGGGTGCTTGAGTGGCGCTACCGCGAGCAACTCGCGTGGCGCCTGGTGATGATCGGCCTCCGCGAGGACGCGAGCGGGGCGGTGGCGTACGGAGACACTCCCGCCCGGGCCGCGGTACGGCACGTGATGTTCCGTCAGGTGTACGGCATGCCGTTCGCGCTGGCGCCGAAAGCACGGCTGGCGGGCACGGGCCGCGGGTGTCGGGCTGTGGTCGCCGCGCGGCTCCTTGATCCCGGAAGCGAGTGGCGCGTCCTGTGGGCGCTGCAGTTGGCGAACTTCACGACCCCGCTCTTGCTCGATGACGACGAGCAGATCCGCGGCGCCTTGCGCGCCGTACCGGGGATCGACGCGGACGCGATCGTCAACTCCCTCGATAGCGAAGCAGTCGCTCAGGCGTATGACCGCGATCTGGCGGAGTCGCGCTCTGCGGGCGGGTCAGCGGCGGAGTCCCAGGACAAGACGGTGGTCTCCGACGGCCTCGTCCGTTTCACCGCACCCTCACTCGTCTTCGAGCGGGACGGCCAACGGTTTGTCGCGGGTGGCTGGCAGTCGATCCTGGCCTACGACGTCCTGATCGCGAACCTCGACCCGACGATCGGGCGCACACCGCCGCCGGAGACACCGCTCCCGCTGCTTGAGCACTTTCGAGACGGGCTGACGACGGCTGAGGTCGCGGCGCTACTCGCGCCAAGTCCGGACTACCGCGCCGATCCGGTCACGGCCGAGCAGGCGTTGCTCCCGCTCGTTGCGGCGGGCCAGGCTGTCCGCGTTCCGCTTGGCCACGACGCGCTCTGGCGTGCCGCCTAGGTAGCCGAGTCGCGGTTCGCGAGGAGCACGCGGCGCCCGTCGCCGCTGGGGCGCGCTGAGCGACAACGAAGGAGCGGCCCGCTCGAAGGGGCGCATGCGATCGCCGTGCCGTCATATTGTACCGTTTCCGCCTGAGGGTACGGCGGGTTCGGAGAAGAAGATGACCCGGGCGAAGAAGGTGAAACAGGAGCGGCGAGCGCAGGCGACGCCGCCGCCCCGCCCGCCCAGGTGGCGTGCCGGATGGCTGCTGCCGGTGGCGGGAGTGGTCGCGGCGATCCTGGCAGGAGTTCTGTTCTGGCAGACGAGCCGCGATCGCGAAGTGGCCGCGAGCGAGGACGGCCCCGTCCACGTCCACGGGCTCGGGATCGACCCGGCCGACGGCGTGCTCTTCATCGCGACCCACGCGGGCCTCTTCCGCATCGGCACGGGTGAGGACAAGGCGATCCGCGTGGGCGACCGGCATCAGGACACGATGGGGTTCACGATCGTCGGCCCGCACCGGTTCCTCGGCTCTGGCCACCCGGACCTGCAGGAGATGCGTGACGAGGGGCTGCCGTCGCGGCTCGGCCTGATCGAGTCCACCGATGCGGGCGCGAGTTGGCAGCCGATCTCGCTCAGCGGTGAAGCCGACTTCCACGTGCTCCGCTCCGCCGGGCAGCGCGTCTACGGCTACGACGCTTCCAACGACCGTCTGCTCGAAAGTGCTGACAGCGGTCGCACCTGGCGGCAGCTCGGACAGCCGGGTTCGATCTTCGATGTTGCACCCGACCCGAGCGACAGCCAGCGGCTCGTCGCGGTCGCTGGCAGCGAGGCCGAGCAGGGCCTGTACGAGTCGCGCGACGCTGGCCGGAGTTGGAGCCGACTCGGCGAGCAGATCGCCCTACTCGCCTGGCCCACGCCGACCCGCCTGTATCTCCTCGACGGGAACGGATTCGTCTCACGGAGTCCCGACGGGGGCCGCACCTTCGAGCCCCGCGGCCAACTCGGCGGGCAGCCCGCCGCACTCCTCGCGCACGGGCCAGAGGAGTTGTACGCCGCTCTCCATGACGGGACGATCAAACGCTCAACGGACGGGGGCGCGACCTGGGTGACGCGCTCGACCCCGTGACAGATCAGCCAAGGGAGGTGAACGAACGATGACAGCAACGATTCCCACGATCACCCTGGTGCTCTGCCCGATCGGGATGGGCGCCATGATGGTCATGATGTGGTGGATGATGCGCGGCCACGGCCGCAAGGACGACCGCGGGCAGGAGTGACGCGTGGCCGCCGATGCGTCCGAGGAACTGCGTGTTGGGCGGCCCCGAACGGAAGGGCGCGGGGTCGATCTCGGCCTCCGCGTAGCCCGCGGCGCGGGCGGCTGGTCGCCGCGCGTCCAATAGGCTGCGAGACGCGACGATGGCAGATCAGGGGACAGGCGTGGTCCAGGTTGTGCGGCTCACCGAGAGCGAAGCGCACGAACTCGTGCCCGGGGTGACGATGCGCCCGCTCTTCGGTCAGGGCGCGATGCTGAACCTCATCGAGTTCTCGCCCGGCACGAGCGTCCCTCTGCACGCGCACCCGCACGAGCAACTCGGTCACGTGCTTGAGGGCGAAGTGCTGATGACGATCGGCGGAATCGACTACCCGCTCGGCCCCGGTGATGCGTACCAGATCCCTGGTGGCGTCGAGCACGGCGCCGTCTGCGAGGAGCGCTGCCTCGTGATGGACATCTTCGCGCCGGTGCGCGAGGACTACCGGGCGCGCGCTGGCGCGTAGTTCAGCCCGCCCGCCCGCGCCTCGCGCAGCGCGGTCGGCTCCTCGCGTAGGGTCGGAGCGGTGGCCGCCGACCTGATCCTGCGGAACGCCCGCGTCCGCACCCTCGACCCGGACCGGCCCGCAGCGAGCGCCGTCGCGGTCGCCGACGGTCTGATTCTCGCAGTCGGTGACGAGCGCGATGTTCTGTCGCTGCGCGGGCCACGCACCGAGGTGCTCGACCTCGCGGGCGGGACGCTCACCCCGGGACTCGTGGACAGCCATCTGCACCCGTTCCTCGGGTGCGAGCAGACGCGCGGTGCCGACCTCACCGGGCTCCGGCGACTCGACGACGTGCTCGACGCGCTCCGGGCCGAGCGGCGCCGCTGCGCCGACGGCGAATGGGTACACGGCTACGCGCTCGCCTACGAGGTCTTCGACGGGCTCAGGATCGGCGCGAACCTCATCGAGGAGGCGGTCGGCGGTGCGCCTGCGCTCCTGCACTTCTTTGATTTCCACACCGCGCTCGTGTCAAGCCGCGCGCTCGCGCTCGCGGGGATCGACGGCCCGCGCCGCTTTACTGAGGAGACAGAGATCGTCTGCCGCGACGGCGTCCCCACGGGCGAGTTACGCGAGTCGGGCGCGATCCGCCTCGTCGCCCGAGCGATCCCCGAGTGGACGCGCGAGCAGAAGCTCGCCGCCTACCGCGACACGTTCCGGGCGATGAACGCGGTCGGGCTCACGGGCGCGCACGTGATGATCGGCGACCCAGAACTCCTCGAAACGTGCCGTGAACTCGAGGCCCGCGGCTGGCTCACGCTCCGCCTCGTTGTCCCGCTGCACCAGGAGCCAGACATCGCGGACGAGGAGGTCGCGGCGCGGCTCGGGCTCGTCATGGAGCGCGGCAGGCGCTGGCGGGCGGGCAGCGCCAAGTTCTTCATCGACGGGGTCGTCGAGACAGGCACCGCCTGGCTCCTCGCCCCGGACACGGAGGGGCGCGGGCTCCATGCGTTCTGGCCCGATCCCGCCCGCTACGCGGACCTTGTTGGGCGCTTCGCACAGGCCGGGTTTCAGTGCATCACGCACGCGGTCGGGGACGGCGCCGTCCGCGCTTCGCTCGACGCGTACCGCTCCGCGGGCGCGGCCCCCGGCGTGCGCCACCGGGTCGAACACATCGAGACGCTCGACGACGCCGACCTGCCGCGCTTCGCCGCCGAGAACGTCGTTGCGAGCATGCAGCCGATCCACCTGGAGGGGATCCACGCCGACCGGAGCGATCCCTGGAGCCGCGCGCTCGGACCGGAGCGCTGCGACCGCGCCTTCCGCACGCGCGACCTGCTCAACACGGGTGCGCTTGTCACCCTCGGAACCGACTGGCCGGTCGCGCGCTATGACCCGCGTCGCGCGCTCGCGTGGGCGCGGCTGCGGCGTGAACCCGGGGCGCGCGGGGACGATGCGTATCTCCCCGCCCAGGCGCTCACCGCGCTCGAGGCGTTCGCGGGCTACACAGCTGCACCCGCGTTCACGGTAGGGGAGGAGACCCTGAACGGTCGCATCGCGCGCGGCTTTCGCGCCGACCTGACCGCGTTCGCTGCCGACCCGGTCGAGACGGACGCGGACGATCTGCTCGAACTTCCCGTCACGCTCACCGTCGTGGACGGCGAGGTCGTGCACCGCGCGGCGGCCTAGCGAGCCCCGCCCTTGGGGCGGTGGGGGATCACGACCGCCGGGCACGAGGCGCGCTGGATGCAGTGGTGGGTTGTTGAGCCGAGCAGCAGGTCGGTGCGGGCCCGGTGGCCGTGAGAGCCAACGACGAATAGGTCGGCCCGGCGCGTACCATGTGGCAAAGCTACGAGCGATCCCGAGCCCCTCCCGAGGAGAACGATGACCGAAATGGCAGTCCGTGACCTGCAGACAACCGACTACCGCGTAGCCGACCTCTCCCTGGCTGAGTGGGGCCGCAAGGAGATCCGCATGGCCGAGCACGAGATGCCCGGCCTGATGGCGCTGCGCCGCGAGTACGCGGACGCACAGCCGCTCGCGGGGGCGCGGGTCACGGGCTCGCTCCACATGACGATTCAGACCGCGGTCCTGATCGAGACGCTCGTAGCGCTCGGAGCGGAGGTGCGCTGGGCGTCGTGCAACATCTTCTCGACGCAGGATCATGCGGCCGCTGCGATCGCGGTCGGCCCGGACGGGAGCCCGCAGGCGCCACGCGGCGTACCGGTCTTCGCGTGGAAGGGGGAGACGCTCGAGGAGTATTGGTGGTGCACCGACCAGGCGCTCACGTGGGCCGACAGCGAGACGGGCGGCCCGAACATGCTGCTCGACGACGGCGGCGATGCGACCATGCTCGTGCACAAGGGCCGCGAGTTCGAGCTCGCGGGCGCGGTGCCTGATCCTGCCTCCGCCGACTCGGATGAGTTCCGGATCGTGCTTGAACTGCTGCAGGATTCGCTCGTCGCCGACCCGGAACGGTGGACGCGGATCGCGAGCGCGATCAAGGGTGTGACGGAGGAGACGACGACGGGGGTTCATCGCCTCTACGAGATGGCGGATGCGGGCCGGCTCCTCTTCCCCGCGATCAACGTCAACGATTCGGTCACGAAGAGCAAGTTCGACAACCTCTACGGCTGCCGCCACTCGCTTGTGGACGGGATCAACCGCGCGGTCGACCTGATGCTCGCCGGGAAACTGTGCGTCGTCTGCGGCTACGGCGATGTCGGCAAAGGCTCGGCGGAGTCGCTGCGGGCACAGGGCGCGCGCGTCGCCGTGACGGAGATCGACCCGATCTGCGCGTTGCAGGCGCTGATGGAGGGTTACGAGGTCGTCGCACTTGACGATGTGATCGGGCAGGCCGACGTCGTCATCAGTGCGACGGGCAACCGCGACGTTGTCACCGTCGAGCACATGGCGCGGATGAAGCACAACGCGGTACTTGGGAACATCGGCCACTTCGACAACGAGATCGACATGGCGGGCCTCTCGCGCTACCCGGGGATCCGCCGCGACAACGTGAAGCCGCAGGTTGACCAGTGGGTGTTCCCGGACGGGCACGCGGTCACGGTGCTCTCCGAAGGGCGGCTCTTGAACCTCGGCAACGCAACCGGCCACCCGAGTTTCGTGATGAGCAACTCGTTCACGAACCAGACGATCGCGCAGATCGAACTCTTCACCCGCACCGACGCCTACACAGTCGGGGTGCACGTGCTGCCGAAACATCTGGACGAGAAGGTGGCGCGGCTCCACGTCGAGGCGCTCGGCGGCACGCTCACCGTCCTTGACGCGACGCAGGCCGCCTACATCGGCGTCCCCGTGGGCGGCCCCTACAAGGCCGACCAGTACCGCTACTAGAACCCGTCGGAGAAGGCGGGTGAGCGACGGGTTGCCCCCCAGGAACTCTTCGTTCGAGTCGCCTCAGCGGCGACGACCGCGCCGCGTCGCGGCCTGGGCCCGCGCGTCGAGCCGACGCGCGAGTACCTCAAGTTCTGCCTCAAGCGCGCGGTAGCTCTCCCACCGCTCCCGGAGAAGTGAGCCGTCTGCGAGCGCCGTCTTCACCGCGCACCCGGGCTCGGCGTCGTGGGCGCAGTCCGAGAAGCGGCACGTCCCGAACAGCCCGACGACGTCCGCGAACGTCTCGTCAAGACCGTCGTCTGTGACCCAGAGTTGGAGTTCACGGATCCCGGGCGTGTCGATCAGGAGCGCACCCCAGGGGAGCCGCACAAGTTCCCGCCGACTCGTCGTGTGGCGCCCCTTGCCGTCGCTGCGGATCTCCTTCGTCGCGATCGCCTCGTCCCCCACCAGGGCATTGACGAGCGTGGACTTGCCGACCCCGGACGAGCCGAGAATGCACGCGGTGGTGCCCGGTGGGAGAAGCGCGCGCACCGCGTCGAGTCCGAGTCCCTCGCGGGTCGAGATCGCGAGCACGGGAACCGCGCCCGCGAGGGCCTGTATCTCAGCGGTCGCGGCGACCGGGTCGGGGTGGAGGTCGGTCTTCGTCAGCAGGATCGTGATCCGGGCGCCGCTCTCCCGCGCGAGGACAAGGTATCGCTCCAGCCGACGTGGGTTGAGATCCTGGTTGAGCGAGGTGGCGACGAAGACGACGTCGATGTTCGCGGCGAGAACCTGCTCCTCAGCCGCCTGCCACGCGACCTTGCGCGAGAAGCGCGTGCGGCGCGGGAGCAGCGCCTCCACGATCCAGCCTGTCTCGCCGTCAAGTGGCGCGAGCGCGACCCAGTCGCCGACGACCGGGAGGTCGGCGGGCGAGGACGCCTCGTCGTAGAGTCGGCCTCGCACCTCGCAGCGCACCTCGCCGTGTGCGGTGGCGACGTCGTGCGCGCCGCGGTGCGACACCGTCACCCGGCCGGCGATGAGTCCCGCGTCCGCGTGGGTGGAAAAAAGGGACGACCAATGGTCGTCCCAGCCGAACGCGGTCAGTTCGGGCGTGCCTGCGATGCCATCATGTAAGCGCGGATGTACGGTGCCGTGTGGAACTACCCAAGCCCCGCTACGAGAGGAGACCCCGTGGCGCTCACCGAGAGCCAGTTCGCGTTCATGCGCGACAACCCGTTTGTCGGCGTCGTAACGACCCTGCGGCCCGACGGTTCGCCCCACTCGACCGTCGTCTGGGTCGATGTGGACGACGACGGCGTGTCGTTCAACACGGCCCGCGGCCGCGTCAAGCCGAACAACATCGAGAGTGATCCCCGGATCGCACTCACGGTCGTGAACCCCGAGAACACGTATCAGTGGGTCTCGATCACCGGCACCGCGTCGCTCACCGACGAGGGCGCGGACGGTCAGATCGACCGCCTCGCGAAGAAGTACCTCGGCCAGGACAGCTACCCGTGGCGCCAGGAGAGCGAGCAGCGCGTCTCGGTGCGGATCGCTGTCGGCCGGGTGAGCGCCGTCGGCTTCGACGCCTGACCCGCGGCTGCGCGCCAGGCGCGGTCCGGACGGACGCATACGGTGGGGGTAGGTCGGCGGGGCGAAACGTTCGCCCCGCCGGAACCCTGCTCACCTGTGTCGAGAGGAGCCGACGTGGCGTTGACCCCCGCTCAGACTGCGTTCATCCATGACAACCCGTTTGTCGCGGTCGTCACCACCCTCCGCGAGGATGGCTCGCCGCACTCGACCGTCGTCTGGGCGGATGCGGACGGCGAGGGAGTCTCGTTCAACACCGCGTACGGGCTGCGCAAACCGCGTCACATCGAGCACGACCCGCGCGTGTCGGTCACGGTCGTCGATCCCGCCGACCCGTTCCGTTGGGTCTCGGTGAGCGGGGTTGCGCGGTTCACGGACGAGGACGCTGAAGAGCAGATTGAACGGCTGTCGCTGCTCTACACCGGTGAGGACTTCTCCGGGTGGCGCGTACCGGGCGAGCAGCGCGTGAAGGTGCGCGTCAGCGCCGAGCGGGTCGGTGGCTGGGGGCTCGACGGCTGAGCGGGCCGTTTCGCCCCCTCCCGGAGCGCGATACGCTCGCCCGAGACGATTCACACGCGCGTCCTACCGAGGGAAGGGGCACGACCCATGAGCGTTTCCGTGGCGAGCAAGCAAATGTTCATCGGCGGAGAGTTCGTGGACTCCGTCTCGGGCGAGACGATGGAGGTGCTGAATCCCGCGACCGGCGAGGTGATCGCCCGGGTGCCGCGCGGCACGACCGAGGACGTCAAGCGGGCGGTCGCCGCCGCGAAGAAGGCGTGGGGAACGTGGCAGGACAAGACGCCAAAGGACCGGATGGAACTCTTGCTCGCGCTCGCAGCACTCGTGGACGAACACGCGGAAGAACTTGCGCGGCTTGAGTCGCTGAACGTCGGCAAGCCGTGGTGGGTCGCCCGGGACGAGCCGCCGGTCGTCGCCGACAACCTCCGCTTCTTCGCGGGCGCGGCGCGCAACCTTGAGGGCAAGGCGGCGGCCGAGTACGTCGAGGGCTACACCTCGATCATTCGTCGTGAGCCGCTCGGGATCGTGGCCGGGATCTGCCCGTGGAACTACCCGCTCTTCATGGCGATGTGGAAGGCGGGTCCTGCACTCGCGGCCGGCAACGTCCAGATCATCAAGCCGGCGGAACAGACCCCGCTGACGCTGCTTCGCTTCGCCGAGTTGGCGCAGGACGTGCTGCCGCCGGGTGTATTCCAGGTTGTGACGGGCGACGGCGTCCCGGTCGGCGATGCGCTCGTGCGCGACCCGGCGATCGCGCTCGTCTCGCTCACTGGCGACACCGCGACCGGGAAACTCATCGCGGCGAACGCGGCGCAGACGGTGAAGCGCGTCCATCTCGAACTTGGCGGCAAGGCGCCGATGGTGGTACTCGACGACGCCGACCCGGCCACGATCGCGGAGGCAATCAAGATCGCCGGCTTCTTCAACTCGGGCCAGGACTGCACCGCCGCCTCACGCCTCCTCGTGAGCGAACGAATCTACGACGAAGTGGTCGCGCAGGCGATCGCGGCGGTCGAGTCGCTCACGGTCGGCGACCCCGGCACGGACGAGGAGATCGGGATGGGGCCGGTCATCTCGGCGGAGCAGCAGCAGCGCGTGCTCGGCTTCGTTGAGCGGGCGGTGGACGCGAAGGCGACGATCCTCACGGGCGGCGGCACGGTCGGCAGCCGGGGCTTCTTCGTGAAACCGACGCTTGTCGCGGACGTGCAGCAGGACGCCGAGATCGTGCAGAGCGAAGTGTTCGGGCCGGTCGTGACGGTGCAGCGCTTCGCCTCCGACGACGAGGCGATCGCGATGGCGAACGATGTCCGCTACGGCCTCGCCGCCTCGGTCTTCTCGCAGAACGTCGGCCGCGCGATGAAAGTCGCGGCGAAGCTCGACTTCGGCACCGTCTGGGTGAACGAGCACCTGTACCCGCTCACCTCCGAGATGCCGCACGGCGGCTTCAAGGAGTCGGGCTACGGCAAGGACATGTCGATGTACTCGATGGAGGAGTACACGCGGATCAAGCACGTCTGCGTCAAGTTGGGCTAGCGGCGGCGGACGCATTCGAGGGGCGAGGGGGCACCTGCGGGTGGCCCCCGCTTGTTCCGCATTGCGTGGCGATCTGATAGGAACGCCTCGCGATGCGCAGCCGCCGAATCACGGACGAGGGCACGCACTCGCGCGGGCCGGTTGAGCGCCCGCGCCGCCTCGACGACACCGACCGCCGGATCATTGAGGCGCTGCAGCGCGACGGCCGCGAACCGTTCCGCCGGATCGCGGCCGAACTTGGGGTCTCGGAGGCGACGGTGCGCGCCCGCTATGCACGGCTCAAGCGCGAGCACATCCTCCAGGTGACCGCGGTCACAAACCCGCTCGGGCTCGGCTACGACGCCCAGGCGATGATCGGGGTGTGCACCGCAGGCCCGTCGCAGCCGGTCGCGGACGCAATCGCGGGACTCGACGAGGCGGAATACGTCGTCCTCGCCGCGGGCCGGTTCGACATTCTCGTGGAGGTGCTCTGCGCTGATCGGCGCGCGCTCCTTGACATCGCGAACCGGATCCGCTCGCTCGACGGGGTCACCTCGACCGAGAGTTTTCTCTACCTGGAACTGTGGAAGCAACTCTACGATTGGGGCGCGCGATCTGCCCCGCGGGCCGCCGAATGACGGGTGGCCCCCACCCGCTCGACCCGGTCACGGCGGACGAGGTCACGCGTGCCGTCCGCGTCGCCCGTTCGCTCCCCGACCTCTCCGACGACGTGAAGGTCGTGTCGGTCGAGACGCGCGAGCCCGAGAAGACCGCGTACCTCGCCTGGAAAGAGGGGGGTGTCCGTCCCGCCCGCGAGACGTTCTGCATCCTCCTCGACCGGGGCCGCCGCCGCGGAGTCGAGGTGGTGGTCTCGCTGGATGACGACTCGCTCGTCTCTGCTGTCCTCCTGCCTGAGGGCGTCCAGCCTGCGATGCACCTGGACGAGTTCGTCCGCGTCGTCGATGCGGTCAGGAGCGACGAGCGCTACCTGGCGGCGCTCCGCCTCCGCGGAGTCGATCCCGCGAGCGTCCACGTCGAGCCGTGGTCAACCGGAACTTTCGAGCCGGGCACGGCGAGGCAGGCGCGCGCGCTCACGTGGGTGCGGGCCGACGACAAGGGCGACAACCCGTACTCGCGGCCGCTCTACGGGCTCGTGGCGGTCATCGATCTTGACCGGATGATCGTGACCCGAATCGACGACCACGCGCCCGGCACGCGGCCGCCGACGGGGGAGGGTGGCGACTACCGCGCGGGCGGCGGGCATCCATACCGGAGCGACCTGCGGCCGCTTCAGATCACGCAGCCCGAAGGGCCGAGCTTCGTCCTCGACGGCCACCACGTCGCCTGGCAGAAGTGGGACCTGCGGGTAGGCCTGCATCCGCGCGAGGGGCTGACTTTGCACGACATCGGTTACACGGACGCAGGGGAGCGGCGCTCGCTCTGCCACCGTGCCTCGATCGCCGAACTCGTGATCCCCTACGGTGATCCGAACCCGACAACCCACTTCAAGGGGGTGTTCGACACGGGCGAGTATGGGATGGGGCCGCTCACGAACTCGCTCCGGCTCGGCTGCGACTGCCTCGGCGAGATCGCCTACCTGGACGGCATCACGAACACGTGGGATGGGGAAGCGCGGACGATCCCAAACGCGATCTGCATCCACGAGGAGGACGACAACCTGCTCTGGAAGCACACAGATGACTACTCCGGCCGCGTCGATCGGGCGCGCTCGCGCAGGCTCGTGATCTCCTCGATCGCGACCGTCGGCAACTACGAGTACGGGTACTTCTGGTACCTGCACCTGGACGGGTCGCTCCGGTTCGAGGCGAAGCTCACGGGCATCGTCCACACCGCCGGCTGGGTGTCGAGCGAGCGCTCACCGTACTCGCTCCCGCTGGGGGACGGAATCGTCACCTCAAATCACCAGCACTTCCTGTGCGCGCGCCTCGATCTCGACCTTGACGGCACCCGCAACACGGCCTTCGAGGTGGACTCAGTCGCCGAGCCGCGCGGCCCCGCGAACCCGGACGGCGTCGCGTTCCGCACGGAGCGGCTCACGTACGCGCGCGAGTCGCAGGCCCGCCGCTCGGTCGCGCCCGCCTCGGCGCGGCGCTTCCGGGTCGAGAACCGCTCGCGGCGGAACCGGATCGGCGACCCGGTCTCGTACGAACTCGTGCCGGGCGACAACATGCTGCCGCTCCAGGATCCGGGTTCCTCGATCCGCGAGCGCGCCCGTTTTCTCGACCACCACCTGTGGGTGACGCGCTATGACCCGGCAGAGCGCTATCCCGCGGGCGAGTATCCGACCCAGTCGGCGGGCGGCGACGGTCTCCCCGCTTGGGCAGCCGCCGATCGGCCGCTCCTCGACGAGGACGTCGTTGTTTGGTACGTGTTCGGTGCCCACCACGTGCCCCGGCTTGAGGATTGGCCCGTGATGCCTGTCTCGCGCACGGGCTTCGAGCTCCGGCCCGTCGGTTTCTTCGACTTCAACCCCGCGCTTGACGTGCCACCGCCCGAGCCGGGTACTCATTGCTGCCCGGCTGAGGCGTCGTAGGATGGCCGGGACGTGAGCGCGGCGCCAGATATCACCCTGGTCGAGGTCACCAAGCACTTCGGCGATGTGCGCGCGGTGGACGGGCTCTCGCTCGAGATTCCCCGCGGTTCTTTCTTCGCGCTGCTCGGCCCCTCGGGCTGTGGCAAGACGACGACGCTGCGGATGATCGGCGGCTTCGAGGAGCCCACTTCTGGCTCGATCCTGCTCGGTGACCGCGACGTCGTTGGCCTGCCGCCCTACCGCCGCGACGTGAACACCGTCTTCCAGAGCTATGCGCTCTTCCCGCACATGAACGTGTTCGAGAACGTCGCGTTCGGACTCGCGCGCAAGAAGACCGACCGCGCCGAGACGCGCAAGCGTGTGCTTGAGGTGCTGGAGCTTGTTGACCTCGCAGGCCGCGAGGGACGTAAGCCGAAGCAGCTCTCGGGCGGCCAGCAGCAGCGGGTCGCGCTCGCCCGCGCGATCGTGAACAACCCGCGTGTGCTCCTCCTCGATGAGCCGCTCGGGGCGCTCGACTTGAAGCTCCGCAAGCAGATGCAGCTTGAGTTGAAGCGGATTCAGTCGGAGCTCGGGATCACGTTTGTCCACGTCACGCACGACCAGGAGGAGGCGATGACGATGGCGGACACGATCGCGGTGATGAACGACGGCCGGATCGAGCAACTCGGTGCGCCCGCCGAGTTGTACGAGCGGCCAGGTTCCGCGTTCGTGGCGGGCTTCCTTGGTGTCTCGAACCTCCTCGCAGGGACGGTGACGGGCGCGGGGACGGTGCTGCTCGAGAGCGGCGTTGAGGTGCGCGGCGATACCGCGGGCCTGACGGGCGCGGTGTCGGCCGGGGTGCGGCCCGAGAAGCTCCTGCTTGGGGAGGGGGGCGTGAACGTGCTCCGCGGCACCGTGAAGGAGAGCGCCTACGTCGGGGTCGCGACCCAGGTGGTCGTCGCGACGGGAGCGGGCGACGTGACCGTGTTCCACCAAAACGTGGAAGCAGGCGGGTTCGCGGCCGCGGCGGGTACCGCTGTCTCCGTCTCATGGTCGCCAGAGGCGACCTTCGTCATTCCGAGAGAAGGGAGTCGAGCATGAATCCACGCATGACTAGGCGCACACTCGTCAAGCGCGGTGCCGCAGGCGCGGCGCTGCTGTCGCTGCCCTCGTTCCTCGCAGCCTGCGGTGGCGGGGGCGGTGGGGGTGCGGAGGTCTCCGGACCGCTCCGCTTCGCGAACTGGCAGCTCTACATCGACATCGACGAGGCGACGAAGAAGAGTCCGACGCTTGAGGCGTTCACCGCCGAGACGGGGATCAGCGTCGAGTACTTCGAGGAGATCAACGCGAACGACGAGTACTTCGGGAAGATCCAGGGGCCGCTTTCGGCGGGCCAGTCGATCGACCGGGACATCATCGTCCTCACCGATGTGACGCGCTACCCGAAGCTCCTGATCGACAACGGCTGGCTCGAGGAGATCGACCGCGACCTGATTCCGAACTTCGACAACCTTGTTCAGGTGCAGAAGTCGCCGCCGTTCGACCCTGACCGGAAGTGGTCGATCCCGTGGCAGTCCGGGATCACCGGGATCGCCTACAACGCGAAACTCGCCCCGGAGCCGATCACCTCGATGGCGCAACTGCTCGAGGATCCGCGGCTCAAGGGCAAGGTCACCGTTGTGGACGGGTTCGAGGACACGGGCGCGCTCGTGATGCTCGCGAACGGCGACGACCCGTCAAACGTGACCGATGAGGCGTACCAGAAGGCGATCGACCGGATCCAGAAGGCCGTGGACTCGGGCCAGATCCGCCAGTTCACCGGCAACGACTACACGGGCCCGCTCGCGAAGGGCGACCTGATCGCGGCGGTCGCGTGGTCGGGCGACATCGTCCAGTTGGCCGCGGACAACCCCGACCTCAAGTGGGGCGTGCCGGATGACGGCGGGATGATCTGGACGGACACGATGTTCGTGCCGAAGGGCGGCAACGTTGCGGCGGCCTCGAAGTTCATGAACTTCGTGCTCGACCCGGCGATTGCGGCCCAGCTCGCTGCGTACATCAACTACATCACCCCGGTTGCGGGCGCACGGGACGAGGCTGCGAAGCTCGACGCCGAGCTCGCGCAGAACCCGCTCATCTTCCCGAACGAGGAGACCCTCGGGAAGGTGCACCAGTACGACGCGAACGCAGCCTCGAACGACGTGTATCTCGAGAAGTGGGCGGCGCTCAAGGGCGCCTGACCGAACGAGGGAGGCGGTCCTGTCGGGGCCGCCTCCCTCGTTCGCCGCATGACCTGTCGCCGTTCTCAGTGCCGATGTCTTCTCACCGCCGCATGACC
>SHVL01000053.1 GCA_009694305.1 Thermoleophilia bacterium
GATCATGTCAAGCAAACCATGTATTACATGAGCCCCGGTTATGTCTCGCTTATGCTCGCCGCCCCGTTTGAGGAGTTTGGCGGCAAGCCCGTGACAAACAAGCACACGGGGCAGGGCTTGCTGGAGAACGGCCCACACAACTTCGGACACGACTGGGTCGGGACGAGGATCGGGATGAACCGGACAATGGGAACCTTGCGTTCGGCGGCAAGTGATCCGATATTTTACCTCCACCATGCAAACATCGATCGGATCTGGAGCCTCTACACGCAGCCCCAACCCGACCCGGCCGGCCCATGGGGCGTCCAGCAATACACGTTCCGCGATACGGACGGCTCACCAATTGTCCAGAGCGTGCAGAACATTATCGAGAACACGACCAATGTGAGTTATGCATTCAGTGGCAAAGCCTTTTCGGTTAGGAAGCCGTCAAAGGTGGCAGCGAAGACGACGGAGATTATGAGAACCATGAAGTCCAACCCAATAACTGTTTCAGTCCCCCGCGATCTCTTCGGGCAAGGGGAAATGCTGCTGGATATACGAACGGGGCCGATTACTCATACCGGGAAATACACGGTGAGGATCTATGCGGGGAAACAGTTAGTCGGCCAGATACGGGTGCTCGACGGAGAACACCGTTCGCGACTCAAGAGCGTATCGATGACGCACTCCTTCAGCCTGCTACTGACCAAGCTTCCCCCCCGTGGGACCTCGCTGACTCTGGTGCCTCCAAACAAGGGATTCAAGGTCCTGCTCAAGTCGTTTCGCTACCGACCGCTCTGACAGACGCGCGGGGCCTCTATTGCCCGACTGCGACGCGTGCTTGAACGCGACACCTGACCCCGCTGATGGAGGGGCGTGAGAACCGATACCGGTACCTCGGCTTCCAGCCTGGCTCCAGGCTACCGGTGGTTGACCTCGACGCCGAGCATGCCCCAGGGTGACGTGGCGGAGAGAGTGGCGGTGACGCTACCGGCCGCAGCGCCCGCAGACTAGGTCTTCCTAGCCTTCTCGACTAGGTTGGCGTGACCGTTGTGAGGCCTGGTCATCACGCGTTCTTGGACGTTCTCGCGCGTTCGTGCTTTCACAGCAGCGGCCGTAGCGGTTCCTGACAAGCCGCCGGTACGCCCGGACGGCAACGTCATGATCCCGCGGAGCCATCCTCAGACAGAACGTGCGCGCACGCCGGTGTCCGCATCGGCGCGAGCGCCGGGCGAGGCGGTCTCGGCCCGCACCCATTCGCCGCCGATCAACCGCTTCACGAACGACTCCTGGGCTTCCCGGTAGCAGCGTTCACTGCCCCGCATCTCGAGGAGTGCGTTCAGGTCGGGGTCGATCTGCGCTTGACGCCCGTTGCACACACTGACAGCGAGACGCCAGTGCTCCTGCTGCTTGATCCTGAGCTTCAACACCGCGGCACCCGCTGTATCCATCGTCTCCGACTCTCTCCTCGAATGTCCGTTGTGTCCGAACCACTGGCTCAGCGGGTCTGCTACACCAAGTATCTACGACCCTGCAGACAACACAACCCCCCGAAAGAGTGAGATTCCGCCCCCTGCATTCGCCGCACTCCGGATGCGTAGAGTGGGGAGCTCTACACCTCTTGCCCTAGAATCGACTCGTGGCCAATGACCCGCACCCGTCCACTGACCTCGATGCGCTTGCGGCGATCGAACGCCGGGTCTTGTGGCTGGCGGTGCGGATCGTGGACTACGCGAACCGGGAGCGGCCAAAGGGTGATGCACTGAAGGTAGGCGGTCACCAGGCGTCGTCGGCGTCGATGGTGACCCTGATGACGGCGCTCTATCTCGCCGACCTGCGGGCGGAAGACAGGGTGTCGGTGAAACCGCACGCGTCGCCCGTGCTGCAGGCGATCGAGTATCTGCTCGGCCGACTCGATCGCTCGTATCTGACGCGTTTGCGTGACTTCGGCGGCCTGCAGTCGTATCCGTCGCGGACGAAGGATCCGTACCCGGTGGACTATTCGACCGGGTCGGTCGGCCTCGGCTCGGCGGCGCCGTTGTTCGGGGCGCTCGCAGACCGGTTCACGCAGACGCGGATCGGTGCCTCGACGGGCGGCCGCTTCATCTCACTGCTCGGTGATGCCGAGCTCGACGAGGGCAACATCTGGGAGGCGCTCGCCGATCCGCTGACGCGCCGGCTCGGGAACGTGCTCTGGATCGTCGATCTCAACCGGCAGTCGCTCGACCGGGTGATCCCCGGGATCCGTGCCGCCGAGCTGGAGGAGCAGTTCCGTGCGAACGGCTGGGACGTGATCGAGCTGAAGTACGGCCACCACCTGCGCGGGGCGTATGCGCGTGAGGGCGGCGACCTGCTGCGCCGCCGGATCGACGAGATGCCCAACGAGCACTACCAGTCACTGTTCGGTGCCTCGGAGGAGGTCGTGCGTGCCGCGGTGATCGACGGCGCTGCCGACGACAGCGAGCGTGCGGTGTTGGAGGAGCTGCTCGACGGCTACCCGGACGGGGTGGCGCCACTCGTGCGCGACCTCGGCGGTCACGACCTCGAAGACGTGCTCGACGCGTTCCGCCGGGCGCGCGAGACACCCGACCAACCCACCGTGATCTTCGCCTACACGATCAAGGGGTACGGCCTCGCGATGGCGGGGCATCACCAGAACCACTCCGCGCTCCTCGACGGCCCGCAGATCGACGCGTTACGCGCCGACGTGGGCCTGACCCTCGAGACGGAATGGGACGGCTACGCCGCCGGAACCGCCGAAGGGGAGCTTCTCGCGGAGGCGCGCCGCCACCTCGACCGTGGAGAACGCCCTCCCGCCGCGCTCGTGCCGGTGCCCGCGACACTGTCGCAACGCGACCCCGGCGCCACCTCGACCCAGGCGGCGTTCGGCCGCGTGCTCCTCGACCTCTCGCGCCTCGCAGGCGTCAGCGAGCGTCTCGTCACGGTCGCCCCCGACGTCTCCACGTCCACCAACCTGGGTGGGTTCATCAACAAGGCCGGCGTCTGGGGCCCCGACGAAGAGCCCGTCTACGAGGCGACGCACGACTCACCACTGAAGTGGCGCGTCGGCCCCGGCGGCCAGCACATCCAGATGGGGATCGCCGAGATGAACCTGGTGCTGCTGCTCGGCCAGCTCGGCCTCAGCTGGGACTTCCAGCGCGAACGGCTGTTCCCGATCGGCACGCTTTACGACCCGTTCGTGATGCGGGCGCTCGAAGGGGTCGTCTACTCCACCTACTCGGGCTCACGGTTCATCCTCGCGGGTACCCCGTCGGGCATCTCGCTCTCCCGCGAGGGCGGCGCCCACCAGTCGCTCAACACCCCCGGGATCGGAATGGAGACCCCCGGCCTCACGTACGCCGAGCCCTGCTACGCCCGCGAGCTCGAGTGGATCATCCTCGACGCACTTGCCCGGATGCAGGAGCCCGACGGTGAGGCGCTGTATCTGCGGCTCTCGACGACCCCGATCGACCAGGGGCCGTTCACGGCAGCTGCCGCACATCTCGGCGAGGAGCGGCTGCGGGCCGACGTCGTCGCGGGCGGCTTTCGCCTCCGCGAGCCCGGGGCGAGCGACGACCGCGTGCTGCTCGCCGCGTGCGGCGCAATCGTGCCCGAGGCGCTCGCGGCAGCCGCGTTACTTGCCGAGGAGGAGGGCGTCGAGGCGACCGTCCTCTGCCTCTCCTCGCCCGACCGTCTCTACCGCGACTGGCAGGCACACCGCGCGGCGCCCCTGCGCGGCGGCGTCGCCGGGGTATCGCACCTCGAGCGCCTCGTGGCTCCCGACGAACGAGGTCTCCCTGTCGTCACCGTGATCGACGGATCGAGCCACGCGCTCTCGTTCGTCGGCAGCGCGCTCGGCGTCCGCTCCGTCCCGCTCGGCGTAGACCGCTTCGGCCAGACCGGCAGCCAACCCGAGGTGTACGCCGAATACGGGATCGACGCCGCGTCGATCGCAACCGCCGCGCTTGTCGCGCTGGAGCCGTAGGCCACCGATAACCACTGCACGCCGCGCCAGGCGGGCGTCAGCCGGTCGCCAGGGTTTTCGTCGGAGCGCCGGTCACTCCTGGCAGGCAGCGAGGAGACCCTGGACGTAGCCGATTGCGTGCAGGCGACCCAGGGTCGGGTAACCGGGGACACGCGCGGCGTCGCCCGCGAGCGTCGGGGAGTGATCCGTCCGCAGTGGCGCGTCAACCCCCGCGTCGAGGTAGGCGCGGATGCACGCCGCCATGTCAGTTGGGCCCTCGTCCACAAACGTCTCGACGAAGTTGGCCGGAGTGCCGCGCACATCGCGGAAATGGACGAAGTGGATGCGCCCAGCTTCACCGAAGTGGCGGATCGCTGCCGGGAGGTCGTCGGTCATCAACGCAACGTTGCCCTGGCACATCGTCATCCCGTTGGCGGGACTCGGCTGGAGGGCAAAAACACGGTCGTAGGCATCGAGCGAGCGGAGGATGCGGCCGATCCCACGCACCTGCGAAAGCGGCGGGTCGTCCGGATGGAGCGCAAGCTTCACGCCCGCCTCCTCGGCCACCGGGACGGCACGCTCGAGAAACCAGGCGAGCGTCTCCCAGAGCAGCTCCTCTGCGACGGGAGCGCCGGGCGCAGGGTTGTCCACCCAGACGGACGCGTCGAAGCCAGACACCTCTGCCCCACCCCGACCGGAAAGCGCCACCGACGTGCGTGACCACGAGACGACAGGCATCCAGTTGTAACACCACACCTCGATCCCGATCCTCCCCATCACCCGCAGCAGCTCGAGCACCGTCTCGAGCTCCTCCTCACGGCCGGGAAGTCCGAGCCGGAGCCTGTCCATCGGCGGATTGTCCTCCAGCACCGTGAGCCGAAAACCTGCATCTACGACCAGCTGCCGGTAGAGCGTGAGGGGGCCGAGCTCCCATGGCTGCTCAGGGGTGTGGGCGCGCCAGTCAACAGAGCCGCGAGGCAGTACCCCGGTCGCCTCCTCCACCCCGAGCTGGCGCAACTGTGCCCACGCGTCGGTCGGGCGTGGCTCGAGCAGGAACTCGGCAAGGCGGAGCATCGGCTGAACGTACAGGTTCCGGGGCCACGACTAGGCGAATAGAAGTCCAACCCGAGAGACGGGGTCGAAAAACGCAGAGCCCACACTGCAGGAAAACCGGCCCGAAGACGGTAGCGGGTGGCCGCGGTGGCGGGCTTCAGCCGATCGCCAGGGCTCCACCGCAACGTGTACCCCCGGAGTCCGTCACCCGGTGGCTCTCGCAACGATGTCGGTGAGCCGATGTAGTTCCTCGTCCGTGTTGTAGTAGTGCACAGAGGAACGCACCACGGAGTCGAGCCCCCGGCTGCCGAGATCGAGGAGGCTGTACGACGCCGGTACGAGCGAGACGTTGACACCGTCCGCGGAGAGAAGGGCGACGACCTCCTGCGCGGCCACGCCTTCGACCGTGAACGTGACGATGCCGCACATCTCGACACCGCGGTCGCGCACCTCGACGCCCGGCAGCGCCTGAAGCTGGCTGCGCAGAGATGCGGCAAGCCCCTGCACCCGCTCGGCGATCGGCCCGAGCCCCCAGCCGAGCGCATAGTCAACGGCGGCACCAAGCCCGAGCTTCGTCGCATAGCTCGTCTCCCAGTTCTCGAAGCGGCGAGCATCGCCACGAATCGTGAAGGTGTCACGCCCCACCCACTCGGCGGCGTGGAGGTCGAGAAACGCCGGCTCGAGCTGCTCGACCAGCTCCTTCCGAACGTAGAGAAACCCTGTCCCGCGCGGGCCACGAAGGAACTTGCGCCCCGTGGCGGACAGCATGTCGCACCGAAGCTCGCCGACATGGGTCGGAAGCTGACCAACGGACTGGCACGCATCGAGCAGGAGTGGCACTCCGGCCGCGCGACACAGGCGCCCCACCCCGGCGGCAGGCTGCACGAGCCCTCCCTGCGAGGGAACGTGGACGAGCGAGACGAGCCGCGCGCCACGATCGAGCTCGGCTTCTAGCGCCCCTAGAGAGACCTGCCCGGTCTCGTCGTCGGCTACGACCCGAACGACAGCACCGGTACGCCTCGCAACCTGGAGGAGCGCGATGTAGTTGGACGCGTACTCGGCCCCGCAGGTGAGGATCCGGTCGCCCGGCTGAAAATCGAACGAGTAGAAGGCCATGTCCCACGCGCGGGTCGCGTTCTCGACAATCGCCACCTCGTCGCGCGAACACCCGAGCAGCCGGGCGACCGAGTCGTACACGACCTCGACACGATCATGCTCCCGGGCCGCCGCCTCGTACCCGCCGATTCGCGCCTCGAGCTCGAGATGCTCGACCATCGTGGCGAGCACGACATCGGGCATCAGGCCCGCCCCCGCGTTGTTCAGGTGGACGACGTTCTCACAGCCCGGCGTCTCACGCCGGGCCCTCGCGACGTCGATCGAGCTCACTCCTGCGCCGGGATTTCCGGCTCCTCGTCCTCGGCAAGCCGACGCTGCAGCACGCTGCGCGAAAGGACACCGACGAGGCGGCCTCTGTCCACGACAGGAACGCGTTCGGCGTCGTTCTCCTCGAGAAAGTGGAAGGCCTCGTCGAGCGGCGAGTCGGCGTCGATCGTGTAATACGGCTGCTCGGCGAGATCGCCGATCGTCGTCCGGCTCGGGTCGAGACCGGCAGCGACCACCTTGGAGACGAGCGTCTTCCTCGTCAACACCCCCGTGAGAGCACCGTCCACGTCCACGACATACACCGCTCGCACGTCGGGAGGAGTCAACACGCGCCCTGCCTCCTGCGCCGACGCCGTTCCCGGGAGGGAGCGCGGGTCGGAGATCATCGCGTCGCGGACGAGGTCGGCCGTCACGGGTACAGCCCCCGGGCCTCGAGCGCCACCCCGACGTCGCGAATGCCGGCGACGAGCGCCGAGGTGCGCAACGTCAGGTTCTTCTCGGAGGAGACGTCCCAGACGCGGTCGAACGCGTCGTTCATCTTCTCGGCGAGCTTCGCGCGGATCTCGTCACGGCCCCAGAAGAGGCGGCCGAGATCCTGCACCCACTCGAAGTACGACACCGTGACGCCGCCGGCGTTCGTGAGGACGTCGGGCAGAATCGGAATCGCACGCTCACGCAGGATCGCGTCGGCCTCGAGCGAGATGGGGCCGTTCGCGCCCTCGGCGATCAGCTTGCACTGCAGCCGGGCAGCGTTCGCGAGGGTCACCTGGTTCTCACGCGCTGCAAGAACGAGAATATCGCATTCGAGCTCGAGTAACTCCTCGTTCGAGACCCGCACGCCCGTCGCCCAGCCGTCCAGCGAGCCATGCTCCGCGGCGTAGGCGCTCATCGTCGGGATGTCGAGCCCGCCCGGGTCGTAGATGCCGCCCGACACATCCGAGACGGCCATCACGGTGGCGCCCCGTTCGATGAGCTCGAGCGAGGCGATCCCCCCCACGTTGCCAAAGCCCTGCACGACGCACCGCTGCTCGTTCAGCTTCCAGTCGAGCCGCTCGCAGGCTCGCGCAATCGTCATCACGACGCCGGCTCCCGTGGCCTCGTGCCGGAATACCGAGCCACCGATCGAGATCGGCTTTCCCGTCACGACCTCGGGCACCGCATGGCCCTTCTGCATCGAGTACGTGTCCATCATCCACGCCATCGTCTGCGCGTTCGTCGCAAGGTCGGGTGCCGGGATGTCCTCCTTCGGGCCGATAATCGGCAACAGCTCGGAGGTGAACCGCCGCGTCAGCCGCTCGAGCTCCCCCTGCGACATCTTGCTGGGACTGCAGCGCACGCCACCCTTGGCGCCACCGTAGGGCAGGCGCAGGAGCGCGCACTTCCACGTCATCCACACGGCGAGGGCGGCGCACTCTCCGAGGGTGACCTCGGGGTCGTAGCGGATGCCGCCCTTCGTCGGGCCGAGCACGCTCGAATGCTGCACGCGGTAGCCTGGAAAGACGACGCGGCGGCCGTCGTCGAGACGCACCGGGCAACTCACGATGAACGCTCGCTCGGGGTAGCGCAGCCGCTCGGCGACGTCAGGGTCGATGTCGGCGTAGGGCACCGCCTGGTCGAACTGGGCGACGGCAGTGCGGTAGAGCGGCGAATCCCACTCGAGAGGCCGGTGGAGGCCGGCTTCGTGAACGCTCGCCATCGTGAGAGGGAGTCTACTGAGCTACACCGTTACACTCGGTCTCAGGCTGCCGGGGTGGCGAAACTGGTCATACGCGCCCGACTTAAAATCGGGTGGCCTTCGGGCCGTCTGGGTTCGAGTCCCAGCCCCGGCATGTGTTGAGGATGCGGTGGGACGGCGTGCCGCATCCTCGGCAACTGTACTGCACTGCTCGCTACGCGAGGCCCTGAAGAGGTCGGCCCCGCCGACCCGGCAAGACAGCACGGAAGAGGTCGGGCACGCCGGTCTCACGTCGGGCGGAACCCGGGCGATCGTCCCGTGTGGTCGCGCGGGTTGTCCTACGAGCCGGGGAGCAGCAAGTCCACCGGGAACCGCTCCGGGCCCTTGAACTGATAGGCCTTGAAGAAGGCGGCATACGCGGCCTCGTCGAACCCGGCGCACTTGACGACGTAGGCGGTTCCCTTGTCCGTCGCGGATGCGCCCGTCGTCGTCCAGGCGCCGAGCGCGATCTTCGAGCCGAGACGCGGCAGTGGCGCCAGCAACGTTCCTTCCTGGTGCGCGTCGTAGAAGCCCTTCAACTCGTCCACGGTCGCCTGCGGGACAGCCTTGCCGTACTGGATGAAAATACCGCCGTGCTCGAGGTTATGGACGACCTGCGCGGGCAGCAGGGAATCCGTATAGGCACCCCAGATCGCCGGATTCGCATAGTGCGGCCCGTTCGTCGGCGGGTCGGTGTTCCACTTCACGGACGTTCCCTCGGGCGTGATGACCGAGTGATCGCTTCCGGGCAACGCCGCCACAGCCTTGACGGTGCAACCGGCCGCTTCGAGCTGTTTCGTAGGGTCGGCAGCGCTCCCGCTGCTGCTGCCACTCCCGAGCAAGAGGTAGGCGAGAACGAGAACGACCGCAACTATCCCGGCCGCACCGGCGATAAGCAACGGCCGCCGGTTCGAGCCGTTCCCCACCGACGGAACCCTGGCGGAGGCTTTCTTCCTGGGGCCCTCGGGTCTCGGTGTCGATGACATCGGAGGAATCGTAGCGCGAGCATCGGCGGTGGGGCACCATCCGGTGAGAGGACTACCGTTCAGCGCCCTCATGGTCATCGCCTCACTTCTGATCGGGCTCGTCGTGGGCGCTGCCGGCGTCTACCTCGTCGCAGTACGCAGGGCGTTGTCCGATCGTGATCAGGCAGCGACCGAGGCACGCGAGGCGCTGCGCTCGCTGGCCGAGACCCAGGGGGCTCTCGCCGCGGAGCGAGGGGCCTTCGACACGCGCGTCGAGACCGCCATCAAGGCGCTTTCGGCGGAGGCGCTACGCGAGAACGCGAACGCATTCACCGAGCAGGCGATGGGCCGTCTCGGCGAATACGTCGAACCCTTGAAGAAGTCACTCGAGAAGGTAGAGACGAACGTCAACCTTCTGGAACAACGGCGGCAACGGGCCTACGGCGAGATCCACCGGGAACTCGAGATCCTCCGCCTGAACAACGAGGGCCTGAGGACGCAGACCGGCAACCTCGTCAACGCGCTTCGCGGCGAGTCGCATACGCGGGGCCGTTGGGGCGAGATCCAGTTGAAACGGGTGATCGAGATGGCCGGGATGCTGGCGTACTGCGATTTCGACGAGCAGCACTCGGTGGAAGGAGAGGACGGCCGTGTCCTGCGGCCCGACGTGATCGTGAAGCTGCCGGGCGGCAAGTCGATCGTGATCGACTCCAAGGTCTCGCTCATCGGGTATCTGCGCGCGCACGCAGACGGTGCCGACGCGGAGACGCGTCAGGCGGGCCTGGCCGACCACGCCCGCCAGGTGCACGATCACATCCAGAAGCTCGGGCAAAAGGCCTACTGGCGGCAGCTACCTGCGACACCGGAGTTCGTCGTCATGTTCCTGCACGACGAATCCTCGTGGCTCGCCGCGCTCGACGTCGATCCGTCGCTTCACGAATACGCACTGTCGAATGACGTGATCCCCGCGTCACCGACAAATCTGATCGGCCTGCTTCGTGCCGTCCACTACGGGTGGCAGCAGGAGACGATCGCCGAGGGCGCACGCCAGATCAGCGACCTCGGCCGTGACCTGTACAAGCGACTCTCGACGATGGGCGGCCATGTGGCGAAGCTCGGCCGCTCTCTCGACGGCGCGGTCAGGTCGTACAACGACACGGTCGGCTCGCTCGAGCGGCAGGTACTGCCGCAGGCGCGCCGCTTCGAACAGCTCGGGATCACCGGTGCCGAACCGCCCGAGCTGACACCGATCGAAAGTCAGGCAAGGACGCTCAGCGCACCGGAGCTCGTGACCGACCCACCACCCCCGTAGGGGCGGGACCTGTCCCGCCCGTCCGTCACGCGCGCACCCACCTGCACTCCCCTGTCCCGCCCGTCCGCTAACCCGCCCGAACCGTGGAACACACCGGGGTGACCCGGCGTTGTCTACCGTAGGAGCTAGCTTTCCACCCGCTGAACACATCACCGGATACACGAACGAAGGAGGAACAGGGACACATGAGCGACGCACGCAACGTGATCATCATCGGAGGCGGGCCGGCCGGCTACACGGCAGCGCTGTACTCCGCACGCGCCAACCTCAAGCCACTCGTGATCGAGGGCTTCAACTGGGGTGGGCAGCTGATGATCACCTCCGACGTCGAGAACTATCCGGGCTACGCCGACGGCGTGATGGGCCCGGCGATGATGCAGGACTTCCGCCGCCAGGCGGAGCGCTTCGGCGCCGAGTTCCTCACCGACGACGTCACCCGCGTCGATTTCTCCGAGCGCCCCTTCACGGTCTACGTCGGCAAGGACGAGTTCGTCGCCGAGAGCATCATCGTCGCGACGGGAGCGAGTGCCCGCCAGATCGGCCTCGAATCGGAGATCCGGCTCCAGGGCCGTGGTGTCTCGTACTGTGCCACCTGCGATGCACCGTTCTTCCGCGACCGGATCGTCACGGTCGTCGGCGGCGGCGACTCCGCACTGGAGGAGGCGACGTTCATCAGTCGCTTCGCAAGCAAGGTCTATCTCGTCCACCGGCGCGAGAAGTTCAGGGCCTCGTCGATCATGGTAGACCGGGCGCGCGCCGACGAGAAGATCGAGTTCGTGCTCAACAAGGCCGTCGAGGAAGTCCTTGGCGACACCAAGGTGACCGGAGTGCGGCTGCGCGACACCGTGACGGGCGAGACGAGCGACCTCGACACCGACGGCTTCTTCGTCGCGATCGGCCACGACCCGAACACGGCCCTCTTCCTCGAGCAACTCGATCACGAGGAGGACAGCGGTTATCTCGTCACCCGCGGCAAGTCCACCGAAACGAACGTGCCGGGCGTGTTCGCTGCGGGCGACGTCCAGGATCACACCTATCGGCAGGCAGTGACTGCGGCCGGGTCGGGCTGTGCCGCAGCACTCGACGCCGAACGGTTCCTCAGTGATCTGCACCACGCTGCGCTCGGCGCAGCCGGTCGCGCGTAGGCGAATGAGGCCGCTGTAGGCTCCCGATCGTGGGCGCCCCCTCGGACACATCTTCGGTCGGGCGCGCCGCAGTCGGTGTCGGCATCCTCTCGCTCGTCCTCGGGGCGATCACACTCGGCACGAAGGCCCTCTGGTACGACGAAGCGTTCAACGCCGTCCGGATCGACGGCTCGTGGCGAGATCTCGTGCACGCCGTTGGCGCGACCGAGATGAGCCAGGGCGTGTACATGGCCGGACTCAAGGCGTGGGCGACCGTGACGCCGAACTCCGAGGCCTGGCTGCGGTTCCCCTCGATCGTGTTCGCAGCCCTCGCTGCCGCGCTGCTCGTTCCGCTCGGGACACGACTCTTCGACCGGCGAACGGGAATCATCGCAGGCGTGCTTCTTGCCACGAACGCCTTCGTGATCCGGCACGCCCAGGAGGCCAGAACCTACGCGCTCGTGACTCTCGCCGTCGTCGTTGCCTCGATCCTCTTCGTGAAGGCACTCGACGACCCCAGGCGGCGGAACTGGCTCCTCTACGCCGTCGCTGCCGCGGCGGCCGTCTATTGCCACTTCTACGCCGGATTCGTCGTTGTGGCCCATCTCGCCACCATCCCCTTTGCGCCGATCCGGCCACCATGGCGACGGGTGGCGGAGGCCGGTGCTCTCTTCGTCGTGCTGATCTCCCCGGTGCTCTACTTCACCACACGAGCGGGCCGCGAGCAGCTTTTGTGGATCGACGACCCCTCACTCGAGATCGTCCTCCGCCTCTTCGAGAGGAACGTTGGCCGGAACCTCATCCTGGGAGCATTCGCGGCGCTCGGCCTCGTCCTACTCGCGTACCGGGCTGGTAGCGGCGGAGCCGTGAATCGCTGGCGGTTTGCGCTGATCGGCGGTTGGTGCGTGTTCCCCGTCGCCCTTGGCATCCTGGTCTCCCTGATCCAGCCGATACTCGTCGGGCGCTACGCGATCGTGATCGCCCCGGCAATCGCGCTGGCCGCCGCCTTCCCCATCGCGCTCGCGCTCTCGCGGCACCGGCCGGTCGGGATCGTGGTACTTGTCGCCCTGCTCGCGGTCTCGGGATACCGGGTCACCACCTGGTACCGCAGTGTTCCGGAAGACTGGCGAAGCGCGGTGGAGTACGTCAGCGCGCAGAAGCGACCCGGCGACGACGTCGTCATCGCGCCGTTCTGGTCGTGGCGGGCCTTTGCGTACTACGACGGGGAGCAGCCGCTCGGCGAGACTGCAGGAAAACGACGAACCTTCCTCGTCGTGTACGCCTGGCCGAGGGATCGGTCGGAGCTCGCCGACACGCGCGTGGAGCAGGACCTACTCCGCGTCGACGCGGAGCGGCAGTTTGGCGATCGGCTCGTCGTCCGGATCTACGAGCCCCGGCAATAGAGGCAGCCGGAGCCGTGTGTAGCCTCGTAGTGTGAACGAGGGTAACTTCGGCTCCAACTCCCCCGTCGAACGAGCACGATCGACCATTGCCTGGCTCCTCGCGCCGGTGCTCGTCGCCCTCGGGTCGCTGGCACTCGGGGCGATCGCGCTCGGGAGCCGCTCGATCACAACGGCCGAGGCTACCCCGATCGCGCGTGCCGGCGGCTCACTCGGTGATCTCCTCCTAACGATTGAAACCGCGCCCGCGCAGGCCGGACACCTGGTCGCACTCCACGTTGCGATGACCGTAGGAGATGACGAGCTCACTCTGAGAGCACCATCGGTGCTGGCCGTTGCGCTTGCGGCGGGTCTGCTCGTCGTGCTCGGCACGATGCTGCTCGGACGCGTCGGCGGGCTTGTCGCCGGCATTGCGCTCGCGGCCAACGCCGGCGTGGTCGTGGCTTCACGCGAGGCGCGCCCGTACGCGCTCGGGATCCTCGGGGTGGTCGTCGCCACTCTCCTCCTGGTCGTTGCGCTCGAACGAGGCGGAGGATGGCGCTGGGCGCCCTACGCACTCGCTGCCGCGGCGCTGCCGCTCCTGCACCCGCTCGCGGCCTCTGTCCTCGCCGCGCACGGCGGAGCCCTGATCGCTCGACGGGACCGGGCCGACCTGCGAACCGCCGGGATTGCACTCGTCAGCGGAACTGCCGTCGCCGGGTGCCTGCTCGCGTGGATGGCCGCCGACCGATTCGATTCGTCCGCGCTCGACTCTCTCGCCCTCGACCGCCTCGGTCGCGGTCTCGCGAGCGCGGGCGGCTGGAACCCGGTGCTCGCACTTGCCGCGATCGCCGGCATCGTCTTCCTCTTCCGCTCTGCGCACTCGCTCTCGCCCGCGCGCTGGGTCGGCGTGCTCGTTGTCGGGCTGATCGCGGCGCCCGTCGTCGTCACCCTCCTCGCCGCGGTTGCCCTGCCGGTCCACGCCGGGGCGCTCGTCCTCTGCGCACCGGGAATCGCGCTCGCAGTGGGTGCGACCGGTCTGCTCCTCTCCACCGTGCGCGGTCTCGTCGCCGCAGGGCTCGGTCTCCTGCTGATTGCGTCTACGGCGACGATTGCGATGCGCCTGTCGCAGCCCGTCCACGAGGACTGGCGCGCGCTCGCTGCCGCGGTCAAGCGCGTCAAGGGGCCGAGGGAGACCGTCGTCGTTGTCCCCGAGGAATCACGCGCGGCCTTCGCGTACTACGCGCCGTACGTGACGACGATCCGCTTCGCTCGTGGCGAGGGCGCGTGGGTCGCGGTGAGGGCAGACACCTCGGATCGGGCAATCGACGCGTCCCGCCCGTACGTCTCGACGCCCCGCTACGCGCTGCTTCGGCAGTTCAAGTACGGCGATGGACTGCGGCTGCAGCACTGGGTCAGGCCGTAACCCGGGCGGCCGGCTAAGAACTCGAATCAGAATGACGGTTCGTCGCTGGGGCGTGATGGGCGAGTGCGATGCGAGGACGCAGGGAGCCGCAGATATGGGACATATCTGGGCGACCGAGGACGAAGCAGCGTGCCGCCCAGCGCGTTCCGGCGGCACAAGTCTCATTTTG
>SHVL01000013.1 GCA_009694305.1 Thermoleophilia bacterium
TGGATCAGCCTGCGACGGATACGCATTACACGGGTGCTTTGCCAGCCTTTTTCTATCAGGGGCTCGGGATCAGCTGTGGTGCGCTTCCCGGATACAAAAGCACGGGTGTGTTTGTCGGGTCGGGTGGTTTGGGTGACGCTGGCATCTACGCGTATATGGCGAAGATCTGAGCGGTTCAGCTTGCGTGTCCGGGGAATCCGCCGGGCCAGTCTGCATCGCCCTGTGGCCCCTGGCGCGACCGCACTTCGCGTTGGGGTCATCCTAGGGGCCGAGAGTGTCGCTACGTATCGAGGATCGTGCCGATGAGGACTGTATCGTGAAGGTTCGCACCCCCGAGGTTCGCACCCAAGAGTACTGCCCCGTCGAGGTTTGCCTGACAGAGGAGCGCGTCGGTGAGGTTCGCGCAGGTGAGGTTTGCGGTGGCGAGGTTTGCGTCGGTGAGGTACGTATGACTGAGGTCTGCCCCGTTGAGGTCTGCCCCGTTGAGGTTCGCTCCGCCGAGACTCGCATGGGCGAGCCACGCATACGCGAGGTCTGCATCGGCGAGCGTGTCACCCTCGTGCGTGTGCAGCGGGTTCCCTCCGCCATCTCTGATCTCGATCATGCCGGGATTCTATGCCTACCGGGGTTATTCGGGTAGCAAACGCCGCCAGCGCGTGGCCCGTCGTGGCTCAAACGTTCCGAAAAGCGCCCCCTCGCCACCATGCAGTTCGCACAGCCTCCACACCCGGCAACCCCGCATGAATGTTCGACCTGGCCGCTGTTGGCCCCCGCGCGTTTACACAAGACATTTATCGTCCTGCTGCCAATGTCGTATCGACAGCGTACGGTATCCCTCCTCCGAGGTCAGCCTACGGTACTGCCTGCCCGAAGCGACCGACCAATGCGAGCGTCAGAAAGGTGTACCCGGACTCGGGACTGTCCGCGAGGGGCAGTCGCGCTACTTCTGCCAGGCGGATTTCTTCGGCGCCTTGACGGGCTTGAAGTCGCTGCCGCCCGCGGGGATGCCGTCGCCATTGCATTTCTTGCACCAGACACCCTTTTCGTGTGGGCCGGGGCAGGAGATCGAGAAGAGATCGTGCTTGCTCATGTGCGTCCAGTATCGCAGATTCGTCGGATGCGCAGTGAACATTCCGGAGACCGCCGTCCCGCAGTTGCGCCCGGGTCCGGGCTCAGATGATGCGTTGACCCTGCTGCTGGCCGGCGAGATGGTCGCGGATCACCGCGAGGTTCGGAGCCTCGGAGTCGAGGTTCGCCCAGTCGCGAAGCTCACGCAGGATTGCTTCACGGGCCTGCAGCGTTGTCGCCACCGTGGCGTCGCGCCCGGGCCCCTTGCCTACCGTGTCCGCGCCGATTGCCGCATCCGGCGTGCCGCGGGCCCGCAGCTTTGCGATCAGCTCGGCACTCTCGGCATCGCTGATCCGGTCTCCGTACAGGCGAGGCATACAACGTATCGTACGTGCAGTTGCGACCGTAAGCCTCTGAGACCCGCCCGGCTCTGCTCATTTTCTTGTCGATCATGCCCTCGACCGCCTCCTGGTCGGCCTCTCCGACGTCCGGGCAGCACTCGACGAAACCCGCTGCCGCCGCTACGCGCGGGTCAGGGTTCGGACGTCGCGGGCGACGACGTTCGGGAGAAACGGAAACAGATATCCGGTGCGCTGGAAGCCGTCCCGGTCGATGAGATAGAGCGTGAGTCCGTGGGTGATGTCGTTCGTGGTCGGGTGAACGGCGATGCCATAGGCGTCCCAGACGGGCGAGAGGTCTCGTTCTGTTCCCCGGAGCCAGTGCCAGCGCCACGGTCCCGTCAGGCGCCATTGCGCCATCGCCTTCCGGATGCTCGCAGGCGTGTCTCCGGCAGGGTTGACGCTCACGACGAGGAGTGCGGGCCGCGCCTCGGGCTTGATGTCACGGAGGATCGTCCCCAGCTGAGAGCCCTCGATCGGGCACTGTTCCCTGCAGCGGGAGTCGAGGAACGTGAGCAGGACAGGGGTTCCCTTCAGCGCGTCGAGCGAGACGACTGCACCCCGGTGGTCGTGGAGGGTGAACGGCGCCGCTCGCCGCTCCTGCGCGTTCCAGTTTGCCTGGCCGTGGAACTCGGGCAAGTCGAGTGCAGCCGCGGTGCCACGGGTGAGAAAGTGAGCGCCGATGCCGATGCCGATCCCGATCCCGGCGAGGGCTGCAAGGAAGACTGCGAGAATTGCTGCTTGGCGTCGGTGACTCGTCGTCGGTCGTGGTTCGACCGTGCCGCTCACCGGCGCCGCTCTTCGCGCCTCAGGCTAATCAGCAGCCAGCAGGCGACGATCGCGATCGTCGCGAGCGGGATAACCAGAGACAGGACGGGTCCGGTCAGAAGTCCGGATGCGACAAGGCTCATCGTCCGGCCGCCAGATGTGCTGCCCGCGGCCCGCTCTCGTCGAACAGCCAGCGATAGGCGAAGACGAGGAGCGCTACGGCGAACGGGACAGAGCCCGGAATCCACATGATCCCTGCAGCGAGGTGCTGGTCGGCGAGCGCCGAGATTCCGCCGGGACGTGAGGCCAGGTCTGCGTATCCCGCGTAGAGCGGGGAGGGTGCGAGCACGAGCAGAAGCGTCAGGGCGGTACCCACGCCGATCGCAGTCAGGGCGAAGAGCGCGCGCGCCGGATAGCCAAGCCGGCTGTGCAGCGGCGGAGAGTCGATCAACTGCGACCAGAAGAGAAACCCGACCGCCAAAAACGTCGTGTGCTCGGCGATGTGGACAACCCCCGACCCGAGCGTCGCGTCAAAGAGCAGGGGCACGTGCCAGACCAGAATCACGCCGCAGAAGAGCGCGAGCGCCACCGGTGGCGATGCCAGCCAGCGTCCGGCTTCCCGTAGCGGGCGGGCCCAGCGGCTGTAGGTGAGGCCGCGCGCCGTCGGGCGGCGGACGTCCAGCGGCAGCGCGCGCCAGGCCGTCGCCCAGGGCCGTGAGAGCAGAATCAGTGGCGGCGCCACGGCCAGGAGGAGAATGTGCTGGGTCATGTGTGCCCAGAAGAGTTGCCGGTCGAGTGCCGCGAGGGGCGACGCGAACGCGAGAACGAGAGCGCCGAGACCTGCCGTGAACAGCAGTGCGTCGGTGGCGGCCCGGCGGCGGTTGCTGCGCCGTCGCCACCCGATTGCGTAGGCAAGAGCGAAGAGCGCAACCGTGGGGAGCGGCGACTCGAACTGCCAGTCCGTCAGATACGTCATTGATCCTCCCGGCTCATGCGGTCACGTAGAGGCAGACCCACATGACGATGCCGAGTCCGGCCAGGTAGGCCCAGTAGAATGCGAGTGCTGCAAACCTCGGCCCGATGGCCTGCGACGGGTCGCGTTCGCCTCCCCGAAGCATGAACGCGATGAGCGTCTCGAGCCAGAGCATCGTTCCGAGCGCGAAGACCGCAGTCAGGCCGCTCCAGGCGACAAAGACGCTCGCGTAGCCTCCGTCGGTGGGGCCGAACCCGAGCACGAAGTACTCCACTACCTGGAGCGCGACCGCGGCGATCCCGAGGAGAAACGACAGCGACGCAAGAAACAGCAGCCGGTTCCGGGACGCGGCAGCGCGGCGTGATGCGAGCAGGAGGACGAC
Organism: Thermoleophilia bacterium; assembly: GCA_009694305.1. GTDB lineage: Bacteria > Actinomycetota > Thermoleophilia > Gaiellales > Gaiellaceae > Gaiella. The sequence goes on from SHVL01000013.1 coordinate 3,590, forward strand.
GGCGGAGGCGGCAGTGAGCAGGACGATCGCCGTCCCGAGGAGCAGTGGAGGGTCAACGCCCGCCGGGTGCCAGAGGTCGGCGGTGTTGAGCGAGCGCAGGTAGAGGTAGGCGAAGACGGGGCCGAGGAACGCGAACGTCGTCGCACCCGCCGCCAGGCGGGCGCCCACCGCGAGGTTGCGCGCCACGAGTTCGGGAGCTTCGGGCTCGGGGATCCTTGCAGCCACCGTCATCCTCCTTCCGCCGCTGTCTGGAGTCCTGGCGTGTGTGGCTCTGGAGCCCGTCCGTAGTCGTGAGGGTCGCCGATCGTCGGGTCGTTGTCGAAGTTGTGGAGCGGCGGCGGCGAGCTCGTCTGCCATTCCGCCGACGTCGAGTGCCACGGGTTGGCGGGTGCCGGGATGCGCGCGATGAACATCGAGTAGACGAGGTTGGCAAGGAAGACCAGCATCGAGAAGCCGAGCACGAACGAGGACACCGACGACCAGGCGTTGAGGAACTCCCACCGCTCCGGATACGTGACGATGCGACGCGGCATCCCGAGGAATCCGACGATCAGCAACGGGAAGAAGGTCGAGTTGAAGGCGATGAACATGAGCCAGAAGTGCACCTTGCCGAGTGTCTTGTTCAGGGTCAGCCCGGTCATCTTGGGGAGCCAGTAGTAGATGGCCGCGAAGAACGTGAAAACGAGCCCGCCCATGATCGTGTAATGGAAATGCGCCATCACGAAGAAGCTGCCGTGCGCCGTCGTGTCACTCGGCGCGTCGGAGTTGTAGATCCCGGTGATGCCTCCTACCATGAAGTTGAAGATCCACGCGAGGCAGAACAGCATCGGCACTTCCAGGCGAAGGCGCCCGCGCCAGATCGTGGCCAGAGCGCAGATGAAGATGAAGCCGGTGGGGATGGAGATGAGCTCGGTCGAAAGGATGTAGAACGGCCGTAGGTCGGCGGCGAGGCCGCTCACGAACAGGTGGTGCTGCCAGACCATGAAGCTGACGAGGGAGATTCCGAGCATCCCGGCGACCGCGAGCCGGTAGCCCCACAGCGGCTTGCGCGAGAAGACCGGAAGGAGCTGCAACAGGATCCCGGCGCCGGGAAGCATGAGGAGGTAGACCTCCGGGTGCCCGAAGAACCAGAACAGGTTCTGGAAGAGGTAGGCGCTGCCGCCCGCTGCCGGATAGAAGAACGTCGTCTGCGCGGTGCGGTCGAGCAGCACGAGGAGCATGGCGACGGTCAGTACGGGTGCCGCGAGCACCATCGTTGCCGAGGTTGTGAAGATCCCCCAGACGAAGATCGGGAGCCGGCCCCAGCGCAGCTCCGGGGCGCGCATCGTGACGATGGTGACGACGAGGTTGAAGCCGAGCAGGGTCATCGAGAGTCCGACGGTTGCGAAGAAGAAGAGGTAGCCGTCGATGCCCGAGACGCCCTCCTCGCTGAGCGGTGCATATCCCGTCCAGCCGGTCTGGAAGCCGCCGAAGGCGAGGTTGGTGAGGAGTATCACGCCGGCGGCCATCAGCAGCCAGAACGAGAGCGACTCGAGCCGGGGGAACGCCGACCGACGGGCTCCGATCATCAGCGGGGCGATGAAGTTGCCAAACGTCCCCAGCACCGAGCTCGTCATCATTCCCATCATCAGTGTGCCGTGCGTGCCGACGAGGGTGAGGTACTTGTCGGGAGGCCAGATGTTCTGCCCGGGCTGAAGGAGCTCGGTACGGATCAGCATGGCGGTGAGACCGGCAACGAAGAAGAAGACGCCGATCCCGGTGAAGTACTGCATCCCGACCACCTTGTGATCCGGCGTCAGGCGGAAGTACCGCCCGATGCCCTGCGCGTCCGGTCGGGGGAGCGACGGTGGACGACCGATGAGCCGCGAGGCCGGGTAGTTGGCGAAGCCGAGCCCGACCAGGAAGCCGATCAGACCGACGAAGTAGCCGAGTGCGAGCGAGACGTCGTCCTCGCCCGACTCGCTCATGTAGTCGAGGCTGGCCCCGTGGATCTGGTCACCGAGCCAGCGGCCGAGGATGTAGCCGACGACGGCAAGCACGATGCCGGTCGCCAGGTTGAACCCGACGAGGCGACGCAGGAGTGAGGGTTCCGTGGCGTTCATCCGCCGCGCCTCAGGGGAGGCGGCAGGTAGCTGTCGCTGTAGGGCGGCAGGTAGTGCGTCACCGGCTCGAAGAAGCGCTTCTGCTGGGCGATCCAGCGCTCGAACGCGGGTCTGGTCACAACGCGGCCCCGGGCGAACATGTAGCCGTGCCAGATCCCGCACAGCTCCGCGCAGCGTACGTCGAAGCCTCCTGGCCTCGTCGGTGTCACGTAGGCGACGTTGTCCACGCCGGGATTTGCGTCTGCCTTCACGCCGAGCTCATAGGCCCAGAAGGAGTGGATCACGTCGAGCGAGGTGACGTGAAACTCGATCACCCGGCCGTAGGGGAGTACGAGGCGGGGTGTTTCGAGGCCGCCGTAGGTGGGATAGCGGTAGGTGAACTGCCACTGCTGACCGATCACCTGGACGGGCAGTGGCGAGACCCCACCCTTCGTGCTTGCAGGTGAGAGCGGGTTCGCACCTTGCCCGCTGCCTGCTGCACCCGGCGCGAGAATCCGCCAGGTGCCGAAGGCGAACAACCCGGTCACGAGCACCGACGTGACGACGATCCAGACGTTCTGTAGCCCGCGGTGCCCGTAGACGCGTGGGCCTTCTTCGATCTCGGGCCCCGTTTGACGGAATCGCACCATGGCGTAGGCCAGGAAGCAAACGACGAGGAGCACGGCCGGAATGGCAACCGCATCGAGAACCCCGTTGTCCAGGTGCTGCCCGGTCGCGTCGTTGGAGTTGCCGTTCGCCGGGAGAGGGACGAAAATGATGTAGAGGGGTGTGAGGACGGCAGAGGCGACAACCCAGATCAGGAGGAACCAGAGGAGGTCTCGGTGACGTTCGGGCTGGCTCTGCTTGTCAGACGACATCGAGGTAGCCGCCCATGTATCCGTACCGTTGCATCGGCCCACCGTTCCCTGCGTAGTAGCCCGCAGCACAGGGGACAAAGCACTGGAAGCGATAGCGCCCCGGCCCTCTCGTGCGGAAGCTGAAGGTGACCGTGTGATGCGCCTGATCGAGCGTGCACGGAGCGGCCGAGCACGTGTTCGAGGCATCGCCTGCAACACCGGGGAGTGGCACGAAGACACCGAGCTCGGGCACGGCAAACGTGTGCGCCGGCGCCTGCGGATCGACGATGTTCACCTCCTTGCCGTCCACGTCGATCACGCCGCCGATGGTGCCCTGCGGGCGCGCGAAGAACGGGTTTCGGAGACCGGTCGCACTGTCGTACTGGAGGATCGTCACGTGCACGAGCGTGTTGGCAGGAAGCTCTATCTCGGTGCTGTGGATCCACTCGCCCTTCGCGTTCTCGACGAGATAGGAGACCCAGGCGGGATGCTCGTAGTCGGGCCCCAGTGCGCCCACGGTCTGCAGGGTCAGCTGTGTGCTCCCTGATGCGTCGGCGGCGGCCTGCACCCGCGGCGGCTGAATGGTGAAGTAGAAGACATACAGCACCGACAGGACGAAGAGAACGACGGCCCCAACGGCCGTCCCGAGGATTCCCTTTCGCCTCGTGGTCACCGTATTTGTCCCTGCCGGCCGGAGAGTGGTTGCAGATTCCGGTACACGAGGGGTGATTATTCAACATTTTCTTCTTTCACGCAACGGTCGTCTCTGACCCCGGGGCCTGTCCCTCGGTTGCGACGTGCCCTGCGTCGGCCTCGCCCGGGGCCGACGTGCGGATCGAGAGTACCCCCACGGTGTCCTCTCCATCGGGTACACTGTGGCAATGAGCAGCCTCGAGCACGTTTCCCAGCAGCCGGCCGCCGTCACGCGTGACCGCGCCCGCGCCATCTTCGGCCAGACGATGGGCCTTGTCGCCCTCACCTGTCTTGTTGCGGCCCTCGGTGCCTATCTCGGCCGCGACATCTCTCGCGGGTGGGGCATCGTCGCCTTCATCGCTGCCATCGGATGCATCATTGGCCTCAACGTCGCCATTCGCCGCTCGGAGCAACTCGCGATCGGGCTCCTCTTCGGCATGGGCGCCTTCCTCGGGATCGCGGTCGCACCGACGCTTGCCTATTACGCGGAGGTACAGCCCCAGGCCCTCTGGCAGGCCGCCGCGCTCACGGGCCTCTTCATCGGTGGCTGTGGCACGTACGGGTATGCCACACGTCGTGATCTCTCGAAGATCGCGCGGGTTGCGTTCTTCGCGCTCCTGGGACTGATTGGCTTCGGGATCCTGCTGATGTTCGTTTCGATCCCCGGCGGCGACGTGATCTACGCGGTGGTCGGACTCGTCATCTTTGCCGCATACACGATGTACGACTTCCAGCGTCTGCGCCGGGCCGACTCGATCCGCGCTGCGCCTCTGCTCGCCGCCTCGATCTTCCTCGACGTCTTCAACGTCTTCATGCTGCTGCTCTCGCTCCTTGGCGGCGGTCGAGGCTAGCCGGACGAGCGCACGTCGAGCGTCGCGCGCATCCCGCGCCCGCGGTGATCGGCGAGCGTGCACCAGAGGGCGAAGCGGCCGGAGCGAAGGCGCGCTTCGAGCGAGCCGGTCTGACCAGGGTGGACAACGCCGATCCGGTAGGTCATCGTGCCACCGACGCGTCTGAGCGCAAGATCGTGGTCATCCTCGCCGTAGTTGACGAGTTCGACGACCGCCAGGCCCTTCCGAATCGACGAGCGAGACAGGGCGAGGGTGAACTCGTCGGCAGATACCTGCAGACGGGCCGTGGGTGGAGTGGCGGCTGTCGCGATCGGGACGATCGTGAACACGAGAGCGAGCCCAAGTACCACGCGCGACGTCATCGAAGGATCTTCGGGCGCGCGAACTTCCGAGCTCGAGGGATGATGGCCGCCGCGTCGGTGCCGAGCCAGTCCTCGAGGATCGAGCCGTAGAGGCCGCGGAAGTCGCTCGTCGCGCGCAGGTTGCCGTGGTCGTCGAGCTTCGCGAGGCCCGGGAACTCCCCGATCATCTGCCCCGAAACCTGCGATCCGATCAGGAAGCCGGTACCGGCGGCACCGTGATCAGTGCCTCCCGATCCATTCTCCTTTGCGCGTCGGCCGAATTCCGTCCAGACATGCACGAGCACTCGATCCGCGAGTCCGCGCGCCTCCAGATCTCGCTGGAACGCGAGCAGTGAATCCGCAGTGAGCTTGAGGTCGTCGGACAGCCCTTGCGCCTGGTTGTCGTGCGTGTCGTACCGGCCGGCCGCCGAGAGAGCGACGACCCGCAGCGGCAGACCCGCTGCGAGCATCGCGGCCAGGCCGGCGAGGCGTCGGGGAAAGCGGTCGTCGCCGCCGGGATACGCGACCGGGCTGACGAGCGACTTGCGATCATCCTTGGGCCGGAACGGCGCCAACTGCTCGTAGAGTCGTGCGGACTGCGCCGCTGCCTCGCTCGCGGCCCTGAGACCCGGATCGCCGTTGGTTGGGAGCGCTCCGAGCTTTGCGATCGTGCCGACCATCCGATTCGAGACCTCGCCCCAGACGCCGCGAGCCCAGAAGTCGTACCGGTCGGGAGCATCGACTGCTGCGACGGGCATGTTCGCCGTCGCCAGGGACGGCTGCAGGCTCCAGTCGAGAGAAAGCCCCTGGAGGGGATTGTCGGGCCGCCCTACGCGGTCGAGGTATCGCCCGAGCCATCCAGTCGCCAGTCGCTCGTCGGCGGCACCCACCTCCCAGAAATGACGTGACGTGAAGTGGGACTGATTGGGATGGTCGTAGCCGATGCCGGGAATCACGTTGACCTTGCCCTCGCCGTGAAGTTGAGCGAGTGGGCTCAACGAGGGATGCCACGTCAGTCGCGGATCTTCGGTGAATGCCGGCCCGGCGCCCGCGGCAAGAGCGAGTCGGGGCCGAAACTGGGGATAGAGCGAGTCGCCCGTCGGCGCAAGGAGCGACAGTGAGTCCGCTCCACCGTCGAGGAAGATCGAGACGAACACCTTCTGCTGCGGACTGGCCGCGGCCGCGGCGGCAATCCCGTCGTCGAATGCCCGCGGTCGAAGAGCAGCGCCCCCGTAGACGGCGAGTGCGAGCCCCACGCCGCGGGCAACGAACGTTCGTCGATCGAGGCCGGTACCTGCGGGCAGCGGCATGCCGGGCTCGATCGCCGGTAGGCCCCGGCCTGCCTCGGCGAGCCCGCGCCGCACGATCTCCGAGCGTGAATGTTCGTTGCAGCACGCCATCAGCAGGTCTGCATGTCGGGGGAGACGGCGAGGAGTTGTCGCACCGCGTTCGCGACGAGCGGCGGGTAGGACTCGGCCTTCCAGCCCGTTACCCCGTGCAGTGAGTCACGGGCGAACGTGAGGAGCACCTCGTGGGTCTCGGGACGGATCGTCGGATTGCCGAGCGCGGTGAGCGCCTCAATGACGATCGCCTCCGGGTTGTTCGGGACTTTTGGGCCCTTCTTGCCCTTGCGATCGCCGAGCGTCACCTTCTCGAGGGCGGTGTTCGCGATATTCCAGCGGCCGCGGAAGGCACTGGTGTCGAGCCAGCGGGAATCGTCCCAGCCTGCCACGTTCGGCGGGTTGAAGAGGCGTTGCCCGGCTCCGTCGGAGAGCCACACCCAGGCGGAGGTGTCGATGCCGCGGTTGAGGCCTCGGAGAAGCCCCGTGATGTAGACGACCGGTGGCTTCACCATCCGTGGGCCGGTGTAGAGAGCGGGATGCCGCAGGACGGCATCGAGGACGGGTTTGACCTCGAAGTTCTTGCGGTAGAGCACCTCGAGCCCTGCCCTCGTCCGTGCGTCCGGTGGCTCTGGAACAAAGTAGCTCCACAGTTTCTCGACGAAGAACTGCGCGTGCTGCGGATGATTCACGCAGAGTCGTACCGCGTCGCGCCACGAGAAGGCACCCTTCCGGCCGAAGACCGTCTTCATGCCCGTGTCGTGGAGCTTGGGGTCGAAGCGAAAGTCGGTCTGACCCTTGCCCCGCTTCCACGTGCTCGTCCAGCCGGTAAGCGTGCGGGCCTGCTCACGTACGTCGTTCTCGGTGTAGCCGTTCCCCTCGCCGAGCGTGAAGAGCTCCATCAGCTCGCGGCCGTAGTTCTCGTTCGGGGCGTCCTTGCGGTTGTCGGTGCCCGAGAGCCAGACCAGCATCGCCGGATTGGCCGTGATCGAGACGAGAAGGCGATCGAAGCTCCCGAGCGCATGCCGTCGGAGGAGGCGGTTCTGCGCGAGCATCATCTTCTGCGAGCCGACCCCCGAGTTCGACGTGGCGAACCAGTCGTGCCAGACGAGAGTCATGCGCTCGACGAGTGGACGGCTGGTCCTGACCATGCGGTCGAGCCACCAGAGATGGTCGTGGCCCCACGCGTCGGCCGGTGCGAGGGGGCGTCCTTTCTCGTCGCGCGGTTGTGGCCCAATCCAGCGCTCATCGGGTGGGTGTGTGAGCGAGCGGACGGCGCCGTCGAGGCCAAGGCGCGCGAGGCTTGCAGCCTGGCCCCTGCGCGGGCCGAAACCGGCGCGCCAGAGGAGACGCTCGGCTTCGGCGTGTCCGAACGCACCCTTGTACGTAGGAATTGCGGCCATCACTACACCCTCTATCGTTCGGTTGCCCCAATTTCTTGGTAACTCGATTGAGAATGACGGCTCCCTCGTGAAGAATTTCAAAGCCGTTGAGGGCGATCGTGCGCTTGGCGAGGGCGAAGGGATACAGCCTGGCAAGAGGGGAACGCTGGTGCTCACCCTCGCACCTGGGAAGTACCTGCTCGTCTGCAACATCCACGGTCACTACAGCCTCGGGATGCACTCCATTTCCCCTGTGAATATAGATCTGGATCTACCGCTTCGCGCGGCGCGCGTGTCCCCATCCGGCACCTGGGCCGGTCGAGGTCCGACGGGTCGGGCGAAGCGGTGTTTCCGGGTTGAGCGTGATGCCAGTCTTCGGCCGCGACTATTCTTCCGGGCATGAAGGTGATCCTCCCCGATGCGACGGAGCTCGAACTGCCCGACGGCGCAAGCGGTCTCGACGCGGCGCGCGCGATCGGCCCGAAGCTCGCCGAACAGGCTGTGCTCGTGAAGGCCGACGGTGTCTCGCAGGACATCCGGCTGCCGCTGCCGAACGGTGCGAAACTCCAGATCCTGACGACGCGAGACACCCATGACCCGGATGCGCTCGCGGTGCTTCGCCACTCGGCGGCCCATCTCCTTGCCGAGGCGGTCCGCAGGCTGCACCCGGGCGTGAAGGTGGCAATCGGGCCGCCGATCGACAACGGCTTCTACTACGACTTCGAGTTTCCGACCCCCATCAACGACACCGATCTGGAGGCGATCGAGGCGGAGGTGCAGCGCGAGCTCGGCGAGGGCCGCGCGTGGGAGCGCGAGGAGATCTCGGCCGACGAGGCGCGCGCGCGGTTCGAAGCCGAGGGCGAGCCCTACAAGGTCGAGCTCGTCGAGACCGCGGAGGGTGCAATCTCCCTCTACACGCAGGGCGACTTCACGGATCTCTGCCGCGGCCCACACCTGCAGACATCGGCGCCGATCAAGGCGTTCAAGCTCACCTCGCTCGCGGGGGCCTACTGGCGTGGCGATTCGAACAACGCGCAGTTGACGCGCATCTACGGCACGGCGTTCTTCAGCCAGAAAGACCTCGACGCCCACCTCGAGCGGCTCGACCAGGCTCGTGCGCGCGATCACCGGCGCCTCGGCGCAGAGCTCGACCTCTTCCACTTCGACGAGCACTCGCCCGGGTCGCCCTTCTGGCATCCGAAGGGTATGGCGGTCTTCAACGCGCTGGAGGATCTCCGGCGCAGGGAGAACGGGCGACGCGGCTACTCGGAGGTGAGGACCCCGCTGATCTACGACAAGGCGCTCTGGGTCACCTCGGGCCACTGGGAGAAGTTTCGCGAGAACATGTTCCTGATCCCGATCGACGACGAGCACACCTACGCGGTCAAGCCGATGAACTGCCCGGGCCACATGCTCCTGTTCGGGAGCCAGCTCCGGAGCTACCGTGAGCTGCCGTTGCGTTTTGCCGAGGCGGCACCGCTCCACCGCAACGAGCTTGCCGGGGCGCTGCACGGTCTCACGCGTGTGCGGTACGTGACCCAGGACGATGCCCATATCTTCTGCTCACGGGAGCAGATCGACGGCGAGCTCGACGGGTGTCTCGTGTATCTCCGCTACCTGTATGGGCTCTTCGGAATCGAGCCTCGCGCCGAGCTCTCGACACGACCCGAGAACAAGCTCGGAGCCGACGAGGAGTGGGATTTTACGGAGGGCAAGCTGATCGAGGCGCTCGACCGTCACGAGATCTCGTATTTCGTCGGCGAGGGCGAGGGATCGTTCTACGGCCCCAAGATCGATCTCCACATCACCGATGCCCTCGACCGCTCGTGGCAGCTCGGCACGATCCAGCTCGATGCTCAGATGCCGTCCCGCTTCGGCCTGACGTTCATGGGCCGCGACAACCGCGAGCACCCGGTTTTCGTCATCCACCGGGCGCTCTTCGGCTCCCTCGAGCGCTTCATCGGCATCATCATCGAGCACTATGGCGGCGCGTTCCCGCTCTGGCTCGCGCCGGTTCAGGTGCGGCTCCTGCCCGTTAGCGAGCAACACCGGAACGGTGCCAGGGAGATCTCGGCGAAGCTCCGTGAGGCCGGCTTCCGGGCCGAGCTCGACGAGCGAGACGAGACGCTCGGCAAGCGGATCCGTGACAGCGAGCTCGAAAAGATTCCCGTCGTCGTCGTTTTCGGGGAGCGCGAATCGGAAGCGGCGCTCGCTGTCCGCACACGCGGTGAGGGCCAGTCCACTCGCTCTCTCGACGAGCTGGTCGCCGAACTCGAGCACGTCGTGGCACCGTCGCGCGGCTAGCCTCCCGATCCACCCCACGGAGAGCGCTTTGCCCTGCTACCATTCCGACCTGAAAAGTAGGGGCCGTTACCCTCACCTCCGGAGCCACGAGCTACGCGGGTACAACCGAGTCGAACGACGAGGGAAACGGTGCCGCTGCCTGCCAGCGGTTTTTGCCATTTCAGGGAAGGGACAGCACGGTTTTGAAGAGAGAGCAAACTTGGTGAGAAGCCTTTGAGGCCCCGGCGCCGCCCTGAAGACAGGACCCGGCCGGTCGTCCAGACGGAACGGATCAACGACGAGATCCGCGTGCCGACCGTGAGGCTCGTGGGTGAGGACGGGGAGCAGATCGGGATCAAGACGACCGACGAGGCTCGCGAATACGCGTACAGCAAGAATCTCGACCTCGTCGAGGTGGCAGCGCAGGCAGACCCGCCCGTCGCCCGGGTGATGGATTACGGAAAGTTTCGCTACGAACAGGAACAGAAGGCGAAGGTCGCGCGGAAACACCAGTCGCAGATCAACGTCAAGGAGATCAAGCTCAGACCAAAGATTGGAATCCACGACTACGAGACCAAGAGGGGCCACGTCGTTCGCTTTCTCAACACGCGAGCGAAGGTCAAGGTCACGATCATGTTCCGGGGCAGGGAAAACCTGCACCCCGAGCGTGGGCGCGACCTTCTGATGCGGCTCGCCGAGGACATCAAGGATGTCGGGCAGGTCGAACAGCCCCCTCTGATCGACGGGCGCAACATGATCATGGTCTTCGGGCCGACAAAGAACGCAGGAGTGAACCCAGATGCCGAAAGTCAAGACGGGAAGCGGAGCGAAGAAGCGCTTCAAGGTGAGCGGAACGGGCAAGTTGATCCGCCGCCACGCGATGAAGAGCCACAACCTGGAGCACAAGAGCTCGAAGCGTAAGCGCGGCTTCCGCAAGGATCAGCCGCTCGCAGCGAACGATGTGCCGCGCGTCAAACGACTTCTGGGGCTGAGGTAACCGGTGGCAAGGGTCAAACGATCGGTTGCAGCGCGCAAGAAGCGCCGGAAGGTCCTGGAGCAGGCAAAGGGCTACTGGGGTCTCAAGAACTCCCACTACACCTACGCCAAGGAACAGGTCGAGCACTCTCTCACCTACGCCTACCGTGACCGCAAGAACAAGAAGCGCACGTTCCGGCGTCTGTGGATCGTCCGCATCAACGCTGCGGCGAGGCTGCACGGGCTCTCCTACAACCAGTTCATCTCGGGGCTGCACAAGGCAGGGATCGAGCTCGACCGCAAGTCGCTCGCCGACATCGCGGTCTCCGACCCGGTGGCCTTCGCCGCGGTCGCCGAGCAGGCGAAAGCCGCACTCGCGCTCGATCAGGCCGAGGCAGCCTGACCCCGGAAGACCTGCAGGCCGAAGTGCTCCGCCATCAGGCGGAGCTCTTCACGCTGCACCATTCGCTCGAAGAGGCAGTCGCAGACGGGTGCCCACGCGCCCGGGTGTTGTCACGGCGGCACGACGAGCAGCAGCGTGCCCCGGACGACGGATGGGAGCTCGAGGTGTGCTTGTGCCCTGCTCCGGCGCGCCTCGTTGCGCTCGCCGGCCTCCACGGGGAATGGCTCGACTGGCTGGAGGCCGCGTGATCACCTCGAAGGACAACGCGCGGCTCAAGCTCGTTCGCGCCTTGCAACGGAAGAAGGAGCGTGAGGAATCGGGTCTCTTTGCCTGCGAGGGCGAGGATCTCTGCGATGCAGCGCTTGCCGCGGGGATTGAGCCGGTAGACCTGTTGGTCGCGGGAGAGAACGTCGAGGCCGAGCTGCTCGCGGGCGTTTCGACGCTCCCCCATCCGGCACGGGTGATCGGCGTCTTTCGACGCGACGACCTTCCCGTGGGAGTGCGTGCAACGTGTCTCGCGCTCTGGCAGCTTACTGACCCCGGCAACGTCGGGACGCTGATCCGTTCCGCCGACGCTTTCGGAGCGGCCGTGTCGCTGTCGGAAGGTTGCGCCGAGCCGCTCTCACAGAAGGCGCTGCGTGCGAGTGCCGGTGCGATCTTCCGCGTGCCGCTCGTCGCCTGGGACGAACGCCCCGGTCGTCAGATCGCGCTCGACGCGAGTGGAGCGATGGCGCTGATGGACGTCGATCTCACGGCGCCGGTGACGATCGTGCTCGGGGCCGAGCGGGCGGGGCTTCCCGACGAGATCCTCGACGCGTGCCACACGGTCGCGGCGATCCCGATGCCGGGCGACGCGGAGTCGCTCAACGTCGCAGCGGCGGGCGCGATCGCCCTGTACGAGCTCTCGCGCCGCGCTTCCTGATCACGTTCGACTGCGGCGAGGCGGGCGCGGCGAGACCCGGTACGCTCTCTGGCTCTCTTCACGCTGCCTTCCGATGCATCGTCCTCCCGCCCCATGGCGGCCGGGCCCGAAGGAGTTACCAGGCGCCGCCTCCGCCGCCCCCTCCGCCTCCGCCGCCTCCACCGGAGAAGCCGCCGCCCCCTCCGCCCGAGCCCGACGACGGGGGTGCGAGCGCCGAGCCGAAGCCCGACGCGAGATCGCCGATCGCCATCGAGGACGCGCCCGAGCCGAGGCCGCCGCTACCCGTGATCCAGTACACCGACGAGCCCCGGGCCAGCTCCTCGGGCATGGCAAGATGGGCCGCCTGGAGCACCCGCTCCGCGATCCCGAACGCGATCCCGTAGACGAGCAACCGCTCCCAGAGCGCGAGCGTCGCCGGGGGTGCCTCCTGCAGGCGCGGGAAATCGGTGAGATAGCGCCGGAACGCCTCCCACCGCTCGGCCTCGATCTCACCGTCGGGTGACCGCCTCCGCCACAGCCTCCGCTGGGTCAGGGCACCGAGGACGAGTGCAGCGTTGATCAGGGCCGCAACGGCGAAGCCGATGAGGACGACGTCGCTCCAGCGCGGATGGACGGAGCGCCAGCCGTGCGCGGCGAAATAGAGCAGGATCCCCGCGGCCGCGAGCAGTGCGACGAGAGCGATACCGAGCGCTGCCGCCCCGCGTGAGATGAACCAGAACCGGTTCCCGACCTCGGTGCCGATCGTCGCCTTGAACGCCGTGAAGTGCGTGCTCATAACCTCCCTGTCGGCCTCGATTCGCTCGCGGAAGCGCGACAGCCGTTCCGGCCCGTCCTCGATCACGCCATTGACGACCAGCACGACAGCGTTCTCCCAGGGACGGAGACTCGAGCCCTGCTGCGTGCCCGGGGAGATCTCGAGGTCGGAGATGCTCTCGGTACGCATGCCGCCCCAGGTCGCACGTTCCGTCGTCACGGGTGTCGAGGTAAACACCCCACGGCGAATCAGGTCGAACAGGGTCGCGGTGAACTCGAAGGATCCGGCCTCGCCGCCCTGCCGTACGAGAATCGGGACGAGGGCAGGCTCGGTCTCGGTCGGTGGCTCCTGTTCGTACTCGCGGTCGTAGCCGCTCCTGAGTTCGCGGCCGTAGATCCAGAAGACGCCGCTGACGATGAGTGTCGCCGGGATCGTGCCGAGGAGGAGCAGAGCGATGACGTAGCGCCAGGGATGGCGCTTTGCGTTCTCGATCCGTTCGCTGTCCTTCTCGAAGGCCGCCGCGTCGGCTGCCTCGGCGGCGAGGATCCCGGGAAGCCCGGGGCCCGAGACCACGTGCATTCCGAGAGTCGAGTCGAAGGCCGAGCGCGGGAGTACGGTGCGGAGCTCGACGTACTGCCCGGCCGGCACGTCTATGGCCCGTAGCACCGCGCGTGCGCCCGTGAACTGCACGTCTCCCCGGACGTAGACCGGATGACCCCAGGCGCGCATGATCTTGCCGGGGGTGGTCTCGGTCGCCGTGAGTCGTCCGAGGGGTTCGTCCCACTCGGAGCCCCAGACCTTCAGATTGACGTCCACGACGTCGTCGTAGGCGACGGCGACACCTCTGAGCCGGTAGTGCACGGCAAACGTGCGGATCTCGCCGTTTGCCCGGTAGTGCCAGACGATCCGGGCCATCCCGTCGCCGGGAGCGGTGCCGAATGTGCTCTCCGCGTCGGCGCAGCCGAGCGTGGCGCAGCCGCCGGGCCGGTAGGCCTGACCGTTCTCGCTCACGCGCACCTGATCGACGAGCTCGCCGGCGCGAAGCGGGATGTCGCGGTAGCCACCGCTGAACGGGCCGCTGAACGAGTAGGTAATGAGCTCGTCCACGACGAGGCTGCCGTTCGGCTCCACCTGCACCGAGACATCGGCCTGGGGCAGCGAGAACGACTTCGCGTGGGCCACGCTCGCAAGCGCAAGCGCGGCGAGCGTTACGGCAAGGAGTGCGCTACGCGCTCGGAGGCGTGGGCGCATCGCCGGCGGGGGGAGATGCCGGAGCCGCGGGAGCTGCCGGGGCGACCGGCTGAAAGCTGACCTCCGGTACCTCCCGGTCAGCTGCATCCTCGACCTCGAAGAACTCGTGCGTCGTGAAGCCGAGCGGGCCGGCGAGGAGGACAGCGGGAAACACCTGGATCGCGTTGTTGAACGTCAGCACGGTGTCGTTGTAGACCTGGCGCGAGATCGCAACCTTGTCCTCGGTGTCCTTCAGCTGCGCCTGGAGATCGAGGAAGCTGGTGTTCGCCTTGAGGTCGGGATAGGCCTCGGCGACGGCAAAGAGCTTGCCGAGCGCCTGGGTCAGGAAGCCCTCGGCCTCGGCTGTTTGTGCCGGCCCCTGCGCGCCGGCTGCGGCGGCGCGCGCCTGAGTGACGGCCTCGAAGGTGCCGCGCTCGTGCGCGGCATACCCCTTCACGGCTTCGACGAGATTCGGGATCAGGTCACGACGCCGCTTGAGCTGCACCTCGATCTGGGCCCACGCGTTGGCGACCCGGTTGCGCTTTGTGACAAGGCCGTTGTAGAGCGCGATCAGGTAGATCGCGATCAGAATGACGACCACGACGATTACGATCAGCGCCAGCGACATTGCACTAGCCTAGCCGATAGCGCGCTAGGGTGCCTTGCGTCGCCCCTGTAGCGCCGGCTTCTCTCGCTGCCATCGGGGTCGTGAGCGCTTCGCAGAAACGACTTTCGCTCACCGTCTCGCTCGCCCTCGCCGTCGTCGCCGTGGGTGTCGGTGCCGTCGCGCGGGAGGCGGCCGCCGGAGGTGCGGATCGACAGGTGGCAGCGCCGGGTGGAGGTCTCTCCCAATCACCTGCGTCCAACGCCGCCCCGGTCAGGGCGCCGCTGGCGGGGCCGACCCGGGTTTCATCGGTCGCAGGGTTTGGCTCCTCGTCCTTCCAGGCTGTTGCTTCGGCCGGGCGGGCACGGGGCGCTGCCGCCGCGGTCGGAGCCGCACACGCGGCAGGGCTCGCCGTCACGGCCGACGGGATCAGGGTCATCGTGGTCGCACATCCCGGAGGGGTCGCTGCAGCGCGAGCCGCGGTAACGGTGCACGGGGGAACCTTCGAGCGATCTGCGGGTGATCTCGTGCAGGCGCTCGTCACCGGCGAAGAGATAGCCACTCTCAACGCCGCCGGCTTCACAGCATCGGGCCTCCGCGGGACAGGAGTCAAGGTCGGCATCATCGACCTCGGCTTTCAGGGATACGCGGCGTTGCTCGGCACCGAGCTCCCTACCTCGGTGACGACGCGCGATTTCTGTGGTGGCAACCTCACGACGGCGGAGCAGCACGGAACGGCTTCGGACTGGAGTCGTACAGCTCCCGGGGGCCGAACATCGCCGGCGTGGTCAAACCCGATGTGAGTGGCTACGACGCTGTTTCCTCCGCGATCTACGGTGCGTTCGGGAGTTGCGGTGTCAGCGGCTTCAGCGGCACCTCCGCCTCGTCGCCGGGGATTGCCGGGGCGGCCGCGCTCCTGCTCGAGCAGAGCCCGGGCCTCACGCCAGCGCAGCTTCAGGCGAAGATCGCATCGTTCGCCGTAGACCAGGGCGTCGCCGGGACGGACAACCTGTACGGCGCCGGCCGCGTGGTTCTGCCCACGCTCGTGCTCAACACGTCCCTGCCTACACTCTCCGGCACGTTGCAGACCGGCGTGGTGCTCACGGCCGTGCAGGGAACGTGGTCGGGCAGCCCCGCGCCGACCTTCACCTATCAGTTCGAGCGGTGTGACGCCGCTGGTGCTTCCTGCGTGGATACCGGGCCTGCGTCGGTGACCATGACGTACGCGCTCGCGAATCCGGCCGACGCCGGCAAGCGGATCCGGGTGAAGGAGATCGCCACGACCGTCAACGGGTCGGTGACCGCGGAATCGGCCGCGACGGCGCAGATCGCCGCGGCGCCACTCAACTCCGTGCTGCCGGTGATCACGGGAGCTGCGACCACCGGGCAGTTGCTGACCGCGACGACGGGCACGTGGACGGGCTTTCCGACACCCTCGTTCAGCTTCCAGTGGGAGCGCTGCGATGCGACGGGTGCGGCATGCTCTGACATCGGGCTCGCGACCGCTGCGGCCTATCTCGCCGGGACGCTCGACCTCGGCCTGACGCTCCGGGTCAAGGTCGGTGCGTCGAACGCGTCCGGTACTGCAGCCCCGGTGGAGTCCGGAAAGACAGCCGTGATCTCGGCTCCGGCGGGTGGCGGCGGCGGTGGCGGTGGCGGCGGTGGTGGTGGCGGCGGAGCGGGAACCAGCTACCTCGTCGCCGGGATCAGCGGTCCTGCCACGGCCAGGGTCGGTGACTCGATCGCCTACGAAGTCACGGCGCAGGACATCGGCACTGGTGGCTCCGACGGGGTTGTCGCCACGATCAGGCTGGCGACGGGGGTCACCTTCGCGGCCGTCTCGTTCGACCGGGGCCAGGGGTGCACGGGGACGACGGTACTGACCTGCAGGCTCGACTTCCTGAACGGGCCGCTCGTCGCACACCTCCGCATCGACGCACGGGTCGGTGCGCAGGGTGCGCTCGCGACGACGGTCGTGCTCAGCGCGCGTCAGTCGGAGCTGAGCCCGGCCAACAACACGGCGTCGGTGACGACCGTTGTTGCCCCGGTGGAGGTCGTCCCGACCGTGACCGTGCTGCCCGTGCCGAACCTCGTGCGCAAGGGTGTGGGAACCGTGAGGCCTGTGCGCCTGGGCGGGAAGGCCTCGCTCGCGTTCGGCGCCGTCCTCAACCGTCCCGCGCGCGTTCGCCTGACGGTGAAGCCGGTGGGAGTGACCAGGTCGCTCCTGCTCGGAGCGGGCAGTCGGGTCGGGTCACGCAGGCTCACCTCGAGCGCCTTCTCGATGAGTTCTGTGCTCGGCGCCGGGACGTTCTCGGTCAGGGTCGTTGTCGGCAGCCGCCCGCTCGCGAAGGGGAAGGCCTACGTTGCCACGCTCGTCGCCACGACCCCCGACGGCCGGACGAGTACGCTGACGCTGACGTTCAAGGGGTAGGAGCCGGGTCGTTGCCCGCGGCAGCTGCGGCCGCAGTCGCGTCAGTCGCGGCGACAGCAGGTCCAGATCATGTCGTCGTGGCCCCGGTAGGGGCGCCGGTCGAACCAGCCGTACAGGTCGGCGACGTCGAACCCCGCCTCGTCGATCAGGCGACGCCATTCGATCGCCGAGAGCCAGTGCAGCTCCATCGCCGCCGTGGACTCGCCCGACCGCACCGACAGGAGCAGCGAGCGGCGGCTCTCGTCCCAGTCGGCCCGCTCGAAGATGCCTGCCTCCCGTTCGAGCCAGAGGCCATTCGTCTCGACGATGTCTTCGGGGCTCGGTGCGAACACGTCGAACACGAGGCGCCCTCCCGGCTCGAGGAGGTCGTGCGCGGCCCGTAGCGCCCGGAGCTTCTCGGCTTCGTCAGGCAGGTGGAGCAACGACCGGAAGGGGCAGATGACGAGGTGGACGTGCTCGGTGACCGGAGGGTCACACAGGTCGCCGACGCGTAGGTCTACGAGTGCGCCGACCCCGCGTTCCTCTGCAAGAGCCCGGGCACGCGCCAGCATGCTCGTGGAGAGGTCGATCCCGATCACCTTGCGTCCGGCCTGTGCGATCGGAACAGCAATCCTCCCCGACCCGACCGCGAGCTCGACGACGGGGCCGTCACATCGCTTCGCCTCGCCGACGTAGAACGCGATGTCCTCGACCACGGAGACGCTCCACGCGTCGTAGATCTCCGCAATCGCGTCATAGAGAGCCACGCGAAGAGTGTAGGGGTGCTATCCCGGGGCGAGCGCGTTGGTAGGCTCGGCCCTCCATGGATGCCGAAGCACTCGAGCGCGAAGGACTTGCGGCTGCCGCTGCCGCAATCTCGGCCGACGCTGTCGAGGCCGTCCGGATCGAGTTCCTGGGGCGCAAGAGCGCAATCAAGCAGGCGCTACGCGACGTGCGCGACCGCGAGACCGGGATGACGTTGAACGCCGTACGCGAGCGGCTCGAGACGGCGATCGACGAGCGCGAGAGCGTGCTCGCGCGCGCGGAGCTCGATGCGCGGCTGACGCAGGAGCGGGTGGACGTGACCCTCCCCGTGGGCGGCCAGACGCGGGGAAGCCTGCACCTGATCACCCAGATCCGGCGGGAGGTCGAGGACATCTTCCTCGGTCTCGGCTACCGCGTCGTGGACGGCCGCGAGGTCGAGACGACCCGCTACAACTTCGACGGGCTGAACTTTCCCGCAGGCCATCCGGCTCGCTCGCCGCTCGCAACGCT
This sequence comes from Thermoleophilia bacterium, assembly GCA_009694305.1. Taxonomy (GTDB): domain Bacteria; phylum Actinomycetota; class Thermoleophilia; order Gaiellales; family Gaiellaceae; genus Gaiella. The sequence goes on from SHVL01000013.1 coordinate 21,991, forward strand.
CTTCATCGACGAGGAGACCGTCCTGCGGACGGAGACATCGCCATCGCAGATTCGCACGATGGAGATGCAGCAGCCGCCCGTCTACATGGTCTCGCTCGGTCGCACCTACCGGCGCGACACGCCCGACGCGACGCACTCACCGATCTTCCATCAGGTCGAGGGGCTCGTCGTGGACGAGGGCATCACGCTCGCTGACCTGACCGGGACGCTCGACCTCCTCTTCAAGAAGCTGTTCGGTGAGCAGCGACGGAGCGAGTTCAGGACACATTACTTCCCGTTCACGGAGCCGTCGATCGAGGCCTACGTCTCCTGCCACATCTGCGACGGCGACGGGTGCCCGGTCTGCCGCCACTCGGGGTGGATCGAGGTCGGAGGAGCCGGCATGGTGGACCCCAGACTCTTCGAGTTCGTGGGCTACGACCCCGAGCGCTACAGCGGATTCGCATTCGGCTGGGGGCTCGAGCGCATCGCGATGCTCCGCCACGAGTTCCCTGACCTCCGTGAGCTGTGGCGCAACGACCTGCGTTTCTCGAGGCAGTTCTGATGCAGCGTCCTGCAACGATCCTTCGGACATGTTCGCTGCAGGACGCTGCATCAGATGCTCGCTGCTCGCGGGTCAGCTGCTGTGCAGCTGCCCCGCGAGATCCTGAAGGGGCGCTCTTCGCGTGCCCGGGAACCATGACGCGTCCGGTGAACGAGGCACCGCACTAGTGCGCGCACCTCTCTCCTGGCTGCGTGAGTACGTTCGCGTGGATGCGACGGCGGAAGAGATCGCGCGCCGACTCGCCGTCTCGTCACTCGAGGTCGATCGCGTTATCGAGATGGGCGTCGAGGACGTCGGCGACAACCTCTCCTACCTGCGCGTCGGCCGCGTTCTCTCGGCCGACAAGCACCCGAACGCCGATAAACTGCAGCTCTGCCAGCTCGACACGGGGGAGGGAGAGCCGCGGCAGATCGTCTGCGGCGCCTGGAACTTCGGCGTCGGGGCCACGGTCGCGGTCGGGCTTCCCGGCGTGCTGCTGCCGGGCTTCCCGGCGCCGCTCGACGAGCGCCCGCTGCGCGGCGAGCTCTCCCGCGGGATGATTCTCGCCGAGGACGAGATCGGCCTCGGCTCCGACCACGCCGGAATCATGATTCTCCCCGACGGCATCGAGCCGGGCACGCCGCTGTCGGACGTGTTGCCCGTGCACGAGCAGGTGCTCGACCTGACACCGACGATGAACCGCGTAGACCTGCTCTCGATGGTCGGCCTGGCTCGCGAGGTGGCAACACTCTTCGACGGCGAGCTTCTGCCGATCGCCGTTGACGACCCGCCGGCCCTCGAGACGGAGCCGGTCGATGTCACGGTCGAAGACCCGCTGGGCTGCCCGCGGTACCTCGCTCGCGTGTTCAGGGGCGTCACGGTCGCGCCGTCGCCGATGTGGCTCAGGGCCCGGTTGCACGCGGCAGGAATGCGGTCGATCTCGAATGTAGTGGACGTCACGAACTACGTCATGCACGTCTACGGCAGCCCGCTGCACGTCTTTGACCGGACGAAGCTCGAGGGCGGGCGGATCGTCGTTCGCCGCGCCACCGCAGGCGAGGAGATCCGTACGCTCGACGGCATCCCGAGGAAGCTCGACACGCGGGATCTCCTGATCACCGACGGAGAGAAGGCTGTCGCCCTCGCGGCGATCATGGGCGGTGAGGACAGCGAGGTCACGGACGCGACGACGGAGGTGCTCCTCGAGGCTGCGAACTTCGAGCCGATCGGAATCATGGGCAGCTCGGAGCGCCTCGGCCTTCGTACCGAGGGATCGAACCGCTGGGAGAAGGGCGTCGATCCGTATCAGGCAGAGGCGGCCGCGGTGCTCGCCAGCCGACTCCTGGTGGACTTCACGGGAGCAGAGCTGACAGGAAGCACCGATATCCATTCGGGGCTTCCGGAGCGGCCCGTCGTCCGGCTGCGTACCGATCGCACGGATCGCATCGTCGGTCTCGTCGTCTCCTCCGAGGAGCAGCGGTCGATCCTCGACCGGCTCGGCTTCGAGGTGAGCGAGGACTGGGACGTGACGGTGCCGACGTGGCGCGCTCGTGATGTCACGCGCGAGATCGACGTGATCGAGGAGGTGGCGCGCGTCGTCCTGCCGCGCGTTCCGAGGACGATGCCGCTGCGTCGGCTCGTGGAGGGGCACCTGACCGGCGACCAGCGCCTGCGACGCGTGCTCGAGGACGTTCTGACGGGCGCCGGTTTCTCGGAGGCCTACACGTGGAGCCTCGTCGCGAACGACCCGGACCCGTCTGCCATTCGCCTCTCCGACCCGATGAGCGGCGACCAGGCGATTCTCCGGACGACCCTGATCCACGGTCTTGTCGAGGCAGCACGTGAGAACGTCGATGCGGGGAACGCCGGCATCAGGCTCTTCGAGTTCGCGCGCGTCTACCTCCCGTCAGATGAGCAGCTACCCGAGGAGCGCTGGCGCGTTGCCGGCATCGCCGCGGGTGGATTCGACGCAGCCCGTGCAGCCGTCGAAGTCGTGTATGACGCTCTCCATCTCGGCCTGCGGGTGCGCCGCGCACAGCGCCCGTTTCTGCATCCGGGCAAGGCGGGTGAAACCGACGCAGGCTGGCTCGGGGAGCTGCATCCGGCGTTGCTCGATGGCTCGTGGGGCGTGTTCGAGCTCGACGTCGCGACCCTGATCGGGCCGGTGCCCGAGAGGATCCTCTACGACGACGTGATCACCTTCCCGCCGCTGCGCCAGGACATCGCGGTCGTCGTCGAGGAGGAGGTCGAAGCAGCTGCTCTCGTTGACGTGATCCTCGAAGCAGGGGCACCGGAGCTGCGCGAGGCACGCGTCTTCGACGTCTACCGTGGCGACCAGGTGGGTGAGGGGCGCAAGTCGGTCGCGATCCACCTGTCTTTTCAGGTGCCAGACCGGACGCTGTCCGACGACGACGCGCTGGTCGTGCGGCAGCGTGTGGTCGCGGCGCTCGCAGACCGGTTCGAGGCGGAACTTCGCGGCTGACCAGAGCGTTCTCGTGGTGCAGTCGTGGAGCGGCGGTTGGTTGCTCTCTCCGCCTCCGCGCCTTCTGACACGGGGTGCTTACAGGGTCTTGCCACCCACGAGCCACACGGGCCCCTGGGTGTCTACGTTGTCGGTGTCGGAGAGAACCCGCAGCACGCAGGCCGCCCCGACGATGCCCTCATCGTCGAGGCGCTCGAAGCAGCGCCGCGCCATCGACGGCGAGGCGCCGTAGCCCGAGCGCCCCGAGCAGCGGAAGGTGAAGACGAGTCGCGAGCCGCTGCGCGTCGGGTTGAGCGGCGCGCACAGGAGTGCCGTGCGATCGAGGAGCGTGCTCGAGTCGATCGCGAGTTCGCAGAGCAGATCCGTCCAGTCGGAGGGTAGAGGCGCGAGCGCCGCATCCCAGCTCCCGGCAACAGAGCCGGTCTGTCGCGACGCATTCCCGGCGTCCTCCGGGGCGGTAGCGACGCGGGTCCGGACGTTGGACTGCTCCAGGTGGCACCAGATCCGGTCACGGTCGAGGAGCCCGAACAGCCGCAAGGCAGTCTGCTGGCTCTGCGGCCCTGCGCTGCTCTCGACCTCGAACACGAGCGACGCGCCGACCTTGCCGGCGTTGATCGAACCGAGAACCTGCCCTACGCGAGCGAGGTCACCCGGCTGATCGGGTGTCAGCGTCAGCCGGGCCTGCTCCCAGTCTGTCGGGAAGCCGTCCGCCATCGTGCGCCACTGATCGACAAGTCTCATGGTTGTTCAGCATAATGACGGCGATGCAACCGGTAGGAGAAGAGCTGCGTGCACCCAACGCAAGATTCAGCCTGGCACCCGTGAGGAGACACCACTCGTGACGACCGACGTCAAGCTTCCCCGACTCGGACAGGGAATGGAGTCCGGCACGATCGTTCGCTGGCTCAAGGCGGAAGGTGATCCTGTCAAGGTGCACGAGCCGCTCTACGAGCTCGACACCGACAAGGTGACGCAGGAGGTCGAGTCGGAGGTTGACGGTGTCCTGCTGAAGATTCTCGTGCAGGAGGGGGAAACGGCAGTCGGGGCGACGATCGCGGTGATCGGACAGGGAACCGACGGAGCTCCCGGCGAGTCGATGCCGGCCGAGCCTGCCACCCCCACACCATCAGCCGACCCGCCCCCGGGAGCCGTGCAGCCACGGGTGGGGCCGTCGGGTCATGACGGCGGCGGGGCCGGCTCCGGCGCGCACCCGGGCGCCCGGCTCAAGGCGTCACCGCTTGCAAGGCGGATTGCGCGCGAGCGTGGACTCGATCTGTCGGCGGTCTCCGGCAGTGGGCCCGACGGCCGCATCCTTGCAGAGGACGTCGAACACGCCGGCACGGGGATTTCTTCGCAGGCTACGGCGGCGCCCGTTGTACGGCAGCCTGCCCAAGAGGTCGAGGTGATCGCGCTCACTGCGACCCGCAAGACGATCGCGCGCCGGCTCACCGAAGCCTGGGCGGCACCGGTCTTCCAGCTCGGTGTCTCGGCCGACATGACAGAGACTCTGCGCCTCCGGGAGCAATCCGTGGCGCGGCTTGCAGAGGGTGACGTGAAACCGACCGTCAACGATCTTCTCACGAAGCTCGTCGGGGTGGCCCTCATGCGGCACCGGGCGCTGAACGCGACCTTCATGGGTAGCGAGATCCACCGCCATCCCGGCGCCCACGTCGGCATGGCCGTCGCTGCCCCGAGCGGCCTCGTCGTCCCCGTCATCCGAGACGTAGACAGCCGCAGCGTGCAGGAGATCGCCCGTGACCGCGCCGATCTCGTCGGCCGTGCCCGCGCTGGCAAGGCGACCCTGCAGGACATGGAGGGCGGCACGTTCACGATCTCCAACCTGGGGATGTTCGGCATCGAGCAGTTCGTCGCGGTGATCAATCCACCGCAGGTCGCCATCCTCGCGGTCGGAGCGGTGAAGGACACGCCGGTCGTCGTTGACGGCGAGATCGACATCGCGCCGATGATGCACGTCGTTCTGACCTGTGACCACCGCGCGATCGACGGGGCCGACGGGGCCGAGTTCCTGCAAACGCTCGTCGCGCTGATCGAGCAACCGGCGCTCGCTCTCTGAACACGTGACGGTCGTCGTCCGGAGGGGTGGCACGCAGGACGCACGATTCCTGCGCGACATGCTGCACCATGCGTACTACTGGAAGGAACGCGCACCGAGTGGTGGCCCGGGACCGGTGCAGCTCTACGTGAAGGCGTGGGGGAGGCCGGGCGATACGGCGGTGATCGCGTTGCTCGACGGGTTTCCGGTCGGGGCAGCGTGGTTTCGACTCTTCGAGTCCGAGGCCGCGGGGTACGGGTTCATCGACGAGCAGACCCCGGAGCTTGCCGTTGCGGTCGTGCCGAGCGCGCGGGGACTCGGGGTCGGCAGCTCGCTCCTCGCGGCACTCCTCGAGCGGGCCAGAGCCGACGGCTACACGGCGCTCAGCCTTGCCGTCGATCGCCACAACGAGGGTGCGATCGGGCTCTACCGCCAGTTCGGGTTCGTTCAGGTGCAGGAGGACACGGACTCTCTCACCCTCCGGCTCGAACTCACGTGAGTACGATCGTGAGAGAAGTCAGCGACGAAAGGGTGAAGCGTGGAATGTGACGTAGCAGTCCTCGGGGGCGGCCCGGCCGGGTACACCGCGGCGATCCGCGCGGCACAACTCGGAGGCAAGGTCGTCTGTATCGAGCAGGAGCCCGCACTGGGAGGCACCTGCCTGCGCGTCGGGTGTATCCCCACAAAGGCCTGGGTGCAGACCGCCCACGCACTGCACGATGCGCGCGAGACGTTCGCGAAGCTGGGGGTCGCGGTCTCCGAGCCACAGCTCGACTTCACTCGGGCTGCCGCCTGGAAAGACGGTGTGGTCGAGCAGATGACAGGTGGTGTCGCCGGGCTTCTGCAGGCAAACGGGGTCGAGTGGATCCGGGGCACGGGGCGGTTCACGAGCCCAACGACGATTGCAGTGGAGGGCGGCGAGGGCGTGACGTTCAGGAGCGCGGTCGTCGCGACCGGCGCGCATCCCATCCGCCCGCCCATTCCGGGGCTCGACGCGCCGCGCTGCGTGGACTCCTCCGGGCTCCTCGCCCAGACAGAGGTGCCCCGCCGACTCGTCGTGCTCGGGGGCGGCATCATCGGCTGCGAGTTCGCCTCGATCTTCGCGCATTTCGGCAGCGAAGTGACGATCGTCGAGATGCTGCCGACGCTCATCCCGCAGGAGGATGCCGACGCTGCAAAGGAGCTACGGAAGGCATTCACGCGCCGCGGGATCACGATGCACCTCGAGAAGCAGTGCACGGGCATCGACGATCTCGGAGACCATCTCGTCGTGCACTACGGCGACGGGGAGTCGGTCGAGACCGACCTGATGCTCGTTGCCGTCGGCAGGGCACCCAACGTCAGCGGCCTCGGGCTCGACGAGATCGGCGTCCCGACCGACCCGCGCGCCGGGATTGCAACCGACGACCATATGCGCACTGTGATTCCGACGATCTTTGCCGCGGGTGATGTGGCAGGCCGCTGGCAGCTTGCCCATACCGCGTTCCGCGAGGGCGAGATAGCGGCCGAGAACGCGATGGGCCACGACACGGCTCTCGGTACCCCGGCCGTACCTCGTCCTATCTACACCGATCCGGAGATCGCAGGGGTCGGCCTGACCGAGGCGGAAGCCCGCGAACGCTACGGAGACGCCGTTGCAGTCGGGGTATTCCCCTGGGTCGCGAACGCCCGCGCCACCATGTCCGGATCGACGACGGGCTGGGTGAAGTCGATCCACGAGACGACCTACGGCGAGCTGCTCGGTCTCATTATCGTCGGGCCCCATGCCACCGATCTGATCGAGGTCGGCGTCGTCGCGATCGACGCCGAGGCCACCGTCGAGGTGGTGGCAGACGGGATTGCTCCGCACCCGACGCTCTCGGAAGCTATAAAGGAAGCGGGCCTTGTCGCTCTTGGCCGGGCTATCCACCTACCACCAAAGAGGCGCTGATGCTGCGATCCGAGAACACACGACATACTCCGCTCGCGATGTCCGTTGGCTCGTGGTATGTGCGACGGCTGATTCGCAAGCGGGGAGCAGCGGCCATCGCCGGGTACGTGGCGGGAGAGGGGCTGTCGTTTGCCCGTCGTCCCCCGAAGCGCCATCTCCTCCGTCTTGCTCTCGTGGTCGGCATTGCGACCGCAGGTGGCCTCTACGTCGTGCGTCGCCGACAGGGGGGTGGGGACGACGGGGGAGACTGGAAGCTGGACGTGCCGGATGTCCCGGTCGCGCCGATGCCGGCGGATCCCGCACCGGCGCCCGAGCCGGATCCCGCACCGGCGCCCGAGCCGGATCCGGCGGACATCATCGCGACGTGAGCGACGGCGCACGGCTCGTCCGGAGGTCACTCGAGCTGCTGCCCCCCGGTGACCCGGTCGCGTCACCCGCCGCGGACGATGCCTCGCTCGGCCTGAACGAGGGCGTTGACGGCGCATTTCCCTCGGCTCTCGCGGCGATTGCCGATGCCGTTCCCCGGCTCAACCGATACCCCGGACGCGGCTCCGACGTGCTCGTCTCGGCCCTCGCGGCGCGGCATGACGTGCAGCCCACGCAGGTCGTCGTCACGGCGGGTGCCGATGCAGGTATCGGCTACGTGTGCCAGGCAGTCCTCGATGCCGGAGACGAGGCGGTCATTCCGTGGCCGTCATTCCCCAGTTTCGTGCGCGATACGCAGAAGCGCGACGCGCTACCCGTCACCGTGCCTCTCCGTGAGAGCCGGGTCGATCTCGAGGCGATGAGGGCCTCGGTGACCGCCCGTACGCGACTGGTGTTCGTCGCGACGCCGAACAACCCGACCGGCCTCGTGATCCCGCGTGACGAGCTGATCGCGTTCGTTGCCGCGCTTCCCGACCACGTTCTGGCCGTGATCGACGAGGCGTACTTCGACTACCTCGATCCCGTCGGCCGCCTCGATGCGATCGCGGACATCGTTCGGGTGGGCGGCGATGCGCTCGTGCTGCGAACGTTCTCTAAGCTGTACGGACTGGCCGGTCTCCGGGTCGGCTACGCCGTCGGGCCGACGGCCGTGGTTGCCGCGATCCGGAAGGTACAGCGGGGATATGACGTCGGATCGCTCGCGCAGGCGGCTGCACTCGCGAGCCTCGCCGACACGGCCGAGGTGCAGCGGCGGCGTGCGGCAAACGGGGTGGCGGTTGCGGCCCTCGTTTCGACCTTGCGTGCGCATGGGCTCGAACCGCTCGCAGGCAGCGTCGCGAACTTCGTGCTCGTGGATGTCGGGAACGATGCCGGCCGACTTGCGGCGAAACTCCTGGAGCAGCGGGTGGCGGTGCAGGCGGGCGAGGTATTCGGCGCGCCCACCGCTCTGCGGATCGGAGCCGGCTCCGACGCCGATCTCGCCCTGCTCGACGCTGCGCTCGGTGTCGTACTCGATAATCGAGGTAGATGAGGGAGCGCGCAGCAGCGCACATGCCCTCTCCGCAGCCCTGCGGAGATCAGGATCCTGTAAACCCGGGCCGCTCACGCCGGAGCCTCCGCTACTCTGATTCCTACGGGCGCCCGGCTCCCGTTTCCCTATGCGGACGACACTCAAGAGAGGCGTAGGACGAGGGCACTCCGAGAACGGCAACGGCACGATGCAGTTGCCACCGGACGCTCTCGGCCCGATCGCGATCTACCACCAGCCCGAGCCGCCCCGACGGACGCGGCGTTCCCTGGCGTTGACGATTCTCGGCTGGGCCGCGGTCGTCGTCGCCGTCTCCGCATCCGGGGTCGCAGGAGGCGCCTACCTCTACCTGCATCAGTCGGTGGCCGCAGTTGCGCCGCGCAGCCAGGACGTGAAGGTCACAGCCCGTCGGCTCGACCTTCCCGTTGCAGGCCAGCCGGCCACGGCGCTCGTGATCGGTTACGACCGGAGAGCGAGCGAGGGCAAGAATGCACCGTCACGCTCGGACACCCTGATGCTTCTGCGGGCAAATCCCAAGAGCGAGACGATCTCGCTGCTCTCGTTCCCTCGCGACCTGCGGACGGAGCTCGTCTGTCCCGGTAGGTCGTCGTTCTCGGGCAAGATCAATGCCGCCTACGCGTACTGTGGAGCCAAGGGGACGCTCGAGACGGTGCGTACGCTCACCGGTGTCCCGATCAACTACCTGATCACCGTGAACTTTACGGGGTTCCGGCAGGTCGTGGACAAGCTCGGCGGAATCTGGATGGATGTGGATCGCCGCTACCTCAACACCCACAGCGGGCCGGGCGGCTACGCAACGATCAACCTCCAACCCGGCTACCAGCGTCTCGGGGGGTATCAGGCGCTCGATTTCGTGCGCTTCCGGCACACCGACAGCGACCTCTACCGCAACGCCCGCCAGCAACTCTTCGTCCGGTCGCTCAAGGATCAGATCCGTGCGGGCTTCTCGCTGCGGAAACTTCCGCAGGTGGTCAGCGTGCTGACGAAGAACATCGAGGTAGGGCAGGGTGGGGGCCACGACGTCAGCGCCAGGACTGTTCTGGCCTACGCTGTTCTCGCATACTCGCTGCCCCCCGGGCATGTCTTCCAGTCGCGCATCGACGGACTCGGCGGGTACTCCGATCTGACGACCTCCTCCGAGAACATCTCCTCCGCCGTCCGTGAGTGGGCGAACCCCGACGTCGAGTCGCCGAAGAAGGCAACCGCGGTCGCTCTTGGCGAGAAGGTGAAGGTGAAGACGCCGCCTGCCGGAGAGACGTCGGTCACGATCCTGAACGGCAACGGCGTCGCAGGCTCGGCCTCGAACGCGAGCTACCTGCTCGGTCAGCGCGGCTACGCGATCCTGACGCCGCCGAACGGCATCCCGGCGAACGCGCCGAACTTCTCGTTCTTCCGGACGACGGTCTACTTCGATGCCACCCGGAAGGGCGCCAGGGAGGCCGCGCGCAAGGTCGCGGCCCTGTTCGGGTCGGCCGACGTCGCGAAGTCGTCTCCGGCGATCACCGCGCTCGGGAACGGTGCGATGCTGACGACGGTCGTGGGACAGACCTTTCACGGTACGCTTGCCGCAGCTTCGGTAGATCAGACTCCGAAGCGAAAAGAGGCGAATGTCGTGCCCGGTACCTCGGCGGCAATCGATCTGTTGCGCGAGCGGCAAGGGAAGGTCAACTTCCCGCTCATGGTGCCGACGGTGATCGAGCATTCGTCGTGGATCGATCGTGAACGGCCGATCCGGCTTTACTGGTTCGACGCCAAAGACCCGAAGCACAAGACGGTGAGGCTCACCTACAAGATGGGCTCGAACGACTACTGGGGCGTCCAGCAGTCCGACTGGAACGACGCAGCCGTGCTTGGCAGCCGCAACTTCGTGCGCAATATCGGTGGACGGCGGTACGAGCTCTTCTACAGCGGGCCACGCCTCCACATGGTCGTGCTGCGGCAGGGCCGTGCGAGCTACTGGGTCGTCAACACGCTGCTCGACAAGCTCCCGAACGAGACGATGCTCGCGATCGCGAAGGGGCTGCGGCCGATCTCGAAGGTCAGGGTCTCCTAGCCGGCAGCGCTTGTGCCGGGTACCCTCCGACGGTCGTGAGCGTCACTCCTTCTCGTGTTGCGATCTTCGGTGCCGGCTACGTCGGCCTCGTCACCGGGGCCTGCCTTGCCGACCTCGGCCACTCGGTCGTCATTCGCGATGTCCTGGCCGATCGCATCGAGGCACTCAAGCGTGGCGAGATCCCGATCTACGAGCCGGGTCTCGCAGAGCTGATCGCGGCCAATGCCGAGCGAATCGCCTTCACGACGGACGTCCGGGAGGCAATCGACGGCGCCGACTTCGTCTACGTTGCGGTCGGCACGCCTCCCACCTATTCGGGCGATGCCGATCTCTCGGCTGTCTGGAACGTGATCGACGAACTGCCAGCGATCGACCGGGCGTGCGTCGTCGTGATGAAGAGCACCGTGCCGGTCGGAACCGGCTCGAAGGTGCGCCACCGGCTCGACGAGCGTGGCCTCGTGCAGGTCGGATATGCGTCGAACCCCGAGTTCACGGCGGAGGGCACGGCCGTCGCCGACTTCCTTCGTCCCGACCGCATCGTTGTCGGCGCCTTCCGCGAGGAGGACGGCGACGCCGTGGTTGCCTTGCACGCGGGGATAGAAAGCCCCGTGGTGCGTTGCGACGTCGCCTCGGCGGAGATGATCAAGCTCGCGGCCAACGCGGCCCTGATGACGCGCATCTCGTTCATCAACGAGATCGCCAACGTCTGTGAGGCAACGGGCGCGGATGTCGTGCGTGTCGCGGAAGGGATCGGGCTCGACCGCCGCATCGGCCCCAGCTTTCTGCGCGCCGGGATCGGCTTCGGAGGGTCATGTTTCCCCAAGGACTCCCTGGCGCTCAAGCAGCTCGCAGCGAACTCCGGCTACCACTTCCAGCTGCTCAATGCCGTGATCGAGGTCAATGAGCTCCAGAAGCGCCGTGTGATCGGGAAGCTGCATCGCCACCTCGGTTCGCTCCGCGACAGGCGGGTGGCGCTGCTCGGCCTTGCTTTCAAGCCGGACACCGACGACACGCGAGAGGCGCCGAGCATCGTGCTCGCGGGCAGGCTTCTTGCCGAGGGAGCCGAGGTGCGCGCGTGGGACCCGATCGTTGACGGTCACGACCTGTACGGTGTCGAGATCGCGGCCAGCCCCGCGGCTGCGGCAGCCGGTGCGGATGCCGTCGTGATCGTTACCGAGTGGCCGGAGCTCATCGACGTGGACTGGGCGAGCGTCGGTGCGTCGATGCGGACGCCGGTTCTGATCGATGGGCGCAACCTGCTCGATCCCGTGCTGATCCGGGCCGCGGGATTCCAGTACGAGGGCATCGGCCGGGCAGCGGGCCCGCCGGAAGACTGATGGAGGCAATCGTGCTGGCCGGCGGCAAAGCCGAGCGGATGGGAGCTGCCGCTGCAGGGCGACCGAAGTCGCTCGTCGTCGTCGGTGGTAAGCCCTTGCTCGCCTGGCAGGTCGGACGCCTGCGCGGAGCCGGTGTCTCGCGGGTGATCGTGAGTTGCGCCGCGGGGCAGGAAGAAGACTTCGAGCGTGACCTCGCCGACACGGGCGTCGAGATCGTCTGCGCCGGCGAGCCCGAGCGGCTCGGCCGCGGTGGTGCGATCCGCTTTGCAGCCTCGCTGCGGAGGGAGTCGGGTGACGTGCTGGCGATGAACGGTGACGAGCTCGTCGCGGTGGACTTCACGGGGCTCCTTGCGCGCCACCGTGCGACCGGTGCGGCTGCCACGGTGACGGTCGCCCGCCCTCTGTCGCAGTTCGGGCAGGTCGAGGTGCGGGACGACGACGTCGTGACGGGGTTTCACGAGGTCGCACCGGTTCCTTACTGGGTCAACTGCGGGATCTACGCGCTCTCGGCCGAGGGACTGGCCCGGTTTCCGGAGCTGGGAGATCACGAGACGACGATCTTCCCCGAGCTCGTGACCGAGGGCTCGCTGCATGCCTTTCGCCACGAGGGCCTCTGGCTAACCGTCAACACGCCCAAGGAGCTGCGCCGCGCCGACGAGCACGTGACCGCGCACCCGGAGTGGCTCGCGTGACATCGCCGTATGCGTGCGTGCCACGGCGGATTGAAAAGCCGTGGGGCTACGAGCTGATCTGGGCGGAGACGGATCTTTACGTGGGCAAGGTGCTCTTCGTCCGTGCAGGAGAGGCACTGAGCCTTCAGTACCACGAGCAGAAGGACGAATCCTGGCTGGTGCAGTCCGGTCGGGCCTCTCTCGAGCTCGGCGAGGTGGGTGGGGCACTGACGACGACCGAGATCGGCGAGGGAGATTCGTTTCGCTATCGACCCGGAACCGTGCATCGGGTGACGGCAATCGCCGATACCACGATCCTCGAGGTCTCGACGCCGCACCTCGACGACGTCGTGCGGCTCGACGACCTCTACGGCCGACCGGAACGAGACCGGTGAGGCGTCTGCACCGAGCGGCCGACGCTCCTACGCTGCAGAGCACGAGCCTCGATCCTGACCGGATCATCCGGCTCGAGGAGGACGCCGTGGTCATCCTCGACCAGCGGCGTCTGCCCGGCGAGATGGTCGAGCTCCGGTGTCACAACGCGGCAGAGCTCACCGACGCTATCCGGCAGCTCGCGGTGCGGGGAGCGCCGTTGCTCGGCGTAGCTGCGGCGTACGGCATGGCGCTTGCGGCCGCCCGGGGTGACGACATCGGCGAGACGTACGATCTTCTCGCGGCCTCGCGCCCGACCGCTGTCAATCTCCGGTGGGCGCTCGACGAGATGCGGCCCGACCCGACGCGGGAGCGTGCGAGAGGCATGCACGACGACGAGGTCGAGCGATGTCGGAGAATGAGCGCGCACGCCGTCGTGCTCGTGCCGCCGGACGCCCGGATCCTCACCCACTGCAACGCGGGTGGCCTTGCGACGGGAGGGTACGGCTCGGCCGTCGGGGCGATGCGAGCCGCGTGGGAGCAGGGGAGAGTGGCACACGTCTGGGTGGACGAGACCCGTCCGCTACTCCAGGGCTCCCGTCTGACGGCCTTCGAGCTGGAGGTGCTCGGGATCCCCTGCTCCGTCATCGTGGACGGCGCGGCCGCGTCGCTGATGGGCGCCGGTGAGGTTGACATCGTGATCACGGGCGCCGATCGCATTGCGGCGAATGGTGATACCGCCAACAAGATCGGCACCTACGGCCTGTCCGTGCTCGCACGCCACCACGGCATTCCGTTCGTGATCGTTGCACCGACGTCTACCATCGATTCCGGAGCGGCCGATGGTGCGTCTATTCCGATCGAGGAGCGCGACGGCATGGAGGTGACAACCCGGTTTGCCGCCCGAAATCCCGCCTTCGACGTCACGCCCGCCGATCTGATTACGGCGATCGTGACGGAGGAGGGGGTTCATCGTGCTCCCTATCTAGCCTCGCTCCCGGTACCGGTGCGGTCGCGATGATCCTGGACGAGGTAGGCCCCGCAACGCGCGCGGTGCTCGAGCGGCACGGGTTCGACGCCGACGCCTTCGATCGGCTTCGGTCTTCGCTCGTAGCCGGAAGGCTGGTACCCGGGGCGAACGTCGTCGCCGGAACCGTCGAGCCGCCACACACCGGCGATCTCACGGTCATGCCGACTACCGGGCAGCACGGCTTCGAGGAGGCCGTCGCCGCAGGAGTGGAGGCGCTCCGTGCCGGCTCGATCGCTGTCGTCGTCCTGGCGGGCGGTATGGCGACACGGTTCGGCGGCGGGGTCAAGGCCGTCGCGACGGCGATCGACGGACGCAGCTTCCTCGAGGTGAAGCTCGAGGAGACACGACGCGTTGCGACAGCCCTCGACTGCGAGATTCCGGAGACGGTGATGACGAGTTTCGCGACCGACGAGGCCGTTGCGTCGCACCTCGTGCAACGGCGGCTGGGAGACCCGCTGCGCTTCGTGCAGCCGGCGGCGCCGCGCTTACGGCCCGACGGCAGCCTCTTTCTCGGAGCAGACGGGCAACCGTCCCTCTACGGGCAGGGGCACGGCGATCTCTTCTCGGCGATCCGCCGCTCGGGTGCCCTCGACGTCCTCGTTCAGCGCGGAGTGCGTACGGTCGTGGTCTCGAACGTGGACAACCTCGCAGCCAGGGTAGACCCGGCAATCGTCGGCATGCATCTTCGTGCGGGAACGCCTTTGACGGTCGAGGTCGTCTCGAAGGAACGCGATACCGGTGGCGCTCCGGCGCGGGTAGACGGTAGGCCGCGACTCCTCGAGGCGATGCAGTTCCCGCCCGGTTTCGACCAGGACCGCGTGCCCGTCTTCAACACCAACACCTCGCTGATCACCGTCGAGGCGCTCGCCGCACCCGGCGACCTCACCTGGCTCGTCGTCGAGAAGAGCGTCGCCGGAGAGCCGGTGATCCAGTTCGAGCGGCTCTACCACGAGCTCTCGGCCCATGTCACGACGTCGTTCCTCGTCGTTCCTCGTTCTGGCCCGAGTGGACGTTTTCTCCCGGTCAAGGAGCCCGCGGATCTTGCCGGGATAGAGCCGCTCCTACGCGAAATGCTTGCGGCGTCTCCCGTGTCGCTCTAGAGGCGTGCTAGAAGCACGCGCGTACGAGAGAGGTCAACCCCATACCTTGCCGAGTGTGATGTCGACCCCGAAGAGACCGGCGTCCTGGAAGTCGTAGGTCGAGTCCGTTCCGTCGATTGCGATACACGAGATCATGAGGGCGATGTTGGCGATCCCCCCCATGTAGTCGGAGTAGATTGCACGGGGGCCGGGAGCGTAGATCGTGCCCGAGATCGAGCCCAGCTTCCCGTTGGCGCCCGTTGTTGCCGTGGAGCTGAACGCAATGTCGGCCAGATCGACGTTTTTCGACTTCGCATCGCATTTGCTCGCCGGCCCTGCCACGCTCAGCGTGCGGTCCTCGAAGATCGTCAGGCCTGCGTATCGCCCTGTCGCCTGGGGGCCGAGGTCGACGCTTCCGGTGGTATTCAGCTTGAACTGTTCGATCGCTCCGGCTCCTGCCGTGTTCGTATCGTCCTGCGTGTTGTAGATGAGGACGTCGGGCGCGCTCAGGGTGGAGGAGCCGCAGACCGAGAATCCACCGCCTGCCATGATGTAGGTGCCGGCAGCCAGAGTCACGTTGGCCGTCGTTGACGAGGTGGTCGTGCAGGTGCCGCCGACCTTCAGGCCGCACTCGGCTTCGCTCGCCACACCGATACAGATGCCGCCATAATAGGTACCGGGCTGCAGCGTCTGGGCGCCGGACGAGATCTTGCACGATGTCGGGAGGGCTGCGTTGCCTCCGGTGCCGATGACAGGGATCGCCTTGATCTCCTTGTCCTTGTTGTGTGAGGCGGCTGCGGTGCCGATCGCTGCTCGTTGCACCGTGAGGTTCACGGTGCCGCCGCCGCTTGTGACGTACATCTTCTCGGAATCGATGATGATGATCTCCCCGTTCGGGATCGTCGGAGCTGACTCCTTGACGACGATCGCCGTCTGGGTCGAGGTGATGGTGCTCTTGAGATGCAGTGTCGGGGAGTAGGACGTAGCGGATCCGTAGGCGGGGCTCGGGCAGGCGGGCGCACCGACCGGTGGCTCTGCCACATCCACGAACGGGTCGGCGAGAATGGGCGACCCCATTGTGGGACAGCCGGCGATCTGCGGAGAGTTCGAGGCGTTGCCCGGGCCGAAGTAGGAGTACTTGAGAGGGGGCACAGGACACTGCGTGCCACCGACGCGCACCTGCGTGGAGTTCACGTAGACCTCCCAGCCACCGACCGTCTCGATTGTCGGCGCCGTGATCAACCCGACGGTGCCCTTGATATCGAATCCGTCGCCGGTGTTACAGGAGTTGACGTAGACGCCGTTTGTCACGGTGAGGTGCCCACCCGTCCTGAGGATCAGGGTGTGGTTGTCGCACGACGTGTCGAGTGCGACGAACGAGTACGGCGGCGCTGGGATCGAAACGGTTGCGTAGAGCGTTCGCGTGAGCGGCGCTGCACCACCCGTCGGATTGCGAGCGCTCCCGATCGACTTGATCGTCCAGGTTTTCGTTGCGGCGGCATAGCTGCCTCCCCAGGTCGCGGTTCCACCTTCTGCATAGGTCGTAACAGTGGAGTTCGCGTCGCCTGCGACGGTCGGCTGCTGACCGAGTTGCGTCGTGTCGGCGCGTGCGACGGTGATGACCGACATCGCGTTGTTGATCCCTGCTTCGGCGAGTGCGTAGGCGTCCTGGCCTGATGCGCTCAGATTCGCGCTGCGTGCGCTGGTCGTCGAGTAGCCGATCACGGTCGTCACGGTGAGGCTCAGGACGAGCATCATCATGATGGCCATCACGAGCGCAAAACCGCTCTCGTCCGAGAGTCGGCCGGCCAGTTCGCCGAGGCGGCCTCCCGGTCGAGCGACGGATTCGCTGCAGTCACCTCTCTGGCCCGGATGTCGTACGCGTTTGCCCATTGCTAGATGTTTCGGCAGCCGGGGTGGACGACGTGCTCCCTCGTTCGGGGTAATCGGTGAAGTCCTGTTGCTGTCGATCGGCTGCCGGTGGAAACGGCGAGAGGCCTGGCGATCAGGTGCCGGTCGTCTCATCGAACGCCGAGTCCTCGGTTGCGTACACCTTCGAGGTCGTGACGGTGTCGCGGACGGTGATCCGCACCAGCTTGATTGCGGCAGCCTGTTCGACCGATTCGGTCTCGCAGCCGGGAGCGGAGGTGGAGTAGGGGGAGGCAGTGCTCAGGGTGCCCATGGCGCAGTCCCAGACCACGTAGGTGTCAACGCGATACTGCGCGTTGTCGGGCCCGGTCACGGGAGTGCGGAGCGCGACGAGAGCGGGATCGGCTGTCGCGCAGGTTGCGACGGCCGTGCCGGCAGGCGAACCCGCGGTGCGTACTGCATCTGTTGTCGCGTTGTTGAGGCAGATCGCCGGGAAGGTGAGCGCGCGGAACTTCTCCATCTGGGCGTCGGCGAGTGCGGCGCCACTCGACGTCGCAGACGCCCGGTTGAGAGCGGCAAACCCCGAGCTCAAGCCCGTGAAAACAGCCAGGATGCCGATGTTCAGAACGGTCATCGCGATCAGCAACTCGATGAGGCCGAACCCCTCCTCCCGGTGCAGACGACGGCGAAGCGAGGTGAGGGGGCTCTGACGGTGGTGCCCGCCGATCTCGCCTGCCGTACCCGGTGTGGGCCGTTGGTCTCGTGTCGTCACGAGCGCACGCTGTTTCGTAGCGCGATGTCGTCTACGAGCCTGAACGACGAGGTCGTGGAGCTCGGGCCGTTCACGTTCACCGGAAGCGTGATGTGGAGCACAGGAAGACTCGTCGCCGACCTGAAGACTCCGCCGCAGGCGGTCGTCGTGCTGGGCAGGCAGAAGGGTGTTGCCGTTGTCAGGTAATCGGCCCATTTCATCCCACTCGTCGAGCAGGTGGGCTGGCTCGACAGAGACGCGAGACGGTACAGCGCAAAGTCTCCGGTCGTCGCTGTGCTCGTGCCCGTGCACCAGGTGACGAAGACCTGGAGGCTCGTATTCGAAGTGAGGCCATTGGTCGGGCAGTAGCCACCGAGGGTCAGGTTGATGCCGTTTCCGGAGGTGCCGTCCGAGACAGGACTGGCAGACGAGCTGACGACCGTCACCGCGCTCGCACAGTGGAGCTCCCGTCGGAGCTTGTCGAGAGCCAGTCGCCCTTCGGCCTGAGCCTGATAGCGCCTGTTGATTCGGACTTCCGACCGGGAGGCCCCGACGGCAACGGTGCTGAGTGCGCTCAGGATGATGAGCATCACGGCCATCGTCACGAGGAGCTCGATCATGCTGACACCCTGTTCGGCGGTCGCTCGCGCGATGGCTCTCTGCAGGGCCGGTCGGTGACGAGGGGCGGCCTCGGGGACGCGAGAGTCCACGCATCTGCGCTGCAGAATCGGGACAAGACGTCTGGGCAAGGTTGATCGGCGCATCGTTCCTGGGTGTTCTTCCGCCACGGGCATTGCCCGCCACTCTTCATCTTTTCGGAATCACCGGAGCGTTTCTCCGTCGCTCATCCGGGGGATCTTGGGCGCCGGTACGCGGCACAGAGACGACCCGAAATCGGCACACGGTCGTCACAGGTAGGCGCCTAGCATCGGCAGGGTGCAGTTGCGAAACGTGTTCATACCGAGCCGCTGTGGCATCTGTGGCCGGATCGGCGAGCCGGCCTGTGAGGGCTGCCTTCGGTGCCTCGTGCGCTGTGTTCCCCCGTGGTGTGAGCTCTGTGGTGCTCCGGGCCCGTGGCCCGTGCGCTGCTGTGCCGAGTGCAGGGGCAGGCGGCTTGCCTTCGGCAGCGCGCGTGCCGCGTTCGTGTACGAGGCGGGAGCGAGGGCGTTTGTGACCTCGTGGAAGGAACGCGGGCGGCGTGACCTCGCGAGGGTTGCTGCGCTCCTCGTCACGGAGGTCGTGGCCCGGCCAGACGTTGACGCAATCTCCTTCGTTCCGGGCGATCGCGACCGGGGTCTTGCCCGGGGTCACGCGCCGGCGGCGGCGTTGGCCGCCGAGGTGTCCGCGCTCTGGTCGATCCCGCTCCGGGATCTTCTCCGGCGGCGTCCGGGTGTAGAGCGACAGCGCAACCTGCCTCGGGCCGAGCGTCGGAGGAACGTCTCCACGGCTTTCACGGGCAGGGGCCCGTCACCGGCCCGCGTGTGCCTCGTTGACGACGTCTACACCACCGGATCGACGGTTGCGGCGTGCGCTTCGGTGTTGCGACGTGAGGGGGCGGGACGCGTGGACGTCGTCTGTCTTGCGAGGGCAGTGCGATAGAACGGGCCCCGAGCTACTCCCCGGCCCTCGACGTGGCTACGCCGCGAACGTGGCTACGGCGCGAACGTGGCTACGGCGCGAACGTGACACAGCTACCGCAGGCGAGGTTCACCTTCCGGCCCTGGGCCCAACCAAAACCATGCGTGTCAGCGGTCGCAGAGATCGCGGGCGCCCCGGCACTGCCCTGCAGCAGCAGAGTATCCCTGCCGTTCGAGATCTTCAGGGCGTGGATTTCGTTGTTGCGCCTGTAGAGGATGCGCCCCTGGAAGAAGTCGGTCATGAGTGCTCCTGCGGGCAGAGTGACGGCCGACGACGACCCGGCCGGGGTTCGGATCTGGACTTCGTCCGCGCGTTGCACGACGAGACCAACGGGCGCGAGTGCCAACGCCTTCACCGCTCCCGGTTGGACGCCAACAGTCCAGGAATGCGATCCGTCGGCCTTCAGCATCTCGATCTCACCCGTCTTGCGTAGCGCTGCCACCACCGCCCCCGCGGGCCCCTTGCCTGCGGTGATCAGGGTGATCGGCGCTGGTTCGGTCGCCTTGAACACGGCCACGCCGTTCTCGCCGAGGAGGACGACCTGCCTGCCGACCGCGTACGGGATCCCGAGTCCGCCCGTCGAGTCACCAATCACCATCGGCGAGGGAAGATGTACGTCCTGCGCGACGAACCGCAGTTGCTTCGGAGCCTTCTGCGTCGTCGTTGCGGTCATCAGTTGCCACTCGCGTGTGTTCCCGCCCGTGTAGCGGATCCAGAGTGCGCGCTTCCCGCTCACGCCGATGGAGGAGATTCCGGTGCCGGTGCTGCCGAGATCGACACATGCCCCGGGCTTGCCGAAACGCCAGAAGCCCTTTGTATTCGTGTTCCACAACTCGACGTGGTCGCAGTCGGTCTTCGTCCGCGCCACCGTGAAAGCGAACGACGCGTTGTTCAGCGCGACGAGACGCACGGGCCCGTTGCGCACGCTCGTGCGTCCCGGCAACTGCAGGGCGAGAGCCCCACCTGCTGTGAGGAGGGTCAGCGCGAGAGCGGCGACTGGCACGAGACACAGGGGTGCGGGGTACGGCTTCACGTTCGCAGGATGGCACGAGTTTATGAACAATCAATGAACGAGCACAGCTCTCCCGGTACGCTCTCTCCTGGATGTCCACCACAGATTTCGGCAAGTTCGAGAAGGTCCTGCGCCTTGGCGAGGGGCGGCGCGTGAAACGCCTCAAGCAGCAGGCGGCCTTCATCGCAACTCTCGAGCCGGATTTCCAGGTTCTCTCGGACCAGGAGTTGCACGCGAAATCAGCCGAGTTCCGGCAGCGTCTTACGAACGGCGAGTCGCTCGAGGAGCTGATCTTCGAGGCGTTTGCGGCAGTGCGCGAGGCCCGGTGGCGGGAGTCGGAGCAGCGGATGTTCGACGTCCAGATGATGGGGGGCATCGTCCTTCACGAGGGCGACATCGCCGAGATGAAGACCGGTGAAGGCAAGACGTTCGTCGCCTCCACGGCGCTCTTCCTGAATGCGCTCCCTGCAACCGGTGTCCATCTCGTGACCGTCAATGACTACCTCGCGAGGCGAGATGCCGCGTGGAACCGTGGGGTCTTCGAGCGGCTGGGAATGACGGTCGGGTCGATCGAGAACATGATGCCTTTCGACCGGCGCAAGGTGGCCTACGAGGCCGATGTCACCTACGGCACGAACTCCGAGTTCGGCTTCGACTATCTGCGTGACAACATGTCCACGGCGCTCGAAAGCTGCGTCCAGCGGAGTCATGCGTTCGCGATCGTGGACGAGGTGGACTCCATCCTGATCGACGAGGCGCGCACGCCGCTGATCATCTCCGGCGAGCCCGAGACCGCTGCGAGCACCTACTACGACTTCGCGCGGATCGTTCGCGACCTCCGCGGCGAGCCGGCGACGCGTAAGTCGGCCAAGGGCGAGGACGAGACCGAGCTTTCGGGTGCCGACTATCTCTACGACGAGAAGCACAAGACGGTCTCGCCCGCGCAGACCGCTCTCGATGCCGTCGAGCGTGCGGTCGGGGTGGACAACCTCTACGACCCGCGCCACGTGCAACTCGTCAATCACCTGAGCCAGGCGCTCAAGGCCGAGTCGCTGTACAAGCGCGACGTGGACTACGTGATCGAGGACGGCGAGGTGAAGATCGTTGACGAGTACACCGGACGGATCATGGAAGGGCGCCGCTGGAGTGAGGGTCTGCACCAGGCGATCGAGGCGAAGGAGAACGTCGAGATCCGTGAGGAGAACGTCACGCTCGCGACGATCACGCTCCAGAACTACTTCCGCCTCTACGAGAAGCTGGGGGGGATGACGGGAACGGCGAAGACCGAGG
Source organism: Thermoleophilia bacterium (assembly GCA_009694305.1). GTDB lineage: Bacteria > Actinomycetota > Thermoleophilia > Gaiellales > Gaiellaceae > Gaiella. The sequence goes on from SHVL01000013.1 coordinate 43,555, forward strand.
AGAAGGAGTTCGTCGAGATCTACAACCTGCACGTGATCGAGATTCCCACCAACGTGGTGGTCGCGCGGAACGACGAGAACGACTACATCTTCAAGAGCAAGGAAGCGAAATGGAACGCGGTCGCGACGGATCTGGTCGAGCGCCACGAGAGGGGGCAGCCGGTTCTCGTCGGTACGATCGCCGTCGAAACGTCCGAGTATCTGTCAGAGATTCTGACGCGACGCGGCGTTCCACACAACGTGCTCAACGCCAAGGAGCACGAGCGCGAGAGTGAGATCATCGTTGACGCGGGGCTGAAGGGCGCGGTCACGATAGCCACGAACATGGCCGGCCGCGGCGTGGACATCAAGATCGACGACGAGGTGCGCGGCCTCGGTGGCCTCTACGTGCTCGGAACCGAGCGCCACGAGTCGAGGCGCATCGACAACCAGCTTCGCGGCCGCTCAGGCCGTCAGGGCGACCCCGGCGAGACGCGGTTCTACCTCTCGGCGCAGGACGACCTCGTACGGCTCTTCGCGGGCGACCGGATCCACGGGATCATGGAGCGCTTCAAGATCCCGGACGACCAGCCGATGGAGGCCTCGATTCTCTCGCGGCAGATCGAAGGCGCCCAGAAGAAGGTCGAGGAGCAGAACTTCGTCGCGCGCAAGAACGTCCTCAAGTACGACGACGTGATGAACACCCAGCGGATGGTGATCTACGAGCAGCGCCGCAGCGTCCTCAACGGTGACGACACCTCCGGGGAGATCAGGGGTTGGATCGAGGGTGTCGCGGGTCAGAACGTCGTGCTGTTCACCGAGGGAGACGACCCTGCCACGTGGGACATCGAGGGTCTCGTGGTGCAGATGGGTGCGCTCTACGGCTGCGACATGACAGCCGACGAGGTGCGCGAGGAAGTGGAGCTGTCACGTGAGTCGCTGACCGCCGAGTTCAGCGACGACGCGCTCGACACCTACAACGACCGGGAGACCGGATTCGGGCCGGAGCTGATGCGCGAGATCGAGCGGTTCGTGATCCTGCAGGTGGTAGACACTCGCTGGCGCGAGCATCTCGACTCGATGGACTACCTCCGGGAGGGCGTGCACCTGCGGGCCATGGCCCAGAAGGATCCGCTCGTCGAGTACCGGGGCGAGGGACACACGATGTTCGAGGAGCTCAGTCGCGTCATCCGTGAAGAGGTCGTGGTAACTCTGTTCCACGTCGAGGTGCAGCAGAGCGACGCCGAGCAGGCGCTGCAACCCGCCGACGCGCCGCAGGTGCTCGCCTACGAGCACGAGGTCTCGGCGGGCGCCGACGCCATCGCAGCGGCCGGTGGGGCCACGCGCGAGCCGATCATGGCCATGGAGGCTCCGGTTCAGCGACAGTTCGTGAAGAACGACGAGCAGGATGTTGGCCGAAACGACCCCTGCTGGTGTGGATCGGGCAAGAAGTTCAAGCGCTGTCACGGGGTGTAGGCCGTACCGCGCAGGACACGTCTGCTCGTCGAGGCACTGCTCGCGTCCGTCGGCATCCTCGCCTTCGTCGCTCTCGCCTCGGCGTTCGTCCGTAGCGGCCAGGTCATAGCCGTGGACGACGACGTCTCGCGTTGGGTCACAGACACTGTTCCGGTGGGGGTCGAGTGGGGTGCAAGAGTCTTCACGTGGCTTGGCGGCCCGGTCGGGACGACGGCCGTGACAGGCATCGCAGTGGGCATCCTGATGCGAGCTGCCCGCGGGCGAGATGCGGCCTTCGTGGCACTGTCGGTCATCGGTGTCACTGTGCTCGTGGCGATCCTGAAGGCGATCTACGAGCGGGCGCGGCCGGAGCTCGGTAGCCCCATCCCGCTGCCTCATTCGTACTCGTTCCCGAGCGGGCACGCAGCGACGGCAGTCGTGCTCTACGGCGCGCTCGGGATCCTTCTCGCCGAGCGCTCGCGCTCGCGGGCGCGCTCGGTGGCATGGCTCGTGGCCGCGGCTGCTACGGCCTTTGCCATAGGAGCGAGTCGTGTGCTCCTGAACGTCCACTTCGTCAGCGACGTTGTCGCGGGCTTCGCGGTCGGCCTCGCGTGGCTCTGCTGTTGCGCGATCGTCAGGGATCTGCTCGCAGGACGGTGAGGGGGTGCAGCCCGTCGCCTGGGTCCGACGACCCGGGCTACCGTGTGCACGGCAGCTAGAATCCCTTCGTGGCGGACCAGGAGAATCAACCGCTCGCGCATCTGCTCGAGGAGCTCGGAGCCCAGCTCGACTGGGTTCGGGAGTACCTTTGACCCCGTTCAACTGACGGCCCGACAGCAGGAGCTCGAAGCAGCGATGGCCGCCCCGGGCTTCTGGGGCGACCAGCAGCAGGCAGCACGCATCTCGACCGAGCATGCTCGGGTGACACGACGGCTCGACCGGTACATCCGTCTGACCGGTGAGGTCGAGGAGGCAGCCGAGCTGTTCGAGATGGACAGGTCGCTCGAGGACGAGCTGCGAGCTCAGCTGGCACCGGTGTCGGAGGAGCTCTCGCGGCTGCAGGAGGATGCGCTCTTCAACGGCACCTACGACGGGGGTGATGCCGTCGTCTCGATCAACGCCGGGACAGGTGGCACCGACGCGCAGGACTGGGCCGAGATGATGCTGCGGATGTACCTTCGGTGGTCGTCCGACCGGGGATACGAGACCGCTCTCGTCGAGGCGAGCCCGGGAGAGGAAGCAGGTCTCAAGTCGGTCACGATGACGGTAAAGGGCGAGAACGCCTACGGCGCCTACAAGGCGGAACGCGGCGTGCATCGGCTCGTGCGCCAGTCGCCGTTCGACTCCGCCCATCGGCGTCACACGGCCTTCGCCCAGGTCGTCGTAGCCCCGCTGCTTCCCGACGACGAGGACGTCGAGATCGACGAGGGCGACCTTCGTGTGGACACCTACCGTGCGAGCGGCGCGGGCGGCCAGCACGTCAACAAGACCGACTCCGCCGTCAGGCTGACGCATCTCCCGACGGGCATCGTCGTGCAGTGCCAGAACGAGCGGTCGCAGACCTCGAACAAGGCAACGGCTATGCGGATTCTCCGGTCGCGGCTGGTCGAACTTCAGGAGGAGCAGCGCGAGGCAGAGATCGCCCGCGAGCGTGGAGCGACGCAGGATATCGGCTTCGGGAGTCAAATCCGCTCGTACGTGCTGCATCCATACCAGATGGTGAAAGACCACCGCACCGACTTCGAAGTGGGGAACGCCCAGGGTGTGCTCGATGGTGCCCTCGACGGCTTTGTCCGCGCCTATCTGCTGGCCAAGGCCGCCGGAACCGCGCACTAGGTGGTCGGTATCGGGAGGAACGACTGACGATGTCCGCTAGACTAGAGACTAAATCCGACCCGGAGTGGCCCTCGCGGCCCTCTGTTCCATCTGATCCGGTGCAGGACGATCTCCAACTGACATCCCCCGTGACGGCCTTCTCAGGCCCCTCGCCCGCCTACGCGGACGGGGCCGATGGCGCGGCGGGTGTCAGCGGCTCGTCGATGATCGTGCTCGAGGATGTCCACAAGGTCTACGAGCCGAACGTGACAGCGCTCGACGGCGTGTCGTTCGTGATCGAGAAGGGCGAGTTCGTCTTCGTCGTCGGAGCGTCGGGCTCCGGGAAATCCACGATCATCCGCCTGCTGCTGAAGGAGCTCGAGCCTTCCTCGGGCCGGATCCTCGTCGGCGGCCGTGACCTCGGACGGCTCAAGCATTCACGGATACCGATGCTCCGCAGAAATGTGGGCTGCGTCTTCCAGGATTTCAAGCTGCTGCCAAACCGCACTGCAGCGGAGAACGTCGGATACGCCCTCCGCGTCCAGGGCGAGCCGACCGCCTCAATCCGTCGCAAAGTGCCCGAGGTGCTCAACCTCGTCGGCCTTGCACACAAGATGAGCTCCAAGCCGGAGGAGCTCTCCGGCGGCGAGCAGCAGCGCGTCTCGATCGCGCGTGCCGTCGTCAATCACCCTCCGCTCCTGATCTGCGACGAGCCGACCGGCAACCTCGACCCCGACACCTCCGTCGGGATCATGCAGCTTCTGCACCGCATCAACACCGCAGGCACGACCATCCTGATGGTCACGCACGACCGGGAGATGGTGGACAAGATGCGCAAGCGCGTGATCGCCCTCGACCAGGGCAAGCTGATGCGTGACGAGCGGCGAGGCGGGTACGAGACCGAATGACACGCCTCAGGCTCGTACTCTCCGAAGCCCTCCGCTCGATCGGTGCGAATCTCTCCACCTCCGTCGCGGCGACAATGACCGTCCTCATCGGGATGCTCCTGCTTGGCCTCTCGATTGCCCTCGGAAGCTGGGTGGTCTCGTGGTCGAACCACGTCAAGTCGGAACTTCAAGTACAGGTCTTCTTCGTTGACTCGGTCACGCCGAAACAGGTGAACGCCGTCGGAAGAAAGCTGGGTAGCGACCCGCGGGTCGGCAACTACCAGTTCGTCTCGAAGGCCGAGGCACTGCGGCGGATGAAGAAGAAGTACCCGCAGTTGACCGCCAACCTGCCGTCGAATCCCCTGCCGGCCGCATTCGAGGTGACTCCGAAGAAGGCAGAGGACGTCAAGGTGATCGCCACCGTCCTGCGGAAGCAGAAGTTCGCAGGCGTCGAGAAGATCAAGGATGGGCAGCAGACCTCGGCGCGCATCCTGCAGGTGGGCAAATGGATCTCCTACGTCTTCGTGGCGATGGTCGTCGTGCTCCTGATCGCCTCGGTCATCCTGATCGCGAACACGATCCGCCTCTCCATCTTCTCCCGCCGCCGCGAGATCGAGGTGATGAAGCTTGTCGGTGCGACGAACTGGTTCGTCCGCGGGCCGTTCATGCTCGAGGGCCTGCTCTGCGGCCTCGTCGGCTCGATCGCCGCCGTTCTGCTGCTCTTCATCGGGAAGCAGTTTGCGCTGCCCGCGATTCTCGGCCACATCGACACGACCGACGACGTCAAGGCGCTGTCCTTCGGCCTCACCGCGCTCGCGCTCATCGGCGTCGGGCTCCTCATCGGCGCACTCGGCTCGGGCCTGACGTTGCGGCGCTTTTTGAAGGTCTAACGCGGCGAGATTTCTGCGATGGAAGAGCATATCGCGGAAATCTCGCCGCGTTAGACCTTCCATTTTTCTGCTCGCTTCGCGAGATCCTGAAGGGGCTCGCCCGCGAGCCTCTGAGTTCAGCAACGGTGATGAGGGGCGTTCTAGCGGTGTGGGGTTCCGCGATGGAAGAGCATATCGCGGAAATCTCGCCGCGTTAGACCTTCCATTTTTCTGCTCGCTTCGCGAGATCCTGAAGGGGCTCGCCCGCGAGCCATGTGGACGGTGTCCTTCCGCGGACGCCGGTGACAGGCTTCAGCCTGTCTCCTGGGTTCGTCGTCCTGGGTTCCGCCGGTACCCTCACTCCATGACCGGTGGGCGCAGACAGGGACGCGGCCGGGCGAAGCGCCCGAGCCGCTCCGAGCGCCACGAGCGCGCCCGTGCCGCCGGTGGGCAGGCGGCTGTGAGGCGCGCCGAGGGCGCGATCGAGACCACGCTGCCGCAGCGGCGTGTCGAGCCCGAGTCCGTCGTTGCTCACCTCGGGCCGACGAACTCCGGCAAGACCTACCACGCGCTCGAGGTGCTCAAGGAGCGCGGCCGCGGTGTCTATGCGGGGCCCCTACGGATGCTCGCGCAGGAGGCACACCGGAGGCTCTCCGCGGAACTCGGTGCCGACGCCGTCGGCCTTGTCACCGGTGAAGAGCGCGTCAACGACGGGGCCCCGATCATCTGCTGCACGGTCGAGATGGCGCCGAGCGCGGGCGAGGTGCTCGTGCTCGACGAGGTGCAGTGGGCGGACGATCCCGAGCGCGGGTCTGCGTGGACGCGTCTGCTGCTCGCGGGCGACTACCGCCACATCCTCCTGCTCGGGGCGCTCGATGCGGAGCCGCTCGTCCAGCGCGTCTTCCCGGACGCCGAGATCAAGGTGTTCGAGCGCATTCTCCCGCTCGAGTTCGTGGGCGAGCGCCCACTCCGGGGGCTCACGCCCGGCACCGTCGTCGTGGCCTTCAGCCGCAAGGCCGTGCTGGCGCTCGCCGGTGAGATCAACCGCCTGCATCCGGGCCGCGTCTCGGTGTTGTACGGAGCGATGCCGCTCAGCTCGCGGCGCGAGGAGATAGACCGATTCCTCGCCGGGACATCCGATGTCACCGTCGCCACGGACGTGCTCGGGCACGGGGTCAACCTTCCCTGCGAGACGCTGCTCTTTGCCGAGACGACGAAGTTCGACGGCGAGTCGCGCAGGGATCTGCTGCCGTGGGAGCTCGCACAGATCGCAGGCCGTGCCGGGCGATTCGGCCTCGTCGAGCGGGGCCACGTCGGGGTGCTCACAGGAGTGCCGTGGGCGAACGCCGATCCGGCGATCGTGGAGGAGGCGCTCCGGCCCCACGTGCTGCTCCCGTCCGGGCATCTCGGCTACCGGATCGTTGACGAGGCGCGCATCCGGCCGCGCCTTGCCGACCTCGGAACCGATGACCCGCGCCGTCTCGATGCGGCGCTTGCTGCGTGGCATCGCGTTGCGACGCGCACGTGGGCCTACGAGAGCTGGCTGTCGGTGGAATCGCTCTCGCCGCTTCGCGGCCGTCTTGCAGCGATCCAGAGACGTCTGACCGAGCGCAATCGCCGGCTCACGATCGAGGATACGTGGAAGCTGATCAACGCGCCCGTGGACGAGGACAACGCGGAGCTCCTTGCCACGCTCGCGCTCGCCGTCTCGGGCGACACGGCACAGCGGTCGCTGCTCACGTTCCTGCTCGATCCCGCGAGGCTGCGTGACGCCACACTCGAGGAGGCAGAGCAAGCTGGAAGAACTGCAAGCATTCTGCGGTGGTTCGCGTTGCAGTACACCGATGTCGGCGGGGTCTCGATCGAGCGTGCCACAGCCCTAGAGGAGGCTGCAGCGGCGCGCGTTGTCGCTCGCCTGCACGTCGAGGTGCGCGACCCCACGATCGGCCGCTGCCGCAAGTGTGGCAAGACCTGCGCGCCATGGTTTCCGATGTGCGACCGCTGCTTCGGTCGTGGGGGCGGGCGGCCACGATGAAGAAGCATATTGCGGCCGTCCGCCCCCACGACCTACGCCATGCCTCCTGCCGCGCTGCGCGCGGATCCTGAAGCCGGGAACCGACGGTTCTCCGGTGGCCCCTCCATCGAGAGGAGGCTCCGTAGCTTCTACGCTCGGTAGTGACGGGCGACGGCGATCGTCGTCGCGCCGGCCACGAAGGCGATCGCGTTCGGAATGATGATCGCCAGGTTCACGAGGGCAATCCCGTACGCAACCCACAGCGTGACGCCGCTGATCGCGAGCGCCGTGGTCGTTGATGTGGGAGCTCTTTTGCGAGGCGGACGGGACGGGACGGGCCTGTCGTCAGTCGAGCAGGTCGCCGCGCTCGCGGGAGTCGCCGTAGAGCGGTCGGATTACGTCTGCGGGAGGGTGCACGGGGCGAGCGTAGCGGCTGTAGGCGCGCGCGCCCCTACAATCGCCCTGTGGCTAAACCGCTGGGAATCAAGCTGATCGCGGAAAACCGCCGTTCACGGCACGACTACGAGCTGCTCGAGCGCGTCGAGGCGGGCATCGTGCTCAGCGGCACAGAGGTGAAGGCGCTGCGGGCAGGCCACGCCCAGCTCGGTCATGCTTTCGCGGACGTGCGCAACGGCGAGATGTGGCTGATTGGTGCCTCGATCTCCGAGTACGCCCAGGGCAACATCTCGAATCACATCACCGATCGCGACCGCAAGCTGCTCCTGAAGCGGAACGAGATCGACAGCCTGTACGCCAAGGTGCGCGAGAAGGGGCTCACGCTCGTCCCCACGAAGCTCTATTTCAAGGACGGCAAGGTGAAGGTCGAGATCGCGCTCGGGCGCGGGAAGGACAAGGGCGACAAGCGCCGCACGATCGCCGACCGTGACGCGAAGCGGCAGATGGAGCGGGCGCTCAAGACCCAGCGGTGAGCGGCCCTCTGACCCGAATCGTCCCTGGCTCGACCACGTAGCCGTACCGCTCGTTGAGCACTCGAATCGGCGCGTTCCGCTCCTCGTTGGCCGTCTTCAGCATCGCGTAGCCGCCGTCGATTGCCCACGCGATCTCGGTGCGCTTGAGAGCGCCGGCTATCCCGCGCCCCCGCCAGGCGCGCTTGACGCCCGTGATGTCGTGGAAGACCGTGTCCGGTAGCGCCTCGGAGAGCGACAGCTTCGCGTATCCGACGACCTCGGAGCCCGCGGTTGCCACGAATGTCGCATCTGGCCTGTCGCTTGCCCCGGCGAGGTCGTTGTCACGCCATTTCTCGAACGGGGCCATCGCTGCCGACTCCCTGCCGGGGATGTCGGGATAGGCTTCGCAGGCGACCTCGTAGATGCCCCCTATCGTGTCCGGGCGGTCGGCCCAGCTCGTGATCGTGATCCCCTCGGGTGGGTCGGCCTCGGGTCGGTCGAACCCGTCGAGATCGAGCCGCAGTAGTACGTCGCGTCCTACCTCGGTGAAGCCGCGGCGACCGGCCCAGGCAAGTGATCCCGCGTCGTCCTCGTCCACCGTCCCGTCGGCGAGCGACTGGCCGCCGGCGAGAGCCCAGGCGGAGAGCCGCTCGAGGACTGCCGTGCCGAGTCCGTGCCTCTCCCACGGCGCGAGCACGCTCACCTCGAGCCGGGCAACGCCGGGGTCGGCGTGCCAGCCGATGATCCCGTGACCCGTGGCGGTATCGACGCCGTCGGCCGTGGCGACGAGCCAGATCATCGATTCGGCCTGGCTGCTCCAGTCGATCATCATCGAGGGTGTCAACGGGTCGCGAGGACGCACGGCGTTGCTCACCCCAAGCCAGCGGTCGAGCGCTCCCTGGTCCAGTTCCTCGATCTCGATCATCCCGGAAGCCTAATGGTGCCTTGTCACAGGACGGCCGGAGGAGTATCGTCGTGTCCTCGGATCGTTGTCGACGTACCAAGGAGGCCGTCGCTTGCACCCGGTAACCCTGACCGTCAACGGAGCCCGTCACGAGCTCGAGCTCGAGCCGCGTGACCTTCTCGTTCACGTCCTGCGCGAACAGCTCTCGCTCACCGGCACGAATATCGGCTGTGACACGTCCTCGTGCGGCGCCTGCACGGTGCTGCTCGACGGCCAGTCGGTGAAGTCGTGCACGATCCTCGGCGTTCAGGCCGACGGAGCCGCGATCACGACGATCGAGGGGCTCGCCACGGGGGGCGAGCTGCACCCGGTGCAGCAGGCCTTCCACGATCACCACGCACTTCAGTGCGGGTATTGCACGCCGGGGATGGTGATGGCCGCGGTCTCGCTGATCGAGAACGGCGAGGCAGGCGACCGTGATTCCATCCGGTCGGGCCTCGAGGGCAACCTCTGCCGCTGCACGGGGTACCACAACATCGTCGAGGCAATCGCCGAGGTTGCGGGGGCGACGTCATGAGCGCCACCGAGACGTGGGGCATCGGCGCTCCACTCAAGCGCAAGGAAGACGACCCTCTGCTTCGCGGGCGGGGAACGTACGTCGACAACATCGATCTGCCGGGGACGGTCGTGATGGTCGTCGTTCGCAGCCCGTACGCGCACGCCAGGATCACCTCGATCGACACGTCCGCCGCGAAGGCGGCAGAGGGTGTCGTCGCCGTCTATACCGGTGCCGATCTGCGCGACGACTGGAAGGCTGCGATGCCGTGCGCCTGGCCCGTGACGGAGGACATGAAGAATCCCGAGCACTTCCCACTTGCCGTCTCCGAGGTCAACTACCAGGGAGACGGGGTGGCTGTGGTGCTCGCAGACACGCGAGCGCACGCAGTGGACGCCGCGGAGCTCGTCGACGTCGACTACGAGGTGCTCGACGCAATCGTTGACGTCGCGGCCGCCGCGGAGGACGGTGCCACGCTTGTCCACGAGGAGCTCGGAACCAACGTGTCGTACGTGTGGCCGCTCGAGAGCGGCACGTTCGACGAGAGCGCCGACGTGATCGTCAAGCACACGTACATCCAGCCGCCGCTGATCCCGAACGCGATCGAGCCGCGCGGCGTCGTGGCGCGCCCGGAGCCCGGCGGCGACGTCACGCTCTGGTCGGCGACGCAGATACCCCACATCCTGCGCCTCCTCACGGCAGCAACCCTCGGAATGTCCGAGACGAAGCTGCGCGTGATCGCGCCCGATGTCGGAGGTGGTTTCGGCTCCAAGCTCGACGTCTACGCCGAGGAGCTACTCGCGGTCGCCATCGCGCGTCGCCTCGGGACGCCCGTGAAGTGGATCGAGGAGCGCTCCGAGAATGCCCTTGCGACGATTCACGGCCGGGACTTCGTCACCACGCTCGAGCTCGCCGCGACGAAGGACGGGAAGATCACCTCGCTGCGCGCAAACGTGATCGCCTCGATGGGGGCGTACCTGCAGCTCGTCACTCCGGGAATCCCGTTGCTCGGAGCCTGGATCTACGCCGGCCCGTACGAGATCCCGAACTACAGCGTCACCTTCACCGGTGTCTTCACGAATACGACGCCGACCGACGCCTACAGGGGAGCCGGGAGACCGGAGGCGACCTACGTTCTCGAACGCACGATGGACCTGCTCGCGAAAGAGCTCGGGATGGATCGGGTCGAGCTGCGGCGAAAGAACTTCATCACCGAGTTCCCCGCCACGATCGCGTCGGGACTGACGATCGACAGCGGCGACCACCACGCGTCGCTCGACCGGCTCCTCGAGCACCTCGGTCTCGAGGAGCTCGAGGCCGAGCAGCAGGCGCGACGCGACCGCGGCGACACGAAGCAGATCGGCATCGGCTTCTCGACCTACAACGAGATGTGCGGCCTCGCGCCGTCGCGTATCCTCGGCGCGATCCGCTACGCCGCAGGAGGCTGGGAGACGGCGACCATCCGGTGCCTTCCCACGGGGACGTTCCAGGTCGTCACGGGCACGTCACCCCACGGGCAGGGCCACGAGACGGCGTGGTCGCAGATCGTTGCCGACCAGCTCGGCTGCGATCCATCAGAGGTCGAAGTGCTGCACGGCGACACGAGCATCTCGCCGTACGGCCTCGACACCTACGGGAGTCGCAGTCTCCCGGTCGGAGGTGCGGCGCTCTGGTCCGCCGGCGAGAAGATTATCGAGAAGGCGCGCGAGATCGTCGCGCACCAGCTCGAAGTGGCGGCCGACGATCTCGAGTACGAGGCCGGCACCTTCACAGTGAAGGGCTCGCCCGACAAGGAGATGACCGTGAAGGGCGCCGCGTGGGCTGCGTTCGCTGCGCACAATCTTCCGGACGGGATGGAGCCGAACCTCGAGGCGACGGCGACGTACGACCCGCCGAACTTCTCCTGGCCTGGTGGCGCACACGCCGCGGTCGTGGAGGTTGACACGGGAACCGGAGACGCTCGCCTGATCCGCTACGTTGCCATCGACGACGTCGGCACTGTCGTCAACCCCCTCATCGTCGACGGTCAGGTGCACGGCGGCATCACGCAGGGTATTGCCACCGCGCTCTACGAGGAGGCGATCTACGACGAGGACGGGAACCTCGCGAACGGCACGATGGCGATGTACCTCGTCCCATCCGCCGCGGAGCTCCCTTCGTACGAGCTCGATCGAACCGAGACCAAGGCGACGGACCATCCGTTTGGAGCCAAAGGCGTGGGGGAGACCGGAACGATCGCCGCAGCGCCCGCCGTGATCAACGCCGTCATAGATGCGCTCTCGCATCTCGGCGTCACCGATATTCAGATGCCGGCGACTCCCGAGAGAGTCTGGCGCGCAATCGAGGAGGCACAGCAGTGATCCCTGCATCGTTCGACTACGAAGTGGCGGAATCCGTCGAGCACGCCCTGGCGCTGCTCGGGGCCGATCCCGACGCGAAGGTCCTCGCGGGCGGACACTCGCTCGTGCCGGCGTTGAAGTTGCGCGTCTCGCGACCGTCGAAGCTGGTCGACATCGGTCGCCTCTCCGATCTCGCGTACGTGCGTGACGCCGGTTCGCAGCTCGCTATCGGGGCGCTCACGCGACATGCGGCCGTGCAGGGTGATCCCCTCCTTCAGGAGCATTGCCCGATTGTCTCCTCGACAGCGGGCAAGGTCGGTGATCCGCAGGTGAGGCACCGTGGCACGATCGGCGGCTCGCTCGCACACGGCGATCCTGCCTCGGATCTCCCGGCCGTGATCCTCGCGCTCGACGCCGAGCTCGTGATCGTCGGCGCCGGAGGCGAACGAACGGTTGCTGCCGCCGACTTCTTCACCGGCGTCTTCCAGACGGCGGTCGGCCCTGGCGAGCTGCTGACCGAGATCCGGATTCCCAAGCTCGGTGACGCGACAGGGTGGTCGTATCTCAAATACCACCGCCGCGCGCAGGATTGGGCAACCGTGGGCGTAGCAGCGATCGTTCACCGCGACAACGGCACCGCGACGTCGGCGTCGGTGGCGCTCACGAACATGGGTGGGACGACGCTCCGCGCCGCAAGCGTCGAAGCGGCGGTTGCCGCCGGGTCGTCGCCGGCCGAGGCTGCCGCTCATGCAGCCGAGGGAGCCGAGCCGGCGAGCGACACTGCGGCGTCGGCCGAGTTCCGGGCTCATCTCGCCCGCGTGCTCACCGAACGGGCCTTGATGGAGGCTCTCGCCTGAACCGTGCAATCCGGGCGGCGCCGTCTCGGCGTCGCCCGGACCGGAGCTCTACGGGTCGAGCGCGAGTGCGAGTGCCTCGTCGGGCGTCGTGCCGGGCCTGCAGATGAGGCGGTGACGAAGCACGTACGGCGCCATCGATCGCACGTCCTCGATCGTCACGTTGTCTCTGCCGTCGAGCCGGGCCTGCGCCTTCGAGGCGCTGAGGAGATGGATGGCCGCGCGTGAGCTCGCACCCAGCTCGAGTCCGGGATTTTCCCGCGTCCTTCGTACGACCGAGATGATGTACTCGGCCACGCCGAATGGAACTTCCGTGCCGTCGAGCTCACGACGGGCACTGTCGAGCCCCACGACTCCGAGCAGCGACTGGATGTCTCCGAGCATGTCGGGCGTGACACCCGTGTGCGGGAGCCGGAGCATCTCGATCTCGCTCTCGACATCGCAGTATTCGAGGTCGATCTTGAACAGGAAGCGGTCGAGTTGCGATTCGGGCAGGGGATAGATGCCCTCGTGCTCGTAGGGGTTCTGCGTTGCGATCACGAGAAAGGGGTCGGGGAGCCTGTACGATTTTCCCTCGACAGTGACGGTGTGCTCCTGCATGGCCTCGAGGAGGGCTGCCTGCGTCCGTGGGGGCGTTCGGTTGATCTCGTCGGCGAGCAGGACGTTCGTGAACGCGACGCCCTGGAGGAAGACTTGCTCGCCCATTTTCGTCGTATTGTGACCGGTGATCTCTGCGGGCGTTGTGTCGGGCGTGAACTGGACGCGCTTGAAGTTCGTGCCCAGAACGTGCGCCATTGCCCGGCCGAGCAACGTCTTGGCGCTGCCGGGAGGGCCTTCGATCAGAACGTGCCCCTGGGCGAGTGCTGCGACGAGAAGCAGGTCAACCGCATTGCCCTGACCGATGACCACCTTGCTGACCTCTTCGCGTGTGCGGTTACGCAGGTTGACGAGATTCTCGTACGGACGTGGCATGACCTCGGACACGGTTCCCTCCCCTCTACGTTGATGCCGACCCACACACTACCCTGAACCTGGATTTGTCTACGCACCCTGGACTATCGCTATCCGACTGCTGCGGCTACACTGGAGGGAGTACAAATGACATACGGGGGCGACCTGGTTTCGACGTGGTCGGTTCTCCGGCTGAGTTGCGAGCCGAGGTCCCCGGTCGGCCTCGTTAATCCACCGGGAAACAACACAAATGCGAATCGTTCAGATCTCGCACTCGCTGCCTAGTCTGACTAGCTAGCGACGCCCGTTCTGGCTGGGCCCGAGGCCAGAACCGGCGCTAACCATCGGGCTTGGCGCAGAGGGAGAGTCAATCGCCCGACGCGCGACACTTCAGGATTGACTGGCCCGCCGGTAGGTCGTTCGCCACCGGCCGTCGGGCGAGATCCAAGGCGAACTACGCTCGTAGACGCTCTGTTCGGTGCGTCCGCGGACGCGGGTTCGATTCCCGCCGCCTCCATAATACCCTGTTTTGCAGGGATTGTAGTCCTCTCTGGAAAGGTGCTGATGGCCAGAGAGGACGTAGAGGAGAGGCTGTTCACGTGGTGGAGGGAGTGTCAGGGGGTGACGCTCAGAGCG
>SHVL01000054.1 GCA_009694305.1 Thermoleophilia bacterium
GGCCGGCGTCTTCGGCTACCTCGTGAAGCCGTTCCGCGAGAGCGACCTGCTGCCTGCGATCCGGACGGCGCGCGCGCGCTTCGAGGAGCTCAGCGTGTTGCGCGAGGAGGTCGAGACGCTCCAGGACGCCCTGGCGGCGCGCAAGTCGATCGAGCGGGCGAAGGGCATCCTGATGAAGAAGGAGGGGCTGAGCGAGGAGGACGCGTTCGCGCGGCTGCGCAAGGCGAGCCAGCTATCGGGGCGGCCGCTGAAGGTCGTCGCCGAGGCGCTGATCGCGACGTTCGACGCCTAGGCATGAGGGCGGGAGCCGTTGCTTTAGAGCGTGCGCATGCCGCTCATCGGCGATTGGCGTCGACGCAGCCTCGTGGTCGGGGACGATCGCGGGATGCGAGGTTCGCTTGCGATCACTCGCCTTCCCCTCCCCGCCGTCGGTACCGATCGGCTCAGGCGCCGCGCATCCGAATCAGGATCCTCTCGGCGATCTCTCGGCAAGACGACAGACAATCCACCGCTACTCAGCCAATGCGCTCCTTCGGTTGCACACGTAGCTCTTCATGTCGTCAGAAGACGGGCGTCTCGGTGTAGCGGCCGAAAAGCCCCTCCAGGGTCTTGACGATCTCGCCCATCGACGCCTGCGCCTTGACGGCCTCGATCGTTGCGGGCATGAGGTTCGCATCCGGATTCTTGGCGGTCTCGAGCAGCACGGCTAGCGTCTCTTGTACCCGCTCATTGTCCCGCTTGCGCTTGACTTCCTGGAGGCGCTCGATCTTCCGACGCTCACTCGTCGGGTCGATCTTGTGCACCTCGATCTTCTGACCCTCGCCCTCGTCGACGTATTTGTTGACACCCACGACCGTGCGCTCGCCGGCCGCCTTCCGCTTCGCGAAGTCGTAGGCGCTGTCGGCGATCTCCCGCTGGAAGAAGTTGAGTTCGATCGCACGCAAGGTGCCGCCAAGCGCCTCGATCTTGTCGAGGTACTCGTGGATACCCTGCTCGAAGTCGCGGGTGAGCGCCTCGACATAGTACGAGCCGCCGAGCGGGTCGATTACCTGCGTCACGTTCGTCTCCTCGGCGATGATCTGCTGAGTCCGCAACGCGACCTTCATGGCAAGCTCGGACGGGATCGCGTATGCCTCGTCGAGGCCGTTCGTGTGGAGCGACTGTGTCCCGCCGAGCACCGCCGCGAGCGCCTGCAGCGCTGTGCGCACGATGTTGTTCAGCGGCTGCGGCTTCGTCAGGGTGGCCGCCGCGGTCTGCGTGTGGAACCGCATCCGCATCGACTCCGGGTTGGTTGCGCCGAACTCCTCCTTCATCATCTTGGCGTAGACCCGTCGCAGCGCCCGGAACTTTGCAATCTCCTCGAAGAAGTCCGCCTGGCAGACGAAGAAGAACGACAGGCGCGACGCGAACGCGTCGATGTCGACCCCCGCGTTTACAACCTCCTGTACGTACGTGCGTGTCATCGCGATCGTGAACGCGGCCTCCTGGAGCGGTGTCGCCCCTGCCTCCGAGATGTGGTAGCCGCTGATGTTGATCGGGTTGTAGCGGGCCATCCGTCCCGCAGCGAACGCGATCGAGTCGCGCACGATGCGCATGCTCGGCTCCGGGGGGTAGATCCACTCCTTCTGCGCGATGTACTCCTTGAGGATGTCGGCCTGGATCGTCCCGGAGAGCTTGTTGAGATCGAGCCCGCGCCGCTCCGCGAGTGCGACATACAGGGCGAACACGATCCAAGCTGATGGGTTGATCGTCATCGAGACGCTGATCTCCTCGAGGTCGATCCCCGCAAAAAGGTCATCCATGTCATCGAGCACGTCGATCGCTACGCCCTCGCGGCCGACCTCGCCGACGCTGCGCGGGTCGTCGGAGTCGATGCCCATCAGCGTGGGCATGTCGAAGTCGACCGAGAGTCCCGTCTGGCCCTGGGCGATGAGGTACTTGAAGCGCTCGTTCGTCTCGTCGGGCGTGCCGAAGCCGGCAATCTGACGCATCGTCCATGGCCTGCCGCGGTACATCGTCGGGTATGGCCCGCGCGTGAACGGGAAACGGCCGGGCAGGCCGATGTCCTCCCAGGGGATGTCGGCGACATCGGCCGGCGTGTAGACACGCTTCACGGTTCGGCGCGAACCGGACAGATACTCCTCTTGTGACTCCGGGTGCCGCGCGAGAAACGACGCGAGCTCATCGTCCTCCCACGACTTGACGTCGTCTTCGACGGCCTGCCTGACTGCGTCGGTGATAAGGGTGGTCAGCTCGTCTGGCGTGGCGCTCATAGGGTCTTCTCCGGGTTGAGGTCGGAAGGTCGGGCAACGCCGTCGACGAGGATGCGGGCGGCGCTGGTCGGGTCGGTCCGGCGGGCGGCTACGGCCTCGACTAGCTCGTCGAAGCGCGATCCCACCGCCGGATCCTGAATGCGTTCGATGAGAAGCTCTTTCGCGATGGCACGGATGCTCGCGGCAGCGGCGACCCGCTCCCGCCGCACGAGCTCGCCCGAGCTGCGCAGCCATGCGAGGTGCCCCGCGAGCGCGTCCGCGAACTCCGGCAGGCCGGTGCCGTCGAGCGCAACTGTAAGGAGCACCGGTAGGGTCCAGCCGCTCGCTCGCAGGTCACTGAGCATCAGCATTCCCGTCAGCTCCGCTGCAGTTCGGTCTGCCCCCGGCCGATCGGCCTTGTTGACGACGTGGATGTCCCCCACCTCGAGCAGACCTGCCTTGATGGCCTGGATATCGTCGCCGAGGCCGGGGACCGAGACGATCGCCGTGGTGTGGGCGATGCGGACTATCTCGAGCTCGTCCTGCCCGACACCGATCGTCTCGACAATCACCGTGTCCCAACCGGCCGCATCCAGCACGGCGACAGCGTCGACCGTCGCGCGCGAGACGCCGCCGAGCCGGCCGCGGGTCGCCATCGAGCGGACGAACACCCCCTGGTCGAGCGCGTGATCCTGCATCCTGATGCGGTCGCCGAGAATCGCGCCGCCGGTCAGCGAGCTCGACGGATCGACCGCGATGACGGCGACTCGCATGCCTCGCCCGCGCAACTCACCAAGAAGTGCGTTCACGAGGCAGCTCTTGCCCGCTCCCGGTGAGCCCGTGATCCCGATGACGTGCGCCCGGCCACCGGCGGCGTAGACGTCCGTGAGCACCTCGGACGTTCCCGGCTGGCGGGACTCGAGTCCTGAGATGAGCCGGGAGATCGAGGGAACGTGGCCTCCCCGTGCTCGCTCAAGGAGCTCTGTCCAGGCGGCGGCGCTCACGGCGTCGCTGTTGCTTCTCGCGACAGGTCGCGCTCGTCGGTCACGGGTGACCGATACGAATCGTCGCGCTGTGGCGGCCAGCTCCACTGCTCCATTAGACGGTGCGCTGGCGTGCCAGGACGAGCGCGCGGACGCACTCGACGATCGCGTCCGGCGGAGTGTCCTGCCCGAGGATCGCCTGCACGCCCAGCTCCTTCAGAGTCTCGACGTCCTCGTCCGGCATCACACCGCCGCCCATGAGGATGTGGCGGTCGAACACCCCCTGCTCCTTCATGAGTTCGATGATCTGCGGGAAGAGGGTCATGTGTGCGCCCGAGAGCAGGCTTACGCCGATCACGTCGACGTCCTCCTGGATCGCTGTCGCCACGACCTCCGCGGCAGTGCGATGAAGACCGGTGTAGACAACTTCCATGCCTGCGTCACGGAGCGCGCGCGCGACGATCTTGACACCGCGGTCATGGCCGTCGAGGCCGATCTTCGCGAGCAAGACCCGGATGGGCGTATCCGTCATTGGAGAAGTACCGTCTCGGCAGGAGACTCGGTACGCGCGGTCAACATATCCACGGTCCCGGCTCCTTGTGCGCCCACGGCTCTCGGTCGGAGCGTGGCGAGCTACAGGTTGAAGGGCACACTACCCAATGGATTAAACCGCATCCGGGCAGTGTGTGCGTGTCGGCCGGTCGCGCAGGCCGTTGGCGGTGTCGAGGAAGGGGCTAGTGCTCGACGAGTTGGCGAGGAGGGCTACCCGCCGTGCCTCAACCTGGAGGAGAGAGGAAGGCTAGCCTCGCCCCGAGATCGAGCGACCGCCAGCGCCCGGAACCCTCCACGGTGCTCATGGCCGGCACTACTGCTCAGAGAGATCGGGCAGCGTAGACCGATCGCCCTGCGCGACCACGCACGCGCGACCGGTAGGGCGGCTCACGGTCGGGCCTTGACGGTGGCTCGGCAAACGCCTAATGTCGCAGGTACGGCTGAGCGGTTGGTCGGTCAGTTGGGCTATGACGAGCTTGGAGGGTCACATGACCACGGGTGATTCGACGCGGGCCTTCACGACCGTTGGACGAGAGGGTGAGGTCGGTCCGGCCGGTGATCTGAGCCGGACTGACGTTCTTACTGCGCTGCGCAGCGTCACGCAGGGGCGGATCTACGACCTCGAGGTGGAGCGTTTTCGCGGGATGCCGATTCATCCCGCTCATCCGCAGATGGAGGTTGTCAGCTTCCGCACGCCACGCGGTATTCGCAACCAGGGTGATCAGGAATGGCTGAAGACGCGGAACAGCGCGAACATGTCCTTCATCAGCGAACTCGTGATGGGGACGGTCCATTCCGGTACACACATCGACGCATTCGCGCACGTCACGGTTGGCGAGGACAATCACTGGCATGGCGGGTTCTCGGCCGACGACCATCTTGGCGACTGGGGGCCGCTGAAAGGGGATGCGAGCGCGCTGCCTCCGATCATCACGCGCGGTGTTCTGATCGATGTGGCCGGCCACAAAGGCGTGAAGGTCCTCGAGGGTTCAGAGGGCATTTCGAGCGGGGACCTGAAGGATGCGCTCGCGGCGCAGAGCACGGAATTGCGTCCCAGAGATGCGGTCCTGATCCGGACGGGCTACTGCAGTCTCTACCCCGACGGCGAGCGGATGAAGCCGTACTTCGGGTCGGGGATCAACGCGGACGCAGCACGCTGGCTCGCGGATCAGGGGGCTGTGGTGGTCGGAGGCGACACGGAGTCCCTCGAACAGCTTCCATCGGCGGATCCCGAGAACCCCCATATCGTCCATACGGTCCTCCTGATCGAACACGGCATTCACATCGTCGAGATGGTCTACCTGGAGGATCTTGCCGCGGATAAGCAGTACGAGTTCCTGTTCATTGCGTGTGGCCTGAAGATTCGTGGTGCCACCGGATCGATGATTCGACCTATTGCCGTCGTCTAGCAACCCGTCGAGAGTGGAGAAGCGATGATGTTACGCGCGCGGTCATTACCATGTGCACCGCCGTCGCTAGCTGGTACCGCCCCGGCGGGCCGGCGGCGCCGCAGGAGATCGCTGAGCAGTACAGCCGGCTCGCGCTTCGGCTCGTCGGGTGCGAGGCAGCCCTGAGGTCGAGCTTGCCGGGCGCTAGGCCAGCATCGGGACAGACTATCGGCCCTGCGCAGCAGCACGCGCCCGAGGTGTGATCTGCGTCCCGAGCTGAGCGTGTACGACCAGCGACCGTGGCTGGCCCGGTACGAGCAGGGCCTGCCGAGCGACATCGAGGCGGAGTTCGAGAACGGCCTCGAGATGTTCAAGGCGGCGGTCGCCCGCGCCGCCGAGCGGCCCTTTCTCCACTACTTCGACTCGACGCTGAGCTTCGCCGAGGTCGATCGTCTCTCGGACGGGCTTGCCGTCGGTCTCCGGGAGCTCGGCGTGCAACCCGGTGAGCGCGTCGCCGTGTACCTCCAGAACATCCCCCAGTTCGTGATCGCGGAGCTGGCTACCTGGAAGCTCGGCGGGATCTTGGTGTCGGTCAATCCGATGCTGAAGGAGCGCGAGCTCGAGTTCATGCTGAACGACTCCGGCGCCGCGGCGCTCGTCACCCTCGAGTCGCTCTACCTCGAGGTTGCAGCCCACGTCCTGTCGAACACGTCGGTGAGCGTCGTGGTCACCACCTCCGAGCTCGACCTGCTCGCCGGCGCGCGGCCGGCTCTCCTCCACGGGATCGAGCGGCGGCGTGCCGACTCCGTCCACGACCTGCTCGACCTGGCCCGCGCCCACGAGGGCGAAGCACCGGCCGTGGCGCCGCTGGCACGCGAGGACATCGCCTTTCTGACCTACACCTCGGGTACGACCGGCCCACCGAAGGGCGCGATGAACACGCACGGGAACGTCGTCTTCAACGCGCAGTCCTATCGCGACTGGATCCACCTGAACGAGCAGGACGTCGTCCTCGGCGTCGCACCGCTTTTTCACATCACCGGTCTCGTCGCTCATATCGCGGTTGCCACGCTCGTCCCCGTGCCGCTTGTGCTCGCGTACCGCTTCGATGCAGGCGTCATTCTCGACATGATCGAGCGCCACCGGGCCACGTTCACGGTCGCCTCGATCACCGTGTACCTGGCACTGATGAACCATCCGGCCGCCGCCGAGCACGACATTTCGTCACTCTCGAAGGCCTACAGTGGAGGGGCGGCGATCGCGCCCTCGACCGTCGAGGCGTACGAGCGGCAGTTCGGCACGTACATCCGCACGGTGTACGGGCTCACCGAGACGACCTCTCCGACGCACATGGTTCCGTTCGACCGACGCGCCCCTGTCGATCCGACGTCGGGTGCGCTGTCGGTGGGCCTTCCGATCTTCAACACGATCTGCAGGATCGTCGACGACGAGCGATGCGAGCTTCCCGTCGGTGAGGTGGGCGAGCTCGTCCTGAGCGGCCCCGAGGTCGTGCCCGGCTACTGGAACAAGCCCGAGGAGACGGCGTCGGCGTTTCCGGACGGCGCGCTGTACACCGGTGATGTCGGGTTCATGGACGAAGACGGCTGGTTCTACATCGTCGACCGCAAGAAGGACCTGATCAACGCGTCCGGCTACAAGGTCTGGCCTCGCGAGGTCGAGGACGTCCTCTACGGCCATCCTGCCGTCCGGGAGGCGGCCGTCGTCGGTGTGCCCGACGCCTACCGGGGCGAGACGGTGATTGCCTTCGTGAGCCTGAGGCGCGGCCAGAGTGCAGCGTCGCCTGAGCTGATTGCGTTCTGCAAGGAGCGCATGGCGGCGTACAAGTATCCGCGTGAGATCACCGTTCTCGACGAGCTGCCGAAGACGCCGACCGGCAAGATCCTCAGGCGTGAGCTGCGGCAGGACGAGATCTCGAGACGGGGAAGCTGAGACCGTGCCTCGGAGTGGCGGGATCGCGCACGCCCACTCGGCCGAGCCGCTCCGGGCTTCGTGAACAACAAGTTTGCCAGCCAACGTGTGCCTGAGTGCATGAGAGAGAGGAAGCGAGAACGATGAACTGGAACGGAGACGACGTTGCGATCGTCGGTGGCGTGAGGACCGCGATCGGCCGGTATGCGGGGAGCCTCAAGGACATCGACGCGTATGCGCTTGCCGCAATCTGCATCCAGGAGTCGGTCCGACGGGTCGGGCTCGATGTCGAGGAGGTCGAGGAGGTCGTTCTCGGGCAGGTGGGCCAGGTCGGGCCCGACGCGTACAACGCGCGGCGTGCGGCACTTGCCGCCGGCATCCCAGCCTCCTCCACCGCCATGAACGTCAACCGGCTCTGCAGCTCCGGGCTGCAGGCGATCGTCACTGCTGCTCAGGAGGTGGCGACCGGAGACGTGAAGATCGCGGTCGCGGGCGGCAACGAGAGCCTTTCGCGTCAGCCCTTCTTCGATTACCACGCGCGCGACGGCTGGCGCATCGGATCGCGTGAGCTCATTGACGGCACACAGTCGATCCTCACCGATCCCTGGGGTCACTACGTGATGGGTGTGACCGCAGAGAAGGTCGCCGAGCGCTACGAGGTCTCCCGTGAGACGCAGGACGCCTTCGCGCTGGAGAGCCAGCTACGTGCGGCGCGTGCGATCGAGGCCAACTATTTTGAAGAGGAGATTGTCCCCGTCCA
Source organism: Thermoleophilia bacterium (assembly GCA_009694305.1). Taxonomy (GTDB): domain Bacteria; phylum Actinomycetota; class Thermoleophilia; order Gaiellales; family Gaiellaceae; genus Gaiella. Next base: position 7,865 of record SHVL01000054.1, read on the forward strand.
GGTGCCCGGGTCGGACGAGCTGTTCCGGCGTGACGAGCATCCTCGGCCGGACGTGACTGCCGAGAAGCTGGCGAAGCTGAAGCCCGCGTTCATGGACGGCGGCAGCGTCACGGCGGGCAACTCGTCCGGCATCAACGATGGGGCGGCCACGATGGTGCTGATGCACGCCTCGGAGGCGAAGCGCCGACGGATCGAGCCGCGCCTCTTCCTCCGCTCGTGGGCCGTCAGCGGGATCGAGCCCGACCTGATGGGCTACGCCCCCGCCTTCGCGATTCCGAAGGCCGTCGAGCGCGCCGGGCTCACGCTCGACGACATCGACCTGATCGAGCTGAACGAGGCGTTCGCGGCGCAGGCGGTGGCCGTCATCCGTGACGTTGGCATCGACCCCGCCAGGGTCAACGTCTTCGGGGGCGCGATCGCGCTCGGCCATCCCGTCGGCGGAACCGGCGCGATCCTCACGGTCAGGCTCTTGCACGCCCTCGAGCGGCTGGGCAAGAAGCGCGGCATCGTCACGATGTGCATCGGCGGCGGGCAGGGCATGGCCGCAGTGTTCGAGCGGCCCTGAGCGGCCGTTCCGAAGCCTGTGCGTCGGTCGCTGGTGGCTGTCAGGCGACGCCGGGCAGCTCCGGCGTACCAATCGACTGGAGGGAAGACATGCCAGCATCGCGTCAACCGCGCCTGGCCAACAAGATCGCAATCGTCACCGGCGCCGGGAGAGGCATCGGTGAGGGCATTGCGAGGAAGCTCGCGGAGGAAGGCGCCACGGTCGTGTGCGCCGACCTGAACGGCGAGAGTGCCGCGAAGGTGGCCGCGGCCTGTGGGAACGACTCGCTCGGCCGGCCCGTGAACGTCGCCTCGGCAGCAGAGTGCGAGGAGCTCGTCTCGTCGACGGTCGAGCGGTTTGGCTGCATTGACGTGCTCGTCAACAACGCCGGGATCAACCGTGACGCGATGCTCCACAAGATGACCGACGAGCAGTGGGACGAGGTTATCGCGGTCGACCTCTCAAGCGTCTTCTACCTGACGCGCGCCGCAAGCCGCTTCATGCGAGCTCGGAAGGCTGGCCGCATCATCAACATCACCTCTGTGAGCGCGTACGGCATGGTCGGCCAGGCCAACTACGCAGCGGCGAAGGCGGGAGTCATCGGGCTCACGAAGACGGCGGCCCTCGAGCTGGCGCGGTACGGCGTTGCGGTGAACGCCATCGCGCCCGGCTTCATCGACACGCCGATGACACAGGCTGTCCCGGCGGAGACACGGGAGCGAGCCCTCGCCGCAGTTCCGTCCTCGCTGCCCGGCACGCCCGCCGACGTGGCCGCGGTCGTGGCCTTTCTGGCCTCTGATGAAGCGAACTACGTCGTCGGCCAGGTGATCAACGTTGCTGGAGGCTCACCGCTGTGACTGACGCCACTGCCAGATGCCGAAGCGTCAGCGGGCCAGACGATCTTTGCGTTGCAACGACGTAGGTGTACATTCGCTGTGCATGTGCGCCGAGATCGATTCGGGGCTTGATTCCGTGGCGAGCCGGCCCTTCGACAACGAGAAGCTCGACGCGCTGCTCAGCGCATCGGCGGTCGACGCAGTGGTCGCGACGTCCCGCCACAACGTCCGGTATCTCCTCGGCTACTACAGCATCTTCTTCGAGCGCTTCGACGCGATCGGCGTCGACCGTTTCGTGCCTGCTCTCGGCTACGTGAGCGGCCGGCCGGAGAACGCGTTCGCGATCGGGCACGAGCTCGACGCATGGCAGCACGAGGCCGAGCCACCCTGGGTGCCGACCGTCGTCGACACGGTCCAGACCTCTGCCGAGAGCGCGGCGGCCGTGGCTGACTGTCTGTGCCGCCTCGGGCTCGACAGCGGCGCGATCGCGCTCGAGCATTCCTTCGTCCCGGTCACCTTCCGCGACGAACTCGCTCGCCGGCTCCCGCACGCCACGTTCGTCGAGGCGCACCCGTTCCTGGAGGAGTTGCGCGCAGTCAAGACGCCGCGCGAGCTAGCGATTCTCCGCACCGCCGCCGAGGAGATCGTCGCGTCGATCGTCGCGACGATGCAGTCCGGCGAGCCGGGCGTGACGACACGTGCGCTCGTCGACCGGCTACGCCGGGAGGAGGAAATGCGCGGCCTCGACTTCGAGTACTGCCTCGTCGCGACCGGGGCGAGCTTCAACCGCGCCCCCTCCCAGGCGCGCTGGGAGCGCGGCGCGAGCCTCTCACTCGACTCCGGCGGCCAGAGCCACGGCTATCTCGGCGACCTCGCGCGGATGGCCGTCCTCGGCGAGCCGACGGCGCAACTACGCGAACTGCTCGATGAGGTGCACGCGATCCAGGCCGCCGCCCGGGCGCCGATCCGGCGTGGTGCCTTGGGCGGCGAAATCTACGAGTCGGCGCTCGCCGAGCGCGCCGGGCTCCCTCATGGTGACCAAACCGTCTTCCTCGCGCACGGGATGGGTCTCATCAGCCACGAGGCACCGCGCTTGACTGACACCGGCGCGGTTCGCTATCCGGCGGCCTACCGCGACCGGCCGCTGGAGGCGGGCATGGTGCTTTCGATCGAGACCGACCTCAAGGCGCCCGGCGTCGGCTACGTAAAGATCGAGGATACCGTCGTCGTCACCGAGACCGGCTGGGAGGCGTACGGCGACGACGCGCGCGGCTGGAACATCGTCGAGGGGTGATCTGCAGGCGAGCGGCGCGCTGCCCGCGCGTGGCCTCCGACTCCAGGTTCACCCTGGGTGCCCACCAACTGCGAAACGCCGATTAGGGTAGACCCGTTAGAGCTCTTTCACTATCATCCGTCCCCAGACCAACCGCGGAATCCTAATCGGCCGGAATCAAGATATGGGGGGTTATTGCGTGAACGCGACGCTCGATAATTCACACCCGTTGGATCGCGAGGCGCTGCTGTCCGCGTATCGCGTCATGACGACGATTCGCGAGTTCGAGGAGCGGATCCACCTCGAGATGGCGTTGGGCGAGATTCCTGGCTTCGTGCATCTCTACGCCGGCGAGGAGGCGGTCGCCGCCGGTGTCTGCTGCCATCTCGACGACGGCGACCGCATCACGAGTACCCACCGGGGGCACGGCCACGCGATCGCCAAGGGCTGCGACGTGAAGGCGATGATGGCTGAGCTCTACGGCCGCAAGACGGGGCTCTGCCACGGCAAGGGCGGCTCGATGCACATCGCCGACTTCGACAAGGGCATGCTCGGCGCCAACGGGATCGTCGGCGCGGGCGCGCCGCTCGCCTGCGGCATCGGCCTCTCCGCAAAGATCCGCGGAACGAAGGAGGTCGGCGTCAGCTTCCTCGGTGACGGCGCATCGAACCAGGGCACGTTTCTCGAGTCGCTCAACCTCGCGGCGGTCTGGAAGCTGCCGCTGATCTTCGTCGTCGAGAACAACGGCTATGGGGAGGCCACACCGGCGACGTACCACCAGGCGATCGATGACGTGGCCAAGCGCGCCGACGGGTTCGGGATGCCGGGCATCGTCGTCGACGGCCGCGACTTCTTCGCCGTGCGCGAGGCAGTGGGCCATGCCATCGAGCGCGCCCGCCGCGGAGACGGGCCGTCACTGGTCGAGTGCAAAGTCGACCGCTTCTATGGCCACTTCGAAGGCGACGCGCAGGCGTATCGCGGCTCGAGTGAGGTCGAGAACGCGCGCGGGCGCGACTGTATCGAGCAGTTCGTCGGGCGCGTGACCTCCGCGGGTCTTGTCGAACTGGGGCACCTGGCGGCCATCGCGCAGGAAGTCCGGACCCTGATCGACGACGCCGTCACCGAGGCCAAGGCTGCACCCTGGCCCGACGAGTCCGACCTCTTGACCGACGTATACGTGTCCTACTAGAAGACAGGGGCTCGCGGAATGGCGAGGATGCTCAGTATCCAGCTTGCGATCAACGAGGCGCTGGACCAGGAAATGCGACGCGATCCGACCGTGATCGTGATCGGCGAGGACGTTGCGGGTGGCTCTGGCAGCGACGGCGAGGAAGATGCCTGGGGTGGGCCGCTCGGCGTGACAAAAGGCCTCAAGGGCAAGTATCCCGACCGCGTGCTCGACACCCCGATCACGGAGTCGGCATTCATCGGCTGCGCGATCGGCGCCGCTGCCTCCGGGCTGCGACCGGTTGCCGAACTGATGTTCATCGACTTCCTCGGCGTCTGCTTCGACCAGGTCTACAACCAGGCCGCGAAGTTCCGGTACATGTTCGGTGGTAAGGCGGTGACGCCGGTCGTGATCCGAACGATGTACGGCGCTGGACTCCGCGCCGCGTCGCAGCACTCACAGGCGCTCTACCCGATTCTGACTCACATCCCAGGCCTGAAGGTTGTGATTCCGTCGAATGCGTACGATGCCAAGGGCCTTCTGATCCAGGCGATTCGCGATGACGACCCGGTCATCTTCTGCGAGCACAAGGCGATGTACACGCTCGAGGCTGACGTGCCCGAGGAGTCGTACACCATTCCCTTCGGCGTGGCGAAGACCGTCCGTGAAGGCAGCGACGTGACAATCGTGACGGTCGGGAACCTCGTGCACGTCTGCACGCGCGCGGCTGAGCAGCTGGCGCGCGAGGGAATCGCTTGCGAGGTGATCGACCTACGAACGACCTCGCCGCTTGACGACGAGGCGATCTACCGTAGCGTCGAGAAGACGGGCCGTCTCGTCGTCGTCGATGAGTCGTATCCGCGGTGCGGCCTGGCCGCCGACATCCTGGCGCTCGTCGCACAGAACGCCTTCGACCTGCTCGACGCGCCGCCGCAGATGGTGACGCCGCCGCACGCACCCGTGCCGTTCTCGCCGCCGCTCGAGGATATGTATCTCCCGACCCCGGAGCGGGTTGCGGCAGCGGTGCGCGAGATGGTCGGCACCGTCGTCGCAGGGGCATGAGCGCTCACACGATTGCAAAGCTCCGGATGCCGAAGTGGGGCCTCTCAATGACGGAGGGTACATTTGGCAAGTGGCTCGTCGAGGAGGGCGTCGACCTGAGCGTCGGTGACGAGATCGCCGAGGTCGAGACCGAGAAGATCTCGGGCGTCGTCGAGGCGACCTCCGCCGGGATTCTGCGCCGCAAGGTCGCCCAGCCCGGCGACGTCCTGCCGGTCGGGGGGTTGCTTGCGGTCGTCGCCGATGAGTCGGTGTCAGACGCCGAGATCAGTGCTTTCATCGCGGCGTCCGGAACGGCGGCCGAGGCTGGCGAGGCGTCTACGCCGGCGGGCGACGGCCTGGCGGCGGTGGCTCTGGCCGCGCCGGCGCAGGTGCCGACACTGACGAATCGGATCAAGGCGTCGCCGGCGGCGCGGAAGCTGGCGAAGGAGCGTGGGATCGACTTGAGTCGGGTAACGCCGACGGGCCCGGACGACCGCATCGTCGCGGAAGACGTCGAGCGGGCCGCAGCGGAGCCGACGCTGCCGGCGCCGGTCGAAGCAGCGGCGGCGTACGCGGCCCCGCTGGACGCCGCCACCGGCGTGGTCGTCCCGCTGACGCCGATCCGCCGCGCGATCGCCCAGCGCCTGACGCAAGCGTGGGAGGCACCGCACTTCGCCATCTCGATGTCCGCGGACATGGGCCGGGTGAGTGCACTCCGCGAGCTGCTCCTCGAGCGGACGCAGGAGGGGTCGCCGCGTCCGACGTACTCGGATGTGCTGACGAAGGTGTGTGCAGTCGCACTCCTCCAGCACCCGGCGCTGAACGCCCACTACGAGGTAGACCAGGTGCGGATCTTCTCGACGGTCAACATCGGCATCGCCGTTGCCATCATGGACGGCCTGATCGTCCCGGTGATCCGAGGCGTTGAGCGCAAGTCCGTCGTTGCGATCGCCGCGGATCGGGCCGACCTGGTCTTCCGCACACGTGCAGGGAAGCTCCTGCCGGACGACCTCGTGGGGGGCACGTTCACGATCTCCGATCTCGGCATGTACGGCGTCGATCGCTTCTTCGCGGTGCTCAACCCGCCCCAGGTCGCGATCCTTGCGGTGGGTGCCGTGGAGGAACGGGCCGTCGTCGAGGCGGGCCAGCTCGCCATTCGGCCGCGGCTGGAGCTGACCCTTTCGTGCGACCACCGAGCCGTTGACGGCGCCACGGCCTCGGAGTTCTTGCGCAGCGTCAAGGAGATCTTGGAGGAGCCGGGTCTGGCGCTCTAGGGTGAACTGGTCGTCACGTACCCAAGTCCGGGCTGCTGAGGCTGTTGCGAATGGCTCGGCAGAGGGTCGCAGGCTACGTTACCGTCCCACCTTCCGCGAGTGGCCAAGGCCACGATGAGGGTCGTTCGACCCGCTCCAGGTGGGTGACGTCGCCACGCACGGTGGACTTCCCCCGGTTTGGTGGACATGTTCTGACTGAGCGCCGCTCGGTCGGGAAGGATGTCTGTCATGCCGAAGAAGATGCCGTCGTATTCACCGGAGTTCCGCCTCGAGGCTGTCAGGCTGTTGCGGAGCAGCGATCGTTCGATCC
>SHVL01000055.1 GCA_009694305.1 Thermoleophilia bacterium
GCCGATTTGGTGTGGAGGTCGTCGCGATCTACCGTCTTCAGATCCTCGTCGAGCTCTGGCACTTTCTGCGCCGCGGGGCACGCTGGTGGCTCGTGCCATTCGTGCTGACGCTGGTCGTGGTCAGTGGTCTGCTCGTGGTGGCGCAGTCAGCGACGGTGCTCCCGTTCCTCTACCCGCTCTTTTGAGCCGGCACGACAGTCGCGCGTGAGAAGCCTCTTCGCGCTAGCCGTCGGGCTGCTGCTGACAGCGTTCCTGCTGCGAGGTATCTCGCTGGCCTGGGAGCATGCGCCAGCGCTCGTCGCGGTCCTTGCGACCGGCTTTCTCGGCACGGTGCTGGTTTCCTTTTGGAGCGCAGTCCTCGAGACGGTGGCCGGCCGCCTGCCACCGCAGGGCGCTCCCGTGCCGAGGTCGGTGCCGCGGCGGCTCTGGGCCTGGTGGCTCGATCTAGCCGGCCGCTCTTCCCTTCGTCAGACCCAGATCATCCTGCTGGCCGTGTACCTCACGATCGTTCCGATGACCTGGGCGATCGTTCGTCTCACGCGCACGTCGCTCCTGCCGAGATCCTCCCCTCGCGCGCTCACGTATTGGAGCCCCCGTCCTCCTCTGGCCCGGGACTCATTCGACCGGCAGTCGTAGGTGTACGTCCTCGGCATCTCATGCTTCTATCACGATGCCGCTGCGGCGATCCTCAAGGACGGCATCATCGTCGCCGCGGCGGAAGAGGAGCGCTTCTCGCGGCGCAAGCACGACAGTGGCTTCCCGGTCCAGGCCATCGCCTACTGCCTACGCGCCGCCGGCATCGACGCCGGCGCGCTCGACGCAGTCGCCTTCTATGAGAAGCCACTACTGAAGTTCGAGCGGATCCTCGCGTCGGTGGTGGACACATTCCCACGCTCGCTTGGGCTCTTCCAGGCGGCCATGCCGCCGTGGCTCAGGGAGCGGCTCTTCATCTCGAACTCGATCCGCGCAGGGCTGGCAGGCTATCGCGGCCCGCTCTACTTCTCCGAGCACCACCTGTCCCACGCGGCGTCGGCGTTCCTGCTGTCTCCGTTCGAGGAGGCCGCCATCCTGACGACGGACGGCGTGGGGGAGTGGGCCTCCACGACCTACGGCGTCGGCCGCGGCTCCTCGCTCGAGCTGACCCACGAGATCCGGTTCCCGCATTCGCTGGGGCTCTTCTACAGCGCGTTCACCGCGCATCTTGGGTTCGAGGTGAACGAGGGCGAGTACAAGGTCATGGGCCTCGCGGCCTATGGAAAGCCGTCCCAGGTGGACCTCGTGCGCAGGCTCATCGACGTGAAGCTCGACGGGAGCTTTCGCCTCGACATGTCGTACTTCGCCTACCACCGCCGGCTCGAGACCATGTCCCCCAAGTTCCGCGAGCTGTTCGGGCCCGCCCGCGAGCCGGACGCGCCGATGGACGAGCGCTACGCGGACATCGCGGCCAGCGTCCAGCAGGTGGTCGAAGAGACGCTCCTCGCCGCGGTCGCCCACCTGCACCGGGAGACCGGTCTCTCGCGGCTCGTGATGGCTGGCGGCGTTGCGCTGAACGGCGTGGCGAACGGGCGGATCCTCCGTGAGTCCCAGATGCGGGAGCTCTGGGTGCAGCCCGCCGCAGGAGACTCGGGTGGGGCTCTCGGCGCCGCTGTCTTTGTGCATACCACTCTGCTCGGCGCACCACGTCCGGTGATGGAGCATGCCTACCTTGGTCCGGAGTTCTCCGGCGACGAGATCCGCGCGTTCCTCGATGGCCATGGGCTGCCCTACCGGACACTGACCGATGAAGAGCTGATCGCCGAGGTCGCGGCTCTCCTCGCGCAGGGCAAGGTGATCGGCTGGTTCCGCGGCCGGATGGAGTTCGGCCCACGCGCCCTCGGATCGCGCAGCATCCTGGCAAGCCCGCTCGACATCGCCATGCAGGACATCGTGAACACCAAGATCAAGCATCGTGAGCAGTTCCGGCCATTCGCTCCGTCCGTGCTGGCGGAAGCGGCGAGCGAGTACTTCGAGCTGGACGGCGAGAGCCCGTACATGCTGATCGTCGCGCCCGTGCGTCCGGAGATGCGCTCCGTCATACCGGCTGTCACGCACGTGGACGGCACCGCTCGCATCCAGACCGTGACACTCGCGCAGAACCCCGGTTACCACGCGCTGATCTCCGCCTTCGGCGCGCTCACCGGCGTCCCGGTGCTGCTCAACACCTCCTTCAATATCCGCGGCGAGCCGATCGTGAACACTCCGGCCGAGGCGTACAACTGCTTCGCCTACACGGACATGGACCACCTTGTGCTCGGTAACCACCTCGTGGGTGCCGAGAGCAAGGTGCGCCTCGCTGCGTATCCGGGCCGCGCTCGCGTGGACATGCCGCAAGGCGTGCTCTAGGGCCGGACCAGCTCCCCACAGATCTTCGTGCTGAGGAGATCCGCTCCCATTGCGTGACCGAGGGCATTCCAGTGTCCGTGCCCGGGCACGGTGCCCTGTCCGTGGAGATACACCTTCTCTGCGAGCGCGCGCGGCCGCATCTCGGGCGCCAGCGCGAGGATCGGGATGCCCGTCCGCTGCGCGAATGCTTGCAGGCGCCGCTCGGGGTAGAAGACGTCGTTCACGCCGAGCTCGCGCATGAGCCCCTCGGCGAGCGACGGGTCCGGCAGCATTTGGAGCTCGGTCGTCATCGTCATTAGGAGGAACGATCGGCCGCGAGCACGAACCTCGTCGCGCATGAGTCCCAGTCCCGCCTCGGTGATGCGCCAGGCCTCGCGCCAATCTGGGTCGGTCGGCTCGCGGTAGAGGTCGCGGTAGACCTGGTATTGATCGAGCGTTCCGCCGGGCGGGAGAGCGGGGCGCTGCAGCCCGGCCGTCCGGAGCGCGCCGCGGGCCGCGTGTACCACCTGCATGAGCACCGAGTAGCGGATGGACTGGTAGTAGAGGTTTCGCTGCCAGGAGTCGCCCGGGAGCGATGCGCGGAAGGATTCGTCGAGAGCGACCCGGCCTCCGTCGAACGCAAAGTAGGGACGGGGTTCCGAGATCGGATCCCATTTCCGGTAGTTGTCCACGACGTCGTTCTCCGTGAAGAACGCGAGGATGACCAGATCAGGGTCGTACTCCCAGACGCGCGTGCGGAGGGTGGCCAGCTCCTGGGCCGTGCCGTACGAGGAGACACCAAAGTTGAGGACCTCGACGCGTCTGCCTGCAAGGCCGCCGCATCCGCCCAGGGCCCGCTCGGTGCGAGCCTCGAACGTGTCGTCTAGTGCGACCTGCATCGCTTCCGTTCCCGAGTCGCCGAGGACCGCGATGCGGTACGTGCCCTGGGGCTTGATCTTCTCCCTCTCACGATCGCGGAAGCCGGCGCTGTTGATCCGAACGTACTGCGCGCCGTCGCGGCGGTACCAGCCCTCGGTGCCCGGGACAAGCGCGACCCCGCGGTCGCGGTCCGGCGCGTAGAAGACCGGGAACGACACGCCGGCGACATGGAACACGATCTCGATCACGAGGAGGGCGACGAGCACCCCGGTGAGGCCGTTCAGGAGCCGGAGAGCCCGCGCCTTCAAGTGGCGGACGGCTGGAGCACCCGGTGCACCGCCTCGATCACCCGGGCTACCGTGGCGTCCTCCAGGCCATGCCAGAGGGGCAGGCGTACGAGCCGCTCGCTGAGATCGTCGGTGACGGGCAGCGGACCGTCGGCCCGACCGTAGCGGCGCCCCGCCGCGGACGAGTGCAGTGGCACGTAGTGGAAGACCGCGCGCACCCCCAGGCGGCCGAGCGCCGCGATGAAGTCCTCGCGCCGTGCGCCCGGCCGCAGGAGGAGGTAGTAGATGTGCCCGTTCTGCTCGCAGCCGTCGGGTATCACCGGACGGCGGATCAGCTCGCGCGCCTCGAGGTCGGCCAGGCCTCGGTGGTAGGTCTCCCAGATCTCGCGGCGGCGCGCGATGATCGTGTCCGCCCGCTCGAGCTGAGCCCAGAGGAACGCGGCGTTCATCTCGCTGAGTGGGTATGACGAGCCGACGTCGACCCAGCTGTACTTGTCCACCAGCCCTTGGAAGAAGCGGCTGCGATCGGTGCCCTTTTCGTAGACGATCTCGGCCCGCTCGAGCAGCGACTCCTCGTTGACCAGGAGTGCCCCACCCTCGCCGCAGATGATGTTCTTGGTTTCGTGGAAGCTGATCGCACCGAGCTGGCCGATCGCCCCGAGCGGCCGGCTGCGATACGAGGAGAGGATGCCCTGCGCCGCGTCCTCGATGACGAGGAGCCGGTGGCGTCTGGCGATGTCCATCAGCGCGTCCATCTCGCACGAGACCCCGGCGTAGTGCACGGGCGCGATGGCCTTCGTGCGGGCCGTGACCGCGGCCTCCACCTGGCGCTCGTCGAGGTTCAGCGTGTCCGCGCGGATGTCCACGAAGACCGGCGTGGCACCGCGCAGGACGAACGCGTTCGCGGTGGATGAGAAGGTGAAGGATGGCATGATCACCTCGTCGCCCGGTCCGCAGCCGCCCAGGAGCGCGGCCATTTCGAGCGCGGTAGTGCAGGAAGGGGTGAGGAACGCCTTTCGCGTCCCGGTCCTTCGCATCAGCCATTCGGCGCAGCGGGCGGCGAATGGTCCGTTGCCGGACAGATGCGAGTTGGCAATCGCCTCCCGGATGTACTCGAGCTCGCGTCCCGCGAGCGTCGGGAGGTTGAACGGAACGACGTCGCTCATCGCGCGACCAGCACGGCACGGCCGATTCCGCTGGCCCCGTAGCCGTTTCCGTTGTAGAGCATCTGCCGGCGCCCTCCCTGATCGAAGACGAAGGGGTACTCGACCATCTCCGAGTCCCACCCTACGGCCGACACGTCGAGCCCAAGCGCCGCGTCCAGGCGCGTCCAGCGCAGGCCGTCCTGCGACTCAGCGTATCCGATTCGATACCTGTCCCCCCGGCGGGAGAACCACATCCGGTAGCGATCGGGGTCGCGGATCACGCAGGGCCGCGAGAGCGCGTACTCGTCGTCGCCAGCGAAGTCGATCGCGATGCGGTCGCCGGCCTGCCACTCGATGCCGTCCCGCGATTCCGCGTACTTGATGCGGTAGCGATGGTGCGGGCGGCCCCCTTCCATGCGCCACTCGACGCACGACGTGTACCACATCCGGAAGCGCCCTCCGTCGACGATCACCCACGGCGAGGTGGTGAAGATCGGATCGAAGCGGGTGCGCCCGAGCACCGGTGCCGGTGACACCTTCGTGAACGTCGCGCCGCCGTCCTCGCTGACGGCGCATCCGATCGCCAAGTAGAACGGCACCGTGACACCCTTGTTCCATCCACTGTAGTAGAGGAACCGGCGGCCCCCGTGGTCGGCGATCGAGCAGGCAGTGACCCCGTTGTCGTCGAAGGTGCCGCGCGGGCCAAAGTCTAGAACCGGCTCGGCCTGAAGCTTGGCCCACGAGGGTGCGGCGAGATCCACCAGCGCCCGGCCGACCCGGGTGCGGCCTTCCGTGTCGCACGCCGAAAAGTGGAGGAGGATCCGCTCGCCGTCCTCCGGCATGGCGATCGGGACCATCGCGCGGCTCGCGGTCCACCAGCGTCCGCCCGGAGCCTCGAGTAGCAGTCCTTGCTTCTCCCAGCGCACGCTAGAAGGCCTTCAGATCCCAGCTCTTCATGCTGAGCGCCGGCGTGCCCTTCATCGCGTACACCTCACCCTCGCTCGTGTCCCTCATGATCAGCGCGCCGGCTCCGATCAGGCACCGCGGGGCGACGGTGATCCCGTCGCGGACGGTCGCGTTCACGCCGACGAAACAGGACTCCCCGATCGTCACGTTGCCGGAGATCACTGCGTGCGACGCGATGAAGCAGTGGTCACCGATCGTAGAGTCGTGCCCGACGTGGTTGCCGCTCCACAGGACGACGTCGTTGCCGATGCGGACGAACGGCTGGATCACGTTGCTCTCGAACACGAAGCAGTTATCGCCGAGCGCCAGGTCTCCGACGTGGCTGGCCCCGCTGCTCACGTACGAGATGAGCTGGTAGCCAAGTCGCTTGCACTCCTCGTAGACCGCGCGCCGGGAGGCGTTCATCTTGCTAAAGCCGATCGCGACGAACATCGCGTACCGCTCGGGCGGGTGCGTCTCCAGGAGACGCTCGAAGGCGACGACGGGGCGGCCCAGGAGCTCGGCCGCGGTCCGGCGGGATTCGTGCACTGTGAAGGCACGCACCCGGTGCGGGCTGTCGTGATCCAAGTAGACCGTGGCGATCCTGGCGAAGTCGCCGGTGCCGAAGATGACCACGTCCCGTCCATCCGTCAGATCAGACATCCTTGCGCACCAGGATCGTGAACTCGTACAGGCCGTAATCGTGCAGCAGCGCCACGTTCCGGGAATGCTCGCGCTTGCAGTGGTCGAAGAGATCGCACGGATCCGGGTAGTAGAGGTCCGGCCGCATCCGGTCAGCGTCCGAGTAGCTCGTCAGCGAGTTGAACGAGAAGCCCCGCGTGCCCAGCGCCCCGAGGCGGCCGATCACACTCAGAACGTACGCCCTCCAGTCGTCCACAGGAACGTCCTGCCTCACGTTGAGGATGCCACTGGCGACGACGTAGTCGACGGGCTCGAGCGCCTCGGCCTCTCCCACGAAGCGGGCGGCCGCGTCCCGCGGGTGGGTGTCGCGCGCGTGATCGAGCATCGGTGCGGAGAGGTCGAAGCCGACATACTCGCAGTCGAAGCCGCGCGCGCGCACGTGGTCCAGCAGCGCGCCGTAGCCGCAGCCGTAGTCGAGGAGCCGGAACGGCCGCGAGGTGTCGCACACCTTGAGCACCTGTTCGAAGCGCAGCGCCTGCGACTCCACGGAGTTCCAGTCCACGCCCCGGGGCGTCGCACCGTGCTGTGTGAACTTGCCCGTGTAGTAGCGTTCGACGCGCCGGAGAATCGGCTCGGTCACCCGCTGCGCTCCCGCGTTTCGTCGATCACGAACAGGGGCCTGTTCTTCACTTGTGTGAAGATCTTGCCAACGTAGAGTCCGGTTACGCCGAGGGCGATCGCCAGGAAGCCGCCCACGAACAGCAGTGCGACGATCACGCTGGTGAAGCCCGGAAGCGGGTGCTCGGTGAAGTACGAGTAGAGGAAGAAGCCCGCCAGCATCGCGCCCGCCGCGGCAAGGGCGAACCCCGCATACACGATCAGGTTCAGCAGGTTCGTCGTCTGGAAGAAGAAGCCGGCCATCGCCAGCCGCAGGAGCCCCGCGGGCGTGTAGGCGCTCTTGCCCGCGTGCCGGGGCTGCTGCGCGAACTCGATCGCGGTGCGGCGGAAACCGAGCCAGTCGAGGATGAGCATGTAGTGCCGGTCCTGATCCCGAACTGCGAGGAAGGCGTCCACGACCTTCCGCGACAGGATGCTGAGCGTCGCGTAGTCGGTATCGAGGGTGGACCCCGCGATCGCGTTTCGCAGGCACACGTAAGCGCTCGTCAGCGCTCGTCGGATCGGGCTACGGCGCCGGGAGCTGCGCTTCGCGAGCACGAGGTCGTAACCGCCCTCGGTGGCCATGCGGTAGAGCTCGGGGATTAGCTCGGGCGGGTCTTGCAGGTCGCAGTCGAGGACGGCGACCCACCGGCCCCGCGCCCTAGATAGCCCGGCGGTGATCGCGGCCTGCTGCCCGAAGTTCCGGCTGAGCCGCACCGCCTTCACGCGGGGGTCGGTGTCCGCCAGCGCGACGAGCGCCGGCCACGAGGCGTCGGGGCTGCGGTCGTCGACGAGGACGATCTCGTAGTCGCGCTGGAGCGGATCGAGGGCGGCGCGGATCCGCGCGTGCAGCGCCTCCACGCAAGCGGCGCAGCCGTATACCGGCACCACCACGCTCAGCTCCGTCATCGGGGCCCCGCACCCTCTGCGCCAAACGATTTGAGGTAGCGCCGCGCGTCGTCGCCCACATTGAAGATCAGGTCCACGATGCTCACATGATGACCGAACGGGGGGTGCAGCTGCGGGTACTCGGGATAGCCCGAGTAGTCCATGTACCGGAGGGTGATGCCAGCCGCGGCGAAGAGGCTTTCATCCATGTACGCGCGTGCCGCCGGCCCGCTCAGGTACTCGGTCGCGCCCGCCGCGCGGCACAGCGCGACCAGGCGCTCGGTCCGCGCGCCCTCCGCGGCGTACTCGGTGGACCAGGAGAGCTTGGTGCGGATCCCGAGGAGCTCGCATACCGCCTTGATGAAGCGGCGGTTGATGAGGCTAAGGTGGCGCTCGGCGGCCGCCTCCCTGTAGAGCTCGGCGATGTGGACCCGATGGCTCGCGAAGTGGTCGGCACGCGAGTATGCGTGGGTGAGCACGGCCCAGTGGTCGGCCGCCCAGCTTGGATCGCTGACGAGCGTCTCGTCGATCCGCTGGTCATAGCGGCCTTTGACCTCGACCGGAATGGTGAGCCAGCGCGCGCCCTGGGGGGTCTTCAGCAGGTTCCGGTTTCGCCAGTCCCGCCGGGTGTACTGCCGGTCGTCATAGAGGATGAACTCGTCGACCATCGCGATGAGGTCGAAGTAGCCCTTCCACGGGATGTAATTCGACTGGACGATCGCGACCCGCTTGCTCAACGTCTGACCAGTACGACGAAGCCATCGACCGTATCGATGCGCCGATACTCGCTTCGCAGGAATACCAGGAATGGCTCGAGCATGCGCGCCCGGGCCTCCGCCTGAACGATTGCTCCGCTGGAGGCGGGCATCGGGGCGCCGGTGATCGCGGCGTAGGCGTCCCAGAGAGGATCGGGGCGCGGACTCGCGGCGGCGCCGTCGAGATCGCTCGCGCGCATGACCACGTAGGCCCTCGACCCGCGGACCTCCTCGATCGCCCGCCGCACCGCCTCGGGGCTCTGGGTGTTCGGGAACGTTGGCTCGTACGTCGCGTGCCGCAGGCCGAAGCGCTCGTACACCGGGCCGCTGTAGTAGCCGAGGTCGTACATCAGGTACGGGCGATCGGTGCCGGTCGAGGCGACGATGCGGGAGAGCGCGGCCTGCACGGCGGCGGAGGTCGTGGGCGCATCGGTCGTCGCCGACGCGGCGGGACGGGGTGCGGAGCCGGTCACGCCCGCCCCACCGAGGAAAGGCGTGACCTGCGCGAGCGTCACAGACTGGAATGGCAGCGCGAAGCCGACGAGGACTAGCGCGAGCCCAGCCCGCCGGGCACGCCCCCCCCGGGGAAGGCGGGTCGACAGGTGCAGAGCGAGCAGCACGGTCGGCAGACCGTAGGACACCACGTGGACCGGGTCCGTCGACACCAGGCTCCCGCGCTGGGCGAGCAGGGCGAGGCCCAGGTACGCGAGCAGCGACGCCGAGGCGGCGCCGTCGGCCAGCAGGCGGATCGTGCCGCCCGTGGCGAACACGCTGATGGCAAGTAGGGCGCACACGAGCAGGTTGGGTGCGATGGGCACGCCGTGGGAGCCTGTCGAGTACTGGGCGGCCGCGCCGGGATAGTCGCGCAGCGCACTGCCGCCCGGATCGACCGCGTACAGCAGAGCGACGGCGAGGAGCAGGCCGGCGCCGACAGGCAGGATGCTCCAGGCGCGCGAGTCGCCCGGCGTGTCGTGCGCCGTGCCCAGCCCACCCGCGACCGCCGCGCAGAGGCGCTCCGCGAGTCGCGGGAGCACGGGGAGCGCAGTGAGCCCGACCAAGAGTGCGATGCCGGCGAAAGTGAGGAGTGCGATCTCGTAGCTGTACAGGGATCCGGCCGCGACCGCGACCGCGGAAAGAACCGCGGCGCGCGCCCCGCCTCGCCGCCAGTCGAGGAAGGCGAAGAACGCGAGCGAAGGAAGCAGATACCGCGTGTCAGTCGCGTTGAGCCCGGTGCCGGGGAAGAAGAAGGCGATCGTGAGCAGGAGCCACCAGCGCCCAGGCCGATGTTCGGCCGGGACGAGCCGGCACAGCAGCGCGAGCAGAGCCAGCAGCCCGCCAACGTAGGTGGCAACGTACCAAAGGGCGTACGCGGCGGGCAGGCCCAGGAGGCCGCTGAGCCAGCTGGCCGGGTAGATCATCGCCGGGCCGTAGGCATAGAAGAAGTCGCGGTACGGCACCTCGCCCTGTGACATCCGGTGGAGGATGTCTTGGAAGTACACCCCGTCCGAGAACACGAAGCGGCCGCGGTACAGGTACAGCCCAAGGAAGAACAGCGCGTGGAGCGCCGCCACGAGCGTGAAGAGGCGCCAGGGCAGGCGGACCTGCGGCGTCTCGATCGCCCGCTCGGACGGGCGGACCGCCGCGGGCGCGCCGAGCGCCCGCGCGAGCAGCGCTGCCGGGAGGGGCAGCACGATCAGGTACACGAGGTACGCGGCGGTGTTGTTGAAGCCGAGCTGCGCCGAAGCGCCCGGAAGATCGCGGCTCGTCGGGAAGAGGTAGGGAATTGTCGAGATCGCCGCGACGAGCGCCGCAAAGGCCGCACCGAGGGAGGCCCTCGCCCGCCAACTCGCGGCGCCGAGGCTAGGCATCGTCGAGGTACTCGAGCCCGGATCGGTGGCGGCGGAGCGAGAAGCCCGCGCCGTTGAGAAGCCCGCGCAGCCTCCCAGGCACCAGCGACAGGAGCACTCCCGCGAGGGTCCGCCAGTGCAGCGCCTGCCGCTTTTGCATGCGTGCAGCCGCCAGGAACGCGGCGCGCGCAGCCGCGCCGTCGCTCGTGAGCCGCGCGGTCGTCCAGCCGAGGCTCCGCAGCGACTGCGCCTTGACCGTGGTGACCACGCCCCGGAGATCCGCTGGGAAGGCCTCCTCCCGTGCGAGCTTGTCGAGGAGCACCAGGTTGTACTCGGTGTTTCGGCGGTACGCCTTGCCGTGATTGCCCGCGTGCTCGCGCATCACAACGAGCGGCTCGGGAAGGTAGCCGAACTGGTAGGAAAGGGCCAGGCGGAGCAGGAGGCTCTCGGTCCCCTCGAGGAAGATGTCCTCATGGAAGCGGTACCGCTCGAGGCAGCGGCGCCGGATGAGCGGCGAGATCGGTACCAGCGACGCAGAGTGGAAGTGGGCCAGCAGGTCGCGGGCAACCCAGCCCGAGGGCCCGCGCCCGGGCGGTACCCAGCGCTCGCCGGTGCGCTCGCTCAGGCGATAGCCGGGGCCGAAAACCACCCCGTGCTCGGTGCTCAGGGTCGCGAAGAACGAGAGCTGCCGCTCGGTCTTCTCGGCGAGGTAGTAGTCGTCCCCGAACAGGAAGGAGACGAACTCCCCCTGCGCGTCGTCGAGCGCCTCGTTCAGCGCCTTCGTCACCGCGCCGTTCCGCGCGTGGCGCTGGATCCGCAGGTTGGGGACACCCGCATAGCGGGCGAGCACATCTGCGGTCCCGTCCGTGGAGCCGTTGTCCACGAGGATGACCTCGATTTTCGGGTGGGTCTGGCCGAGCGCGCTATCGATCGCCGCGCCGAGATACGGCGCTTGGTTGTAGGTACCGAGCACTATCGAGACGAGCGGCGCTGTGGTGGCCATTCCTCAGCCAGGCAGCGGGAATTCGCGGTACTCCACTCCCACCGCCTCCGCCTCCGCGCGCATGCGCGCCGTCGCCTCTTCCGGGCGGTCAAGGGCCATGACCAGGACCTCGGCACGGAAGCGCTCCGCGCATGCCGGGAACTCGGCGACCGTTCCCACCACGCGCACGCCCGCGATGTGGCGGTGTCGCTTGCCCGGATCGTCGTCGAGGAAGCCGACGACGCGATACGCGCGCTCTGTCGAGCGGCTGAGCAGGCGATGCGCCATCGCGCCACGCTCGTCGGCGCCCGCGATGAGGACACGCACGCTGTCGTCGCGCGGCCGGATCGAAAACCAGTGACTCAGCCACACGGTGAACACGCGGCTGCCGGCCAACAGCAATGCCATGAGCAGGGCGTCGATCACGAGGGCACCCCGCGAGTAGCCCTCGAACCGGTAGATCGCAATGAGAGCGAGCGCTGAAGCGACCGTGCCGATGGCCGCCGCGCGGACGATGAGAATGAGGTCCGAGATCCCGACATAACGCCACAGCACTCGGTATGCGCCGCTCACGAGAAGGACCGCGAGCTGGATCACGACGACCACAGGGACGGACTGCACGAACAGGTAGAGCCACGCTTCCGCGGGGGGTCCCTCGAATCGGATGAGGAACGACGAGTAGTAAGCGACCGTCAGCAGCACGGCGTCGAGGCCGACCTCCGCCCCGAACCTCAGGTACACGAGCAGGTCGTGGCGCAGCTTGCGCTGCAGGGTGCCCGTCGCCGCGCGCCTGCCCCAGCCGTAGACATCCACCTCCTGGAGGAATATGCCGAAGAGCACGAGGCCCACCAGCGCGAGCACCGCGACCGGCACAATGAGGGACGAGAGCGTGCTGGCGAGTGCGCCGATGAGCGCAAGGCCGGCGGCGACCGCGTAGAGAAACAGCACCGCGCCACGGTCCGACATGCCGAGCGCTGCGAGCCGGTGCGAAGTGTGATCCCGTCCACCCTGGCCGATCGAGATGCCGGCGATGGTCCGCGACAGCGTGACCAGCGCCGTGTCGAAGATCGGCAGCGCCAGGATCGCGAGTGGGCCGATCAGCGAGAGCCCCAGGTTGGACGCGGAGATGTTCGTGCTCACCAGCGCGGCCGCGGCGAGGAGAAAGCCCAGAAGCTGGCTGCCGCCGTCACCCATGAAGATGCGAGCGGGGTAAAAGTTGAACACGAGAAAGCCGAAGGCCGCACCCGCCGTTGCTGCCGCGAGGATGCTCGCTTCGCCGGGCAGGGCCACCGCTCCAGCCGCGAGCGCGAGGGCGGCGATCCCGGTGACGCCCGCGGCCAGGCCGTCCATGTTGTCCATCAGGTTGATCGCGTTCATCATGCCGACGACCCAGACGACCGTGAGGAGGAATGCAGCGGGCGGAAACTGAACGATCTCGACGCGCACCCCACCGAAGTAGAGCGCGGCGCCAAGCAGCACCTGACCGGCCAGCTTGCTCGACGGAGCGAGGTGGCGGAAGTCGTCGAGCAGCCCGAACGCGAAGGCGGCGAGCGCGCAGCCGGCGATCACGGCACTGGAGCTGTAGCCCTCGAGGCCGACGACGGCAATGAGCGCGCCGAACGCAATCGCCGCCCCGCCGAGGAGCGGTACGCTGCGCTCGGGCCGCCACCGGTCCTCGCGGAGGGCCGCGACAAGTCCGATCCGCCTCGAAAGCCACATCGCACCCGGGGTCGCGGCGGCACTCAGGGTGCCCGCTAGGAGCAGCGCGCAAATGGTGCGGAGCATCTCCGAACTCAAAGGACGGCCGGAGAGTTGGCTCCCAGGAGGGTCTCCACGGGCGAAGTCTAGCGGTCACCTCGAATGGCAAGGGGTGGTCCGGACCCACCGGTCAGCTGATCCGAAATGACGGTCGCCAACCGCAGCGCCGCGATCGCGTCGGCCGCGGTGACGAGTGGCGGCGCTCCCCCGATGCAGCCGAGGAAGTGCTCCAGCTCCAGACGCAGCGGTTCGATCGGACGCACCACCGGCTTCTCGACCAGAACGCCCTCCCGGTGC
>SHVL01000056.1 GCA_009694305.1 Thermoleophilia bacterium
CGACCTCGATATACTGGTTGTCGCCGCTGACCTCGTCCGCCGTGCCCTCGTCTCCGACGATCCACCCGCGGAACTCACAGGGGCCGGTCACTGTTCCCAAAGAGTCGATCGTGGCCCAGCCGTCGACCGTGACGAATTGCGACCCACCGGTGCCGCCGATCGTGATGTTGCCGGTGAGCTGGTTGACCTCGGTGAAGATCGTGTCGGGGATGTCCGTGCCGTCCGCGAAGGTATCCTGCTCGATCCGGGGCAGCCCGCGCTGCACGAATGCCGCCATCGCCTCGCGCGTGATCGCCTCGCTCGGGCAGAACGTCGGTGGCGTTCCAGGGGGGACGCAGGTCTTGCCCGACGTGATAGCGGCGGTCTTGACCGCGGAGATAGCGTCGTGGAAGGGGTTGATGGACGAGACGTCGGTGAAGTCATTTAAGGCCCACGCTGCCGGCACTGCGACGATTCCGGCAGCGACGAGGACCAAGAGGGCGACTCGTACGCGTCCTGTGCGTGGCAGTCCTCTACGATCTTCCTTCTTAGCTGTCATTGCTGACCTCCTGTTGGCGTTCGGCTGACTGAGTGCGAGGGCGCTGGCGACCACTCAGATGGTCTGTAACTGTAGCTGATCCGTTGGACGAGGCAGCTACCCCGAAGGAGAACCGCGGGATAGCTGCCAGCCGTGCAAGCGGGCCTACGTTCCGAATGCGCGGATCAGGAATGCGGCCGTCGCCTTACGGTCGACGAAATCGAGCGGGCAGAACCGGAGCGGGGCTGCCGCGCAGCCCGTCGTGATTCCCTGCTCGAAGAAGCGCTCGCCGTGGCCGTACCCGAACATGTCCGCCGGGACGTCCGAGAAGGTCGGTGTGGGCGAGAGGAGCTGTGTGAGGTTCTTCGATCTGACGATGAACACGGCCATGTCGCGTCGTGTGATCGTGTCCAGCGGACAGAAGTTGAGCGGACTTGCCGAGCAGCCTGTCGTGATCCCCTGAGCATAGAAGCGCTCCACGAAGCCGTACCCGAACATATCGGCGGGGACATCGGCAAACGTCGGAGTGGGTGAGAGCAGCTCCGACAGGTTGAGCGAGCGAATGATGAACACCGCCATGTCGCGACGAGTGACGAGCTGGTTGGGGCAGTAGCTCCGGAGTCCGGTCACGGCGTCGAGTTGCGAACAGCCGGTCGTTGTCCCCTTCTTGAACAACTGTTCGATGTACAGATGTAGCGGCGTAGCCGGCGGTGAGTCGGTGAACGTGTAGACGAACGCCCGGCCCGCTCCCGTGAAGTTGTCCTTCCCCGCGGTTGCCACGTCCTGGGCCCGAGCCTCGAGCCATCTCTGCAGCTGGGCGGGCGTGAGCGACGGGTTCTGCTGCTTGCCGAGTGCCGCGAGCCCTGCGACGTGCGGTGAGGACGCCGACGTTCCCGTGAAACCTCCGGAGCACCCCGAGGGCAGCCCGTAGGTGCCGCCGGAGACGCCGTCGAGACCGACGATGTCTGGTTTCGTCCGCCCGTCGATTGTGGGCCCGAGCGAACTGTATGGTCGGAGCGAGGCGTCGGCCCAGCAGAGCGCCCCGACCGCCATCGCGTTCGGTGACGACGCAGGCTCGGTCACGCTGCCCGCCGCGACGGCGTACTCCAGTGGGCTCAGGGTGAACAGGTCGAACCGTGGCGTGGAGGTGGCGGCGAATCGCACGATGGCGATGAAGAAGTTCCCTGCTACTCCGGAGTTCGTGTAGCAGAGCTCCTCCAGCGGTGGCTGTGATCCGTCCTGGAAATTCTCGGAACCGGCCGCGATCGTCGATGACGTCGAGTTGACGAGGTAGAGGTCGAAGTCCTGAGCCGAAGCGGGCCAGTTGTCCCACTTCAGGAACGCACAGGTCTGCTGCCCGGCGCCCAGGAAGATCGTGTTTCCCTCGTCGGTTGGCGTGAAGTTGTGGACGTCGTCGCCGTCCGTGTCCGAGAAGGTTCCGCTCCAGTGGGTCAGGGCTGCGTTCCCTGCCGCGTTGACCCAGAGGATGCCGTTGGCGCGGGCGTCGGCGACGATCGCATCGGGTGTGCCAGCGGCGCCGTTGCCGTCTCCGCGGGCTGTGTTCAGCCAGCCAATCGACATGTTGACGATCGTGATGCCGTTCGTCTTGGCGTAGGCCTCGGCCTGGCCGAGCGTCACCTCAGAATTCATGCAGATCAGGTAGAGCTGCGCCTGTGGAGCTGTCTCGTGCACGATCTCGGCCACCGCTGTTCCGTGCTCACTTGCGGTGCTGAAGGCGCCGCCACAGAAATCCACGGTCGTCAGTCCCGCCGGGAGGTCGTTCGCCGCCTGTCGCGCAGCAAGTCCCGCGAACCCTGTGTCGATAATGGCGACCTTGACGCCGGATCCGTTCCAACCGGCGGTCTGGAAGACGCTCGCGTTGGATCCGGCTACCTCCTCGCCGAGGACAGCCTGCTCGATCGGCCTGTGAGGCGCTCGGACGTACGCGACTGCCGCCGATCCGGCGATGCTCTCGATCGCTGACGGCGGGACGAGCGCCTGCACGAGGCGTGCATGCGTCGCCTCGACCTCGCCGCCGGCCGCGGCAATCGTTGTCCGGGCGGCGCCAACGCTCGAGGCCACCTCGACGACAACCCTGACTCGGCCGGCTTGCACATCGAAGCCCAGCGAGCGCGCGTTCGCCGCTCCCTGCCGCGTCTGCTTCTCTGCCTTCGCAATCGCGCCGAGGCTCGATGTCTGCTTGCCAAAGTTGGCCCCTACTCGTGAGGAGCGGAATGGCTTCACGAGGCGGTCGGAGGTGCCCGAAGCCCTTCCGCCGTTTCCGAAACCCGGTGCGCCTGGCGCGGTTGAAGGGATGATCGACACCGTTGCGGCGGTGACGACTGCGATCAAGAACGCGATCATGGGTTTCACGGCGTCTCCTCTGCTAGGCGGACGGCATACTCCGGGCGCGGCGCGACTCTACAACGGTCCAGGGGCTGGTGCGAGCACCGCTCGCAACTTTCCGGCGCGGCCTCTTCGGGTTTTCGCTTGCGGTCAATTGCGGCGGTTTCTTCTGCTTGAAGGGGCACTTGGCGAGATTGGCATAGCCCGCTAACAGCGCTCTAACTCCGAACGGCGTCCGGGGTCGAAGCTCATGTTGAGCCTCGCTCCGACGACTCGGCCCGTTCGATCTCGGCCGTCAGGCGTCCGACCAAAGCGGCCAGGTGTTGGCCCCTGCGGTGTGGCGCCGAGTAGTCCCGGGCGCACGACGCTACATCGTCCCAGTGCTCCCCAAGGCGAGCCTCTGCCGCGTGGACATCGGGCGCGGGTACCGAGCGGCCGATGCGGTCGGTTAGGCGACCGCAGGTCGTCGAGTCGTCCCAGAGCGAGACACCCTCGAACGCGTCGAGAATGCGGTACTTCGGATCGGGGTCGGAGCGGAACCGGTGAACCGGAACACCGGAGACGAGGGCGACGATGCTCGCGTGGAGACTACGGGTGACGATTGCCTCGGCGTTCGTAATGATCTCTGCAAGCAGCAGCGGCTCGGGCCAGCGAGTCGCCTGGATCGTCTCGAGGTCGAGGTCGAGCAGCCCGACCTCGTCGCCGAGGGCGGGCGAGACCGGGAGCTCAAGAACGAGGTACCCGAGCGCCGCAGCGGCCTCGAGCTCCGCCCTGACCCGCTCGCGACGGTCACGGAGATGCAGCGAAGGCTGCACGATCACATACGGGCCGTGGAGCTTGTGATCTGCCACCCAACGTTCGAACGCCGGGGTGGGGGAAACGTGCAGGACAGACGCGACGCCGAACGCGGAATCGGGCACCAGCCGGACGTTGGTCCCTTCGCTGATCCGCCCGAGTTCCTCTACCGAGCCCGGCTCCCTCACTGACACGAGCTCGACGCTCTCGATCGCCACTCGAAGGAGCGACGTCGCCCAAGGAGGCGTATCAGGCGAGACTCCAACCGCGTTCCAGACCACTGGCACGCCCGACCCGGCAGCCAGCAGGGTAGGCATCAGCCAGTATCCGGTCGGGTGATGAAGGTCGAGTTCCGGTGGGGGTGCGTATCCGTCAGCAACGTTCTTGTCGAATCGAACAAGGTGCCCGCCACCAACGATGAGGAGGTCGAGGGACTCGATCTCGCGTGCGAGGTCGTCGAGCGAGCGAACGTCGAATGGCCACGCCGAGGTCGACTTCTGGTTGTACGAGTAGGCGAGAAGCGTCATGCCTGGTAGTCGCTTCACGAGCTCCGTCTCCGCGATGATCGGAAAGAGGAGGTCGCCGAAGTTCTCGACGTCGAACGTGCCCACGATGCCGATCCGCTTGGCCAAGCTCATCGGGCGACACTATCCCACCGACCCGCATTCCGGGGCTCGTCGCAGTCCGGTGGTGTATTCTCGCGCCGTGCGAGCCGAGTACCCTCCACTGCCGCCCCTCGAGCTCGCGGCTCGCGTCGGCGGCACGCACGCGGACGCGTATGCGGGGTACGAGGAATTCGGCGAAGCGACGCGGCGCGAGATCATCCGCCATCTCCCCGCCGATTGGTCGTTTGCCGACAAGCGTGTCCTCGACTTCGGCTGCGGCGCCGGGCGGACGCTACGCCACTTCCTCGGGGAGGCGGCCGAGGGATCCGTTGCCGGGTGCGATATCGACGTTGCGAGCATCGACTGGCTGGAGGCCCATCTCTCGCCACCCCTCAAGGTCTTCGTCGCACCAGACACCCCCCCGCTGCCGCTCCCCGAAGGTGAGCTCGACCTCGTGTGGGCGATCTCGGTGTTCACGCATCTGACCGACACATGGAGTAGCTGGCTCGCCGAGATCCATCGCGTGCTTCGCGATGACGGCCTGCTGCTGGCGACGTTCATTGGCCCGGGGGCCGCCTCGTGGGTGACTACCGAACCATGGGTGGAGGAGGGAACCGGCATGAACGTTCTGCGCTACGGCCAACCGTGGTCGTTGGGCGGGCCGATGGTCATGCATTCGGAGTGGTGGCTGCGTGAGCACTGGGGAAGAGCTTTCGAGATCGTCACGCTCGAGCGTGACGGCTTCGCGACGTCTAATGGCGGTCAGGGGATCGTGCTCATGCGAAAGCGCCCGGGTGCCGTGTCGGCTCCAGAGCTCGAACGCATCGCTCCCGACGACACGCGCGAGATCGCTGCTCTTCGTCACCAGGTGGGTCAGATCCACCGCGAATCTCTTGAGGCCCGGACGTCGCTGGCGTGGCTCGAAGGTGAGCATCTGCGGCTCGCCGAGAGGCTCGCAGCGACACGCAAGCAGCGGTTCCGCCGGTTCCTCCGCAGCCACATGCCATGAGATCTTGAGTCTGCTGTATTAGCGACACCCGTGGCGCTCGTGGCCGACGTGCCCGACTGCGCGATCGACGGCGTGCCGGACGATGCCGCGATTGCCGCGATGCTCACGCGAGAGTCGCGCCCGGATCTCGCGCTCGCGTGCCACGGTCAACCATGACACCGGAGCGGAGGCGACCACACTCCCGGGCTTGGCAAGCGATGCTAAAAGGGGACGGGCAACGCGCGGCCATGTGAATTGCTCCCCGATGCGGGTGGCGTTGTCGCGTGCCTCCGCACGACCACGCGTGTCATCGAGTAGCTCGTCGAGAGCCGAGATCCAGCCTTCGACGTCTTCAACGCCGACTGCGCGGCCGAGGGAATGAGTCTCGACCAGGTCACCCAGCACGTCACCACGCGTCGAAACAATTGGAAGCCCGGCCCAGAGATAGTCCAGGAGCTGGGTACGAAAGGCGAAGTGGGTCTCGACATCGGCGAAGTGCGCCGAGACGCCGATGTCGGACTCGGAGAGCCAGTTGCCCCGCTCGTTGTACGGGACCCACTGATCGTTGAAGATGATCGCTTGGTCGAGAACGCCAAGGGATGACGCGAGCTCGCGCGCTCGAGCGGCCATCGCCATTTCCTTCGCTCCGGTTTCTGGGAGCGGACGGCCACCGCCCATGAAGACGAGCCGAACGTCGGTACGGCGCACTGCGAGTGCGGCGACGGCACCTGCGTGAACCGGATGGAAGCTGGATCGGGATGACCGTGCTCACGCCGTGTGCTAGGCGAGGCCGGGACCGACGCCAGCCGACGAAACGCGCGCCTCTGAGAGTGTGGCAATGGTGTACGCGCGGTGAGCCCTCGGAGATGTTGTCGGACGGTTCGAGCACGTTCGAGGAGTCGCCACCCTCGAGATGTCACCATCACAGCGACACAATCCTCGGCTTCGCGAGCACGGCGTTGGCTGAGAGACAGCTCCTGATTGAGTCCGGCCACCTCTTGATTGAGCCCGGCCACCTCGTGATTGAGCCCTGCCACCTCCTGTTCGATGGCGACGGCTTGTTCCGCGAGCGCTTCTTGCCGCTCGAGACTTTCGTTGAGCTCGTTGAGCCGCTCCGCCGCGACGCGTTCGTAACTCCGGATGAGATGGAGTGTCTCGTCGTTGAGGAAGGAGACGGACGGCAGCGAAGGCAGCGTCGTGGCGGACGCCGCACAGACAAGATAGACCAGCGGGAAAGCGGTGGACACAGCCCACCCGCTGTCGGGCCCTTTGACCCCAACACGGTCGCCAAGCGATGTGGCAAAATCCTCGGTCGCAGTATGGAGGACGAGTTCGGAACCCACTGTGAGTCCCTGGCCCCAGACAGCCCGGTGCGGAAAGTCCGCAGAGAGTAGCTCCTGGAGCTCATCTTCATTCAGCTCCCGAACGTGGAATGGATTCGGCTCGGTGCGGCCCGTGTTGTACACGTCGCGGTTGGGTGTGGAAACGAGGAACAGCCCGTCCTGCGTCAGCACGCGTCGAGCTTCGCGGACAAGCCGCTCCTGATCTGTGACGTGCTCAACTACCTCAAAGCACACCACCAAGTCGAACGTATCGTCACCGAGCTTGCCGAGGTCAAGTGCGGAACCCTCGTGGAAGCTAAGGTTGGGAGCGCGATATGTCGCCCGGCTGTGCTCTACGGTGGCCGGGTCGATTTCGATGCCGACAACCGCGGCGGCTTGGCCTGCGAGGATCGCGGCGCCGTACCCCTCGCCGCTTCCGAGATCCAGCACACGCCGGCCGACTGCGAGCTGGGCTGCGAAGTGATACCGGTGCAGGTGCTCATAGACGATCTGGACGTCGTCGGCCCAAGGAACGCATCGCTCTCCAGTGAACGGGAGCCGTCGGCTTGACGATGGCGAATTCAGGTGCGGCGATTGGTCGTTCATGAGGTCATGGCGCGTCGAGGAGGTACATGGACACCGGACGCGCAGCGCCAGACGTCAGCTTGCGTACCCAACACCCATTTCGCGATTACTCTTCCGCGGGCTGAAGGCGACTCTTGCTCTGACATCGTCCATGAACCCTATCCGCGCATGACCGAATCCTGCGTCGCGCCCGCATGAACGGCGCTGTGAACAGCGTCTCGCCCCTCGGGTCGACACCGCGATGGATCTCTGCGCGTGCCCGTCAGTGAGCTGGCTCGTCCTCGAGAATCTGTATGGCGACCGGGTTGAATGTGTCGTCATCGGCCGACGAGACAGAGGCGGGCGGCTTCATCGCCCGCCCCCGACCCCCCGTCAAGTTGATTCGGGTTCTGCTCAACAGAGCTCGCCGCTAGCCTCCGCGGTGTGGGAGCGCGGACAGACCGGTTGCTGGGGGAGCCTCCGGGCGCCGGGCCCGACGGGCTGAGAGTGCTCGTCGAGCGGATCGAGCCAACTTCGGTCGTCGTCGGCCGCGGCTCCCTGCTCTACCTCGGGGGCTGGTGCTTCCATCCCGAGCACAGGATCACTCGCCTCGAAGTCGTCGTCGGCAGCCGCTCGCACCGACCCACCACGTTCCCGTACGCGCGACCCGACGTGGTCGATGCACTGCGGGAGCCCCGGGCGCTCTATTCCGGCTTCTGCTCGATCGTGCCAGTGGATGGATCGATGCGGCCGGGTGAGCACGCGGTCTACGTGCGAGCGACCCTCACAGGAGGCGGCGTCTGCCTGCGGCAATGCGGCTCCATTGCCGTTGAGCATGAGCAGACAGTGGCGGCGCGCGAGTCAGTTGGCTCGCGGCGTTCCGACGCTGATCCGCTGATAGCGATCTGTATGGCCACTTACGATCCCGACAAGGAACTGTTCGCCCGTCAGATTGCCTCGATTCGCGCTCAGTCCCACCGACGTTTCATCTGTATCGTCAGCGACGACTGTTCCTCACCGGAGTCGTGGGCAATGATCGAGCGTGAAACGAGTGAGGACGAGCGCTTCGTCTGCTCCCGAACTCATCGGCGGCTCGGGTTCTATCGCAATTTCGAGCGCTGCCTCGAGCTCGTACCCCTGGATGCGGAGCACGTCGCCTTCGCAGACCAGGACGACGCCTGGCACCCGGACAAGCTCGCATCGCTGCTCGAGGCGCTGCAGGGTAGCGGCGCGCTCCTCGCCTACAGCGATATGAACATCGTCTCGGCCGACGGGCAGCGTATTGCCTCGAGCCATTGGACGGAGAGGTCGAACAACTACACCGAGCTGGGCTCGCTCGTGATCGTCAACACGGTGACGGGCGCCGCGTCGCTCTTCCGCCGCGAGTTGCTCGACGACGCGCTGCCCTTTCCCCCTGACGTCGGCGGCTCGTACCACGACCACTGGATCGCCTGCGTCGCGCTCGCGCTTGGAGAGCTTGCCTATGTCGACAGGCCGCTCTACGACTACGTGCAGCACGAGGCGAACGTCGGAGGGCACGCGGCAGAGGGCTTCCGTAGCGGGCTTCTGCACCTGTTCCTCCGTTTCGCAGCGAACCCCGGGCTGCGCCTGCGGAACACGATCGCATTCGCCCGCACTCTCTACCTGACCGAGGTCGTACGGAGGGAGTTGATCGGCCGCACGCTCGAGCTCCGTCTCGCCGGCCGTATGACCCCCGACCGCGCCGCCGAGGTGCGGCGCCTCGCCCGTCTTGGCTCCTCACTCCGGTCGTTCACATGGGTGCTCGGCCGCAGCGTCCGCGATGTTCGAGGGCACGGCGCGACAATGGGCTTCGAGAACCAGCTCCTGAAGGGAATCGTCTGGCGGCACGGCCAGGCGTTACGCGCGCAGCTGTCACGAGGCAGCGGGCGATGGACGTGTTGGCGTCGGCGACGTCTATGAGCCCGGCGGAGATCGAGCGGATGCTGCTGACCGACGGGTCGCACCTGCGCACGACGTGACCCACGACTTCAACGATCGTGTCTCTGGGAGTCGCTCAACCCTCGCTACGGGGTGGGCGTCTCCAGCGGATCACGATCGTTGATGTGAACCGCTCCGGGAATGTTGCAGGCTCCAGTCCTTGAGAGGATGGAGTCATGTCAGAGACATCGAGAAGGTTTTCACCGGAGGTTCGTGGGCGGGCGGTGAGGCTGGTGTTGGAGCATCAGTCCGAGTATCTGTCGTAGTGGGCGGCGATGGGCTCGATCGCGGGGCAGAACGCACAGTACGAGTCTCCGTACGCAGTTCCGAGTTCCACTATGGTTCGCGGTTGGGCTAGCCACACAGCTGCAAACGCAAACGGGATGTGGCCTTGCCAGGAGGATGCATCGGTCAACCGGTGCGGCTCCCGGAAAATGATCGGATGCACCAGCGGATCGGTCACGGCATCGCGAAACGATAGCCGAGAGCCCCGTCGGGGTCATCGCAATAGGTCCGTTTTTCTCGCGTCTCGGTCGAGACACGTATCGGCGCCGCAGCGGATACGCTCGCGCCACAATGAACATGATGTCCACTCCGCTCGTATCGGTGCTCGTCACCGCACGCGACAACGAGCGGCACGTTGCCGTTGCTCTGAGAAGTGTCGTCCGCCAGACGTTCGGAAGCCTCGAACTTCACGTCGCCGACGACGGCTCGTGCGACGCGACTCCAGCGATCATCGAGTCATTCCGTGACGGACGCCTTCGGCATACGCGCTTCGAGCAGAGCATGGGCATCTCGACCCGCCGCAACGAGCTCGTGGAAAGAGCCCGGGGTCGGTACGTCGCGCCCCTCGACGCCGATGATGTCTGGCTTCCCGATCGCCTCGAACAACATGTTCGTCTCCTGGAAGCCCGCCCCGATCTCGTCGCTGTCGGGAGCGACGTACTGGTCGTGGACGCCGGGCGCGAGATCGGCGGGTACTTCCGGCTTCCCCGCTCGGACGTGGCGATCCGGTGGTATTGCCTCTTCACCTCGCCGCTGATCCACTCTGCCTCGACGATTCGGGCCTCGGCATTCCGCGACGGCGCGCGCTACGACCCGGCCTTCCCTCTGGCGCAGGACTACGACCTCTGGACGAAGGTCCTTCGACACGGGCGGGCGGAGAACCTCGGCCTGCCGCTGACCCTGTACCGTGTCCATCCGACGCAGGCGACCCGGCTTCGCGCCTCCGAGCGGCGCGCCGAGCAGGAGGAGATCGGCCGTCGGGCGATAGAGGAATTCGGAGCAGGCAGCGGCTTGACCACGGAGTCTGCTCGGCTCGCGTGGTGTCTCGGCGCCGACGTGGCAGTGGCAGCGGACGAGCTCGAGCAGGCCCTCGATGCCTACAGAGACCTCGTCGATCGCTTCACAGCCGCCCATCGCGGCAGGCCCGGGCTTCGTGAGGTGCGGCGCTGTGCTGCGACGACGCTACTACGCCGCGCCGGCCGAGCCGTCGACGCAGCCGGACGGGCCTTGCGGGCGGCGGCCTTCTCGATCGATCGCGGCGTTGCGTTCTCGGCCGCAGCCGTCAGCGCGTCGAACTCTGTCGCTGCCCGCCGCTACCGGCGCGCTGCGGGGCGACTTCTCGT
The DNA here is from genome assembly GCA_009694305.1 of Thermoleophilia bacterium. Taxonomy (GTDB): domain Bacteria; phylum Actinomycetota; class Thermoleophilia; order Gaiellales; family Gaiellaceae; genus Gaiella. Next base: position 10,725 of record SHVL01000056.1, read on the forward strand.
CGATCTCGGGGAAGACTGACCGTCAGATGGGGCCGACGGCGTCGCGATGCATGAGCGCGTCGTAGTGAGCCAGCACATCTTCCGGGTCGCCCATGGCCTGGATGGAACCGTTGAGGAGCAGCATCGCACGGTCGCAGTGTTCCTTGATGGCGCCAAGGTCATGCGAGACGAAGACGATCGTCTTGCCCGCCCTCCGGATCTCGGCGAGCGTCTCGAAGCAGCGCTTCTGAAACTCCTGGTCGCCGACGGCGAGCACCTCGTCGAGCAGGAGGATGTCGAAGTCAACCTGGATCGCGACCGAATATGCGAGTCGCACCTGCATGCCGGACGAGAAGTTCTTGAGTTTCTGGTCGACGAAACGTTCCAACTCGCCGAAGGCCACGATCTCATCGAAGCGGTCGTTGATCTGCCGGCGTGTAAGACCGAGTAGCGTTCCGTTGATCAGGATATTGTCCCTCGCCGTCAACTCCATGTTGAAACCGACGCCGAGTTCGATGAACGGCGACAGCACACCGTTCACGCGCACCGTCCCGGCGTCCTGGCGGTAGATACCCGCCAGCACTTTGAGCAACGTGCTCTTGCCACTGCCGTTCGGGCCGACGATCCCGAAAAACTCTCCCTCGGCGATATCGAAAGTGATGTCGCTCAGTGCCTGTTGGCGCTCGTAGGCCGTGCGGTGGAATGGGTGGAGGAAGTATTCCTTGAAGGTTGTCCGGTGCCCGTGTGGGAGGAGAAACGTCTTTCCGACTCCCGCGACTTCAACTGCAACGCCTCGACCGACTGTCATGCCCGCTCCGCGAACCACGGTTCCTGGCGCCTGAAGTACACGTACCCGACCACGAGGGTTCCGATCGCGATGGCGATCGGCACGACGCGGCCGAGCCCGCCGAACGCTCCGGCAGCGGTAATCCGGTTTGAGGCCACGTCCGGGTAGAAGAGAAGCGCGCGAATGTCCTGCATCACCTGCGTGAACGGGTTCAGGAACGCAAGCTTTTGAGCCCAGGGAGGTAGAAAGCCGATCGGGTAGAGAATCGGAGACGCGTAGAAGAAGAGCTGGAGCGCGAGCTCCCACACCTGTTGCAGGTCGCGGAGTCGGACGAAGAGTGCTGCCAGGATGAGCGAGACTCCGAGGGTGAATGCGTACAGCTCCACCAGGAGCAACGGGATCAGGAGCCAGTCGAGCTGCGGTGTGATCTGCTTGTACGCAAGAAATGCGCCGACGACGGTTATGTTGATCAGCAGCGTCATCCCCGCTGTCAGGGTCACCGACGTCGTAATGATGATGCGCGGGAAGGCAATCTTGCGAATCAGCGAGTCGCGCGTCACGATCGAGATCAGGCCGAGCATCGTCGCGTCGGCGAAGAATGAGTACAGGACAATCCCGACGAGCAGCGAGACCGCGTAGTACGGAGAGAGTTCGTTGAGGTTGAAGACCCGTCCGAATACGAGGTAGAGCAGGGTGAACAGCGCGAGCGGCTTCAGCACCGACCAGGCGTAGCCGAGCACCGAGCCCGTGTATTTTAGTTTGAACTCGGCGGTTGCGATCACCGCGAGCACCCGCAGGCGGTGGTGCAGCGAGTCCCGAGCTGTCACTCGTCGCGGGCCGGAGACGTCAGCTGCCGGCACGGGGCTCAGGAGGGGAACCGTGCGGCTACAAGCGCCGACCGCTTCGTAGCCCGACGGCGTGGGCAAGGGCTCGTCATCGAGCGGAACGTTAGCGCCCAGCAGCGATCCACCGGGCCGGAGCCGTCTAGGCTCACGCCATGCTGACGCTCTTCTCCATCCCGAAGCCGTTCGTCGAGCGCACGGCGGAGATTCAGCTCAACGCCCTGCGGAGTTGGGTGGCGCTCGGCGACGACGTGCAGGTCGTGCTGCTCGGGAACGACGCGGGAGTGGCCGAAGCGGCGCGAACGGTTGGGGTCGAGCACCTTCCGTCGTTGCTCTGCAACGAGCAAGGCACGCCGCGGCTCGATTCGGCATTCGCTGAGGTCGACGCGGTGGCCCGACACCCGCTGCGCTGTTTTGTCAACGCTGACATCGTTCTGCTCGACGACTTTCTCCCGGCCGTTCATGCCGCCGCACACGTCGGCGAGCGATTCCTGGTGGTCGGGCGCACGATCGACCTCGACGGCGTCACGTCTGACGAGGCCGCCGACCCTCCCCGACTACGGGCTCGAGCTGCCGCAGCTGGCGTCCCACGCGGTGCGGCCGCGCTCGATTACTTCGTCTTCCCCGCTGGGCTTTTCGGCGAGCTGCCGCCGTTCCTCGTCGGCCGGGCGGGCTTCGACAACTGGCTCGTCTGGCGCGCGCGGCAGGTGGGCCCGGTGATCGACGCGTCGGCATGTGTCACCGCCGTTCACCAGTCCCACGACTATGCGCATCTCGCGGGCGGCATGAACGAAGCCTACTACGGCGCCGAGGCGGCGGCGAACATTGCTCTCGTCGGCGGCCGCGACCGCATCTACACGATCCACGACGCGAGCTACAAGCTCGATCGGGACGGGAACATCCGGCGCAACATCGGCTCGATCCTGCGGGTTCGCGAGACCGCCAGGAAGGCAGCCTGGAAGCTGGGTCGTCGATGACACGCGTCGTCGTGGTCTCTCCCGAGCCGACGCCCTACAGGGCGCCGCTCTTCGACCGAGTCGCAGCACGCGACGACATCGAACTCACCGTCGTCTACGCCGCCCGCTCGGTCGTCGGG
>SHVL01000057.1 GCA_009694305.1 Thermoleophilia bacterium
CGGAGTGGAAGATCCGGGAGACGCCCATCGCGAACCGAGTGGTGTTTGCGCCCACCTGCCCCACGTGGGTGGCCGACCCGCTCGATGGCATCTTCACGGAACAGGCCGTCGCCTACTACGAGGAACGGGCGAAGGGCGGCTGCGGCCTCATCATCATCGGCGGCACGGTCATTCATCGCGAAGCGCTCTACTCCGAGTTCAACTTCCCGGGACTCTGGAAGGACGACCAGATCGAGGGCCTCGCGCGGGTCGCCGAGGCGGTGCATAGACATGGCTGCAAACTGGCGGTCCAACTTCTCCACCCCGGTCTGCGCGCGATGCCGGTCCTCAAGAAGGATCCCGCCTACGATTTCGATGCTGAGTGGTACATGGTGGCGCCCAGCCAGATCCCGCCGGGCGAGTATCCGAACGCTCCGATGCCGAAGGAGCTGGAGGAGCATGAGATCCAGGAGTTGCTCGTCGCGTACGCCGACGCTGCACGACGAGCGGTCGCGGCAGGCCTCGACGGTGTCGAGTACCACATGTCCCACGGCTATCTGCCGTGGCAGTTCCTCTCACCGCTCTACAACCACCGCACCGACGGCTGGGGCGGCACCTACGAGAACAGACTCCGGTTCCCGGTCGAGTCGATGAACCTCATCCGAGAGGCGATCGGCAACGACGCATTCCTCGGCTACCGGATCAACTCCACCTCCTTCTGGCCCGGCGACCTCGAAATCGACGACGTCAAGCGCATCGTCGTTGACCTTGAGCGCGAGGTCGATCTCGACTACGTGAACCTGTCGGCGGGCGTCCACCACTCCTACATCCACACCCCGATGACCTACGAGCCTGGCTGGGAGCGCGGCTACACCAAGGCAGTCAAGGAAGTCTCAACGAAGCCCGTGTTGCTCGTGGGGCGGATTACGCACCCTGACGTCGCCGAGGACATTCTCGCCGCCAACGAGGCCGATGCCATCCTCCTCGCCCGCCAACTCTTCGCCGACGCCGACTGGGCCGTGAAGGCACGCGACGGCAAGGAAGACGACATCCGCCGTTGCGTTGCCGCGAACTACTGCTGGCGCAGCGTCATCCGCGGCGGCCGCGTGCAGTGCGTCTACAACCCCGAGGTTGGCCGCGAACGGCAATGGGGCAAGGGCACGCTGAAACAGGTGGCAGACGCGAAGAAGGTGTTGGTGATCGGGGCTGGCCCCGCCGGCCTCGAGTACGCCCGGGTCGCCGCCGCCCGGGGCCACGATGTCGTTGTGCTCGAACGCGATTCGGAGACCGGCGGCCACGTGCGCAAGCACGCGCTGCTGCCCGGACGCAACGAATACGGCCAGATCGGCCGCTGGCTCCTCGCGCAGGCGACCGGCAACGGCGCCACCGTGCGCACAGGTGTGGAAGTCACCGAGGCGGGCCTGGACGCGCTCCTTGAAGCCGAGGCCCCCGACCACATCGTCGTCGCAACGGGCTCCTTCTACCGTGAGGACGGCTGGCAAGGCCAGACGGCCGCGCCGCTACCGGGCGTCGAAACGGGACGCTGCGTCTCGTGGGACCGGGTCGCAACCGGAGAAGTCACCCCGACCGGAAACGTGCTGGTACTTGACGACCTGCAAGACGCCAACGGCCCGCTGACCGCGGTCGCTCTTGCTGACGCTGGGTGCACCGTCCGCCTCGCAACCCGCTGGCCTATGTTCGGGATGGAAACCATCCCCGAGGTCTACTACCTCTGGATCGCCGAGCATCTGCACCGCACCGAGGTCGAACAGATCACCGATCACTTCGTCCAGCGCATCAACGGGACGAGCGTCGAGTTGATCAACCTCTACCGCCCCGACAAGGTCCGCACCATCGAGGCCGACTGGATCGTCATGTCCACCGGTCGCAACTCGGTGAACGCGCTCTACCACTCCCTCCGCGGCCGCGGCCAGAGCGTGGAGATGATCGGCGACGCGGTGGCGCCACGCGGAACCTATGAGGCCGTCTTCGAAGGACACCGGCAGGCGCGCAAACTCTGAGCACGGCTCGACACGGTGCCCGCGACGACCCACCGGCGGTCGTCGCGGGCGGCCGCCCATCTCCCTCAACGCCCTAACCGGCTATTTACAGCCTCCGTTCGCCTTCGTGAGCCGCTCGAGGACGTCAGCCTGAAGGGCTGGAGGCGCCTTCTTCGTGCCAGCGAGGATGCCCTTCGCCGTCGCCGTGTCGATTCCGAACACTGGGGCCTTCGTGAAGGCCGGGAACTTCTTGCCCTTGAGGGCCGCGAGCGCGGTATCGACAAACTGCGACTAGCCGGTCACCAGCTGCCGGTACCGGTCGGACGCCCGCCCGACGGCGTCCTCGTCGAGCTCGAAGCCGAGCCCGGGCTGGTCGGGAACGCGCGCCTTACCCGCTCGGATCGGCAGCGGCGTCGTAGTCAGACTCTCGGCGAGCAGCTGGTGGGTGAGCTGGTTGCCGGCGGTGAGGTTCGGCACCGTCGCCAGCACCTGGAGGCCGGCGAACGTGCTGATCGAACTCTCGAGGTAGCCCTTGCGGTTGACCGGAATCCCGAACACCTCCGCGAGGTACGCCATCTTCCGGAACCGCCACATGCCACCGGACTCGTGCCCCGCCAGCACGACGACGTCCGCCGCTTCCTGCTGGAGCACCTCCCGCAGCTCGCCCGGCGAGTAGACGGCGTTGTCGGCAGCGATCTTGGCTGCCACCCGTGCGCGGATCTGGGCGAGGCCGCGGATGTTGTCACCCGAGACCGGTTGCTCGACCCAGTCGAGGCCGAACGCCTCGAGCCGGCGGATCTGCTCGACGGCCGTCGGCACGTCCCAGGCCTCGTTGGCGTCGATGCGGAGGGCCGGCCCGTCGCCGATTGCTTCTCGCACGGCCGCGATCCGCTCGACGTCCTTCTCGAGACCGAGTCCTGCCTTGAGGTAGAGCACACCGAAGCCCTCGTCGCGCAGCGCGCGCGCATGCACGGCAACCTCGTCGGGCGCATCGCCCTGGATGAACCCGCAGAAGTCGACCTCCTCGCGCACGCACCCGCCGAAGAATGTCGACGCCGGGACCCCCAGCGCTTTGCCCTGGGCATCCCAGCAGGCGGCCTCGATCCCGCTCAGCACCTGGTTCGTCATACGCCGCGTCACCCGCCAGCGGCCGCGCGTCCACAGGTCGCCGAGAATCGCCTCGATCGCTCCGGGCGAGCGGCCGACGAAGGATTCGGCGATCATGCGCCCGTAGGTCGCGGTCGCCGTGGGGTCGTCGCAGATGGACTCACCGTAACCGGACACACCTGCGTCGGTCTCGACGGTGAAGAGGACGAGTTTCGCGAACTCGTCCTCCCCCGAACTCCAATGATAGGGCTGCACGAGCGGTACCACGAGCGGCGTGGGGTGGATCGCGGTGATCCTCAAGCGCGCCTCCGCTCGAAACGGTCGGGCCGCAGCGGCTCGAGGTCGAACGACCGCGCGACGCCCGCCGCGAGCTCCGTCACCAGCTGCCCCGTGACGGGCGCAAGGCCGATGCCGAGCCGCCCGTGGCCGACGGCGAGGATTAGATTCTCGACGGCTGGATGGACGCCGACGATCGGCAGCCCATCGGGCGTCAGCGGTCGATAGCCGAACCAGCGCTCGAGTACCTCGACCTCCCCGACGTCGACGTAGCCGCGAACGGTTTCGGGGATGGCCGCGACACGGCGGCCGCCCGAGGATTGGTCGAAGCCGAGCAGGTCGAGCTTGCCCGTCACCCACGAGCCGCCGCCGGCCTTCGGCGTGAGCGTCGTCCGCTTCTCGGAGAACACCATCGGGACAGAGCCGCCGTCCTCGCCGGCGGAGAGCGAAAAGCCGTATCCCTTGCCCGGCTGGATCAGCAGGCGGAGCCCGAGTTCCGCGGCCGTCCGTCCGGCCCACGCGCCGTTCGCGAGCACGACACGCTTCGGGGTGAGCGTGCCGCGGTTCGTCTCGATCTCGGTGATCGTCCGGCCCTGCCGCCGAAGCCGCAGGACCTCCGTGCCCGTCTGGACGCGCGCTCCGGCCGCCTCGGCTCCGGCGACGAGCTCGCGAACGAGCCGCGGGGGATCGAGGTCGGCGTCCTCCGGGTAGAGGACACCGCCCTCCACGGCGGGGGTGACGCGGGGCTCAAGGCGCCGCACCGCGTCCGCGTCCAGCAGCTCGGAGGCGACCCCGTAGCCACGCAGCGTCTCTGCCTCGGCGAGCGATGCAGCGCGGCCGAGGTCGCTCTGAAAGAGCGCGAGCAGCCCGTTGCGCCGGAACCCGAACTCAAGGCCGTCCCGGGTTGCCAGCTCCTCGTAGAGCTCGATACTCCTGCGGATCAGATCGAGCGTGAGGCGGGTCGTGCTCTGCACCGCTTCCGGGTTGCACGCCGCGCGGAACCGCCACAGCCACGCGGCCAGCTCGCGGTCGAGGCGCGGCTTCAGGCGAAAGGACGCGTTCGGATCGAGCGTCCCGCGCAGGGTCTTGCCGATGATGCCCGGAACGGAGAGCGGAAGGCTGCGGCTCGGCGGGACGAAGCGCGCGTTCCCGTACGAGCTGCCGGAGCACAGGTCGCCCCGCTCGAGCAGGAGGACCTGCCGCCCGGCCCGCGCGAGAAAGTACGCGCAGGAGGCTCCGACCGCGCCGCCCCCGACGACGACGACTTCGCTCCGGTCGGTCACCCGTCCGCCTGGAGGTAGCGCGGGCGCGGAGGCGTGAAGACGTCGAGCAAACGGCATGGCCCGCCGGCTGCGGTGCCGCCGTGCTCCATGTTCGGCGGGACGTAGAAGCCGTCGCCTTTCTCCAACAGGCGGCGCTCGCTACCCTGGACGCGATCGAAAGCGCCTTCAAGGACCATGCCCATCTGCTCCTCCGGATGGCCGTGCGTCGGTGTCGTGACTCCGTCGTCGATCTCGACGAGCGAGAACATCAAGGACCCGCGTGCCAGGATGCGGATGCGCACGCCCGGCCCGAGCTCGATCTCCGGCCCGAAGTCCGCAGGAGTGAAGAAGAAGTCCTGCGGGTCGGGCTCCGGCGTCGGTGTCAACGTGCCTCTTCTCCCGGCAGATAGCGCTTGCGCGGTGGCGTGAAGACATCGAGGATCCGGCACGGCCCTCCGAGCGCCCGTCCGCCGTGCTCGACGTTGGGCGGGACGTAGAAGCCGTCCCCCTCGTTCAGGACGCGCACCTCGTCGCCCTGCTGCCGCTCGAACGAGCCTTCGAGGATGAGGCCCATCTGCTCTTCGGGATGGCTGTGCAGGGGGGAGACGCCGCCCTCGTCCAGCTCCACGAGCGACAACATCAACGACCCGCGGGCGAGAGGCCGCGTGCGGACCCCGGGCGCGATCTCGATCACGGGGCCGAAGTCGGCGGGGTTGAAGAAGTTCGTCGGGCTCACAGTCGTTAGCATTACACGCGATGCGAGACATGACGCACATCAACGGGTGCACACGATGAAGGTCTCGCTTGAGGCCGCACGCGATTTGATCGCCCGCGGTCACGCGAAGGCGGCCGGGTTCGACAAGGCCGTCACGATCGCGATCGTCGACGAAGGGGGCTACCTCGTGGCGATCGAGCGGATGGATGGCGCCCGGCCGCTTGCGCCGTCGATCGCGACCGCGAAGGCCTACACCGCCGCGATCATGCAGCGACCGACGACGATGCTGAAGGGCCTCTCGGAGGACGAGCCTATGTTCTTCAGCCAGATCGGGCGGATGGGCCAGCACGAGATCGTCGCGGTCGAGGGCGGCATCCCGATCAGGAAGGACGGCGAGATCCTCGGCGGCATCGGCGTTTCGGGAGCGACTGCGGAGGAGGACCACCAGATCTGTGAGTCGGTGCTGTCCGACGCCGGGTACGACGCCGACTTCGCCGGCTGAGTTTTCGGCGCGCTCTTCGAAGAGACCGCCACGACCTTCGAGCCGAACCAGCCGGCCGAGGGCATGGTCCACGTCCTCGTCAACGGCGTCGAGACTCTGCGCGACGGCGAGCTCACGGGAAAGCGGGCCGGTGAGGTCCTCCGGCGCCGATGATCGAGCCCGTTCCCGGACATGACGACCTCCGCGCTGCTGCACCCACCGTCGGAGGGGACGACGTCCCGCCGGTCGCGCTCGGCCCAGGTGTTGCTCCTCGCGGCAGTGCTCCTCTGGAGCGCGAACTTCACCGCGGTCAAGTACAGCCTCACCCACGGCTTCTCGCCGCTCAGCTTCGCGGCCGTGCGCTGGACGTTCGCCGCCGTCGCCCTGTCCGCCGTGACGTTGCGGTTCGAGGGAAGCCTCCGGTTCCAGCGGAGGGATATCCCGCTGCTGATCGGAGTCGCCGGCGGCGGCTTCTGGTTCAACCAGATGTCGCTCGTCTTTGCGATCCACCTCGCGCCGGCATCGACCATCGCGCTTATCTTCGGATTGTTCCCGATCCTCGTCGCACTCCTCTCGCACGCGTGCGGGGTGGAGCGCTTGAAGTTGCGCCATGGCGTCGCCGTGGTGGTGTCCTTCGCGGGTGCCGCGCTGGTGGCGATCGGTGCGCGAACTGCACTCGGCGGTCACTTCGGCGGGATCCTGTTCGGGGTTGCGAACGCCTTCTTCTTCGCCAGCTTCGCGGTTGTCGTGGTTCCGCTGATGCGGCGCTATTCGCCGTACCGGATCACTGCCGTCGCTTCGGTCGTGTGCAGCGCCCTCCTCGCGATCACGGGAGGTCCGAACCTCGTCCGCCAGGACTGGGGCGGCGTGAGCAACTGGGCCTGGTTCGCCCTTACCTACAGCGCGACGTCGCTCGTGATCGGAAACATCCTCTGGCTCAAGGCTCTCCGCCTGGTCGGGCCGGGACGAGCGTCCCTCTACTCGAACTTCCAGGCGTTTCCCGCAGCGGTGCTCGCGTTCGTCATTCTGTCGGAGCCGCTCTCGGGCCTCCAGATCGTCGGCGGCGCCGTCATCGCCTTGGGTATCCTGCTTGCGCACTCGGAGCGAACGCCTGCCCCATCACTCGAATGAAGGGAGTCCGGTGACCGTAGATTCTTTGACCCACTCGGCCTTGGGTGAGTTCGCCACGGCCTTGCTCGCCTCGGCCGGCGGCGACCGCGTCGGAGTCGTGCTCGGCCTCGAGTCGGCTTGGCCCGGGGCAAGCGCGATCGGGCCCGCGCTGACCGTCCGCGGCGCGCCGGGCGACAATCTTGCGCTGCACCAGGCGATCTACGAGGCGGAGCCGGGTGAGGTCATCGTCGCCACCGTCGGCGGCGGGCAGGAGATCGCGCACTGCGGTGACGTGCTCGCGCTCGCCGCGAGGGAACGCGGAATCGCCGCGATCATCCTGGATGGCTGCATCCGCGATCGCGCCGCACTCGCTCGACTCGGCTTACCGGTCTTCCACCGGGGCACCTCCCCGCGCGGGCCCGGGAAGCACGATCCGGGCGAGTTACGCGTCCCCATCGAGCTGCTCGGCGTGACGATCAACCCTGGAGATCTCGTTTGCGCAGACGATGACGGGATCGTCGTCGTGCCGCATGCCCAGGCAGAGGACGTCATCGCTGACGCTGCCGCCTTGGAGGCACGCGAGCAAGGATTCGTGGCGCAGATCATGGACGGCGCCTCGACGCTCGACCTCTTCTCGTTGCCGAGGCGCCAGTCATGACCGGCATCGCACAACGTGTCGGCGCCGACGTCGGCGGCACGTTCACCGACGTCATCCTTGAGGACGACCAGGGTCGGATCGCGTTCACGACCGCGACAACGCGCCCGCCAGCCGATCGGCTCTCGCGACGGGTGGAACGAAGAAGACCTGACCCCGGTCTCACCCTGGACGCAGCGTTGCGCTGACGGGTTGAGAGCGCCGCGGCTTTTCCCAGGAACTCGTTGTCCAGCTTCAACTGCCGGTTCTCGCGCTCCAACTCCAAAAGCCGCTGACGCTCCGACAACGACAACGGTGACTCCGACACCGTGATGCTCGTCACGGAACTTCGCCACCCAGTTACCCAACGTGCCCTCGTTGATCCCGAGCTGCCGCGCCGCCTGCGTGATCGGCCGGCTCCTCTCGATCACGAGCCGCACCGCCTCCTCCTTGAACTCAGGCGTAAATCGGGTCCGCTCTCTCGACATGATCTCCTCCTCCTGCAGATGGAATCGTGGAGATCACTATCCGAAGAACTCAACTCACCCCAGTGTCCTGCTGTCGCTCGAAGGTGCCCTCGCGAATCAGGCCCATCAGTTCCTCGGCGTGGCTGTGAAGAGGCGAGACGCTCCCTCGTCCAACTCGACGAGGGAGAACATGAGTGATCCTCGGGCGAGGGGCCGCGTTCGCACGCCCCGCGCGATCTCGATCGCTGGGCCGAAGTCGTCAGACGTGAAGGAGTTCGTCACGGCGCCGTCGTGCGTCGGAGGGCCTGCTACGGCTGCGGAACCCGTCCGCCGCGTAGCTCGCGAGTTTGTTCGAGGTCGGGCGCGAGCGTCTTCTCGTCGATTACGACGTTGTAGACCTCGCGTGCCCGGTACGTCGACACGTAGCCCTGCCGTATATCCTCGAGCACCAGCTCCAGCTCGCGCTCCTCGGGCGGACCGAAGCCACCGCCACACGGGGTCTCGAGGAGAACGCGGTCTCCCGGCTCGAGCCGCATGACGCCAGCGTGCAACGGCTCGCCGTTCAGCTCTATGTTGCCGGTCGCGCCCGTATGGCCGCCGAAGTACCCGGCGGGCGGATGGCGCATTTGCGGCCGGTAGAAGGTGAAGCTCACAGGGTCGGGCGACGGGTTCCAGAGCCTGATTCGCTGGCCGAGGCCGCCTCGTCTCCGTCCCGGTCCGCCTTTGTCGGCGCGCAAGCTCTTCTCCTCGACAATCAGGCCCGTATCGAGCTCAAAACGTTCGATGGGAGTATGGTACGACTTGATCGGGAAGAACTTGCTGTTCGGCCCGTCGCGGTACATCGAGGCGCCAAGCGCGCCCGCCTGGAAGAAGCTCGTGATCGTCCGCCGCCCCGTCTGGGAGTTGATCCGGTCAGCGAGAAGCATCCAGCGCAGTCCGGCCGGCGCCGTCACGCGGTCGGGGAGGATCTCGGCAAGGGAGCCCATCACGTGGTCGGGAAGCAGGTGGGTAACCATCGCGCGGATGTCGACAGGTGAGGGCGGGAGTGCGTTCATCACGGAGCCAGGCGGGGCCACGATCTTGATCGGTCGCGTCATTCCCTCGTTCGAAGGCACGTCCGGGAGCAACATCGCGTGGATCGGGAAGAGGGTGAGCGAGCGCGTGCAGTTAAGGACGCAGTTCACTCCGGCGCTCTGCGTCTGAGGCGACGAGCCTGAGTAGTCGACTGTCATCTCGTCGCCGTCGATCGTGATCTCGCTAAAGATCTCCACCTCTTCGCTGCAGACTCCAATCTCGGCGATCGTCCGGTGCGGGTAGCGCCCGTCAGGAAGCTCAGCGATCTTCGAGCGCATCGCCCCCTCCACGCGTCCCTGCAGCGTCCGTGAGAGTTCGGCAACGTCGTCCAACTCGTACTCTTCGAGGAAGGTGCACAGCAGGTTCGCGCCGACCTGATTGCCTGATACTTGAGCCATCACGTCGCCCTGTGCGAGCTCTGGGGTGCGCACGTTTGCGCACAGGATCTTCACGATGTCCTCGTTGAGCTCGCCTTCTCGGCAGAGACGCAGGATCGGGAAGCAGATGCCTTCCTCGTATACCTCGCTTGCATCGTGGGGTCCGAAGCGGCCGCCGATGTCCGAGATATGGATGACGCTTCCCGAGAAGGCGACGACTTTGCCGTGAAAGAAGACGGGCGTCGCGATGTGGATGTCGGGAAGATGTCCTGCGCCTATCCAGGGATCGTTCGTGATGAAGACGTCGCCGGGCCTCATGTTCTCACGCCCGACCTCGGCGATGATCCGCTTCATGCAGTCGGGGAACGTCATCGCGAACATCACTTCACCGAGGTACGACTGCGCTAGCGAGTCTCCGTTCGCGTCCGTCAGCACGAACTTGAAGTCGTGTGAACTCGCGACCACCGTCGAAAACGAGGTCCTCAGGATCGTCACCGCTGCCTGGTTGGCGCAAGCGAGCAGCCGCTGCCAGATAATCTCCAAGGTGATCGGGTCCCAGCGCTCGCCGCTAGCCATCGTTCCTCCCATCGACCGCGATCACAAGGTTTAGCGCCACGTCGACCGCCGCAGAATCGGAGACGCCGATCACGGCCGTCGACTCGCGCTGCTCGACGATCGCTGGCCCGCGAATCGTCTCCCCGGGCTTGAGGCTGTGGTGCTGACGGACCGAGGTGCTGACGTAGCCGTGCCCGGGAAAGTAGACGTCGCGATGGGCGGCGGCTCGGCCGTCGGTACCGGACGTCGCCGTCGGCACTACTCTGAGTTCCTGCGCAGGGCCGGTAGCACGCAGCCGCCAGGTGAGCGCCTCGACGGAGAAGTCGGGGTTGAGCAGGCTGTAGAGCTCGGCGTAGCGGCGCGTAAACGCCTCACGCAGCTCCGTCTCGCCGTACGCGGCGAGATTCGCGGCAGCGAGCGGGACGGGGATCTGATGCGCCTGCCCGGTGTAGCGGACGTCGACCGAGCGCTCGAAGCGCACGTCTTCAGGGCCGACGCCAGTCTCCGCTAGTAGCTCGGTAGCCCGACGCTCGAGGTCCACGTAGATGCTGCCGATCTCAGCCCAGTCCGCGCTGCCGATCTCGACGACATAGGTGTGCCCGAGGTCTATGACCGGTGCCGCGATGAGGAGGCCGTAGGCCGACGTCGCCCCCGCCCCGAACGGAACGATGACCTCGCGGATGCCCACCTTCCGCGCGACCGCCACCGCGTGGGCGGGTCCAGCGCCGCCGAACGCGATCATCGAGTAGCGACGAGGGTCGCGATTGCGCTCGGCAACGTGCATTCGCATCGCAGCCGCCATGGTCTCGTTCACGATTTCGTGCACCCCCCAGGCAGCTTCGACGAGGCCGAAACCGAGCGGTTCGGCGACGTCATGCGCGGTCGCTGCTTCCGCTGCGCGCCGATCCAGCACCATTGCGCCGCCGAGGAACGAGTGCTCGTCGAGGTAGCCGAGCACCAGATTCGCGTCGGTGACGGTCGCGTGCACGCCGCCCCGCCCATAACAGGACGGACCCGGGTCGGCGCCCGCGCTCGTCGGGCCGACCTTGAGCAGCCCTAAGTCGTTGACGCGGGCAATGCTGCCCCCTCCGGCACCGATCTCGATCAGGTTGATCACCGGGATCTGCAGCGGCAGGCCGCTTCCAGGCTTGAACCTCTCTGCCCGCGCAGCCTCAAAATCTGGGCTGGTCGACGGGATGCCGTCGTCGATCAAGCATATCTTCGCCGTCGTTCCGCCCATGTCGAAGGAGACGACGTGCGAGCGCCCGATGCGACTGCTGTAGTCGGCTGCGGCAAGCGCGCCGGCGGCGGGACCCGATTCAATGAGCGTGATCGGCCAGCGGCGCGCAGTGCTGACGGACACTGTTCCGCCGTTAGAGCCCATCAGCAGGAGACGGCCACCACGCAGCCAGGTGTCGAGCTCGGCCAGGTACCGGCTCATCAGCGGCTGTACGTACGCGTTTGCCACCGTGGTCGAGAACCGCTCGTACTCCCCGAGTTGTGCGCTGAGGTCAGAGGAGAGGCTGACCTCGAGCTGAGGGAATTCGCGGCGGATCAGCCGGAGCACCTCCTGCTCGTGCGCGTTGCTCCGGTATGAGTGGAGGAAGCAGATGGCGACAGACTCGACTCCCTCGTCGGCCAGCACGGCGAGCTCTGCCATGGTGGCGTCAAGATCCAGCGGCTTCAGAAGTTCGCCGTTCGTGTTGATCCGCTCATCAACCTCTCGCCGGAAGCGGCGTTCGACGAGGGGAGCCGGGAAGGGGAGGAAGAGGTCGTAGATATCGTAGCGGGTTCCGCCCCCGATTTCCAGTATGTCGCGGAACCCGCGCGTCGTGATCATCCCGGTGCGCGCCCCGCGGCGCTCGATGATCGCGTTCGTGACAAGCGTCGTCGCGTGAATGGCCAGCTGGACCATGTCGAGCTCTGTCCCGAACCGCTCGAGCGCAGCGGCAACGCCCTGCTTCGCGCCGATCGAAGGATCGGAAGGCGTCGTCAGGACCTTCTCAATCACGAGCCGCCCGCGGTTGTCGGCGAGGATGACGTCGGTGAAAGTTCCGCCGACGTCGATCCCGGCTCGGAGGCCTACGCTCACTGCCGCGACAGTTCCGGAACAGCCTGGGCGAGCATCTCGTATGCGCGCGGCTCGCGATCGCTGAGAAAGACCTGACCGAACCAGCCCCGCGACCGGGCGCGCAATACCTCCGTCTCGACGTCGAGTTCGGCAACGGCGATGCCGGGGCCTTCACTCTCGGCGATCACCTGCCCGAGCGGACCGACGATGCGGCTGTGCCCGTAGAAGGGCCCCTCGCCGCCAACTAGGTTTGCCGAGACGAGCAAGACCTGGTTCTCGAGTGCCCGCGCGCGCGTGAAGAGCTCGTAGCCCTCGCGGAACGTGCCCTCGGGCGTTGTGTCGGCTGTCCAGGCGGTCGACATCGCGAGCAACTGCGCACCCCCTAGGGCGAGGCGGCGCGTCGTCTCGGGGAAGACGAGGTCGTAGCAGATAAGCAGCCCTATCTTGCCGGCGACCGAGTCGACCAGGGTCCAGTCCGCACCGCGGCTCCAGAGGCACTTCTCAACGCCGCCTGTGTGTACTTTGCGGTAGCGTGCGCGCACTCCGTCCGGCCCGATGAAGACCGCAGTGTTGAAAAGCCTGCCCACAGACCCTGGCTCGGTGGGCCGCTCCGTCAAGCCGACGACCAACTCGAGCTCGTGCTCAGCGGCGAGCCGCGCCAGACGTTCGGTCGCCGGCCCCGGCACAGGCTCGGCCTCGCGGAGCTGGCGTTCGTACACGTCGAGGTCGGCCCCTCCGAGCCCGACTGGATAGCCTTGAACGGCACACTCGGGCAGGATCAGGAGTTTTACACCCTGGCTCGCCGCCTCGCGCACGCACAACTCGATCGCCGCCAGGTTCGCGCTCTTGCTCGAGGAAACCTCGATGCAGCCCGCGCCGATTTTCACAACTCGTGTCAGCTTAGTCCCTCCAATTCAGGCTCCCACGCCGCGTGAAAGCCAAGATGCCGCGACCTTCTCCGTTAAGTACGTGCTGCTCCAATCCATCGCCTCCCGGATGACGAGCTCCGCGGCCGATCCGTCCCGCCGCTCACACGCCTGGCCGAAGCGCCGCTGGAAGACGAGGGACTCCTCTAATCGATGCTTGTCGCCAAGAGCGAGTGCATTGTAGCGCGCCAAGCGCCTGACAAGGAGGGACACCGTCTCAAGAAGACGAGGCCGCTCTGCTGACTCGTAGCATGTCAACTTATAGACCCAGACCGCGTCTAGGTAGCTCCGCTCACTCTCTACCTCGAACCGATCGAGTTCCGCCAGACGGGTCATCATC
>SHVL01000058.1 GCA_009694305.1 Thermoleophilia bacterium
CGACCGGCTTCGCGTCTGAACCGCCGCCCGGCCCTGCAACCCCCGTAACGGCGACCGCAACGTCCGCTCCGAGTCGCACGCGGGCGCCCTCCGCCATGGCCGCGGCGGTCTCTGCCGAGACGGCGCCGTGCGTTGCGAGTGTGGCGGGCAGGACGCCGAGTGCCTGCCGCTTGACCGTGTCGCTGTACGCGACGACCCCCCCGAGGAACACGTCGCTTGACCCAGGAAGGTCAGTCAAGCGGGCGGCGACCATGCCCCCTGTGCAGGACTCGGCCGTCGCCAGCGTGAGACCGCGCTCGCGGCACGCCCCGAGCACGATCTCCGCGATCGACCGGTCCTCCTCGGTGAAGAGGTGCGGTGCGAGCGCCGAGCGGAGCGCGGCGGCGAGCGCGGCGGCGTGCCCCTCCCCGTGCGCCTCGGAGTAGATGTCGAGATGGATTTCGAAGTCGTGTGCGCAAATCGTGACCTCCACCCCATCCGTCTCGCCTCCCGCCTCAGCAAGCGCCTGCGCGACGGTCGATTCCGGTGTGCCAAAGAACCGGAGTATGCGTCGAGACGGCTTCTCCACCCGCGCGAGCACCGCGCGGAGAGCCTCCGTCGCGGGCGCTGCGGGCCAGAGGCGCTGCAGTTCCCCCGGCGGCCCCGGGAGCACAACGAACACGCAGCCTCGCGCCTCGACAACCAGTCCGGGCGCCGTGCCCGCGATCCCAAGCACGATGGCGCCCTCGGGAATCGTGGCCTGTTTCGTCACTCCCGCAGCGAAGTCAGCGAACGGTGTGCCGAGGCGCTGCGCAAATCCGCGAGAGACGGCCGCGATCCTCGCCTCAAGGTCTTGATCGAGGACGAGCGCCCGGCCCGCTATACGCGCCACAAACTCGACGGTGCGATCATCGTGCGTCGGCCCCAGTCCGCCTGAGACGAGACAGACATCCGCCGTAGCGCCCTCGCGGAGCGCACGCTCCAGCGCCTCGGGGTCGTCGCCCACAACGAGGATCCGATCGGCCCGGAGACCGAGCGCGACCGCCTGCTGCATGAGGAATGGCCCGTTGCGGTCGTGGCGCTCGCCCCGCACCAGTTCGCTGCCGGTGACGACGGCGACGGCGCGAGGCCGACTCACCCGGACTGGGGTTCGGCGCCGAACGTCATCTCGCGCCCGACGAGAGCCGTAACGCGGCCATCGACGCGGACGGTGACGAGGCGCGGCCGTTCGACGGCGAGGTAGATCGACGCTGCCGTAAACCGCTGCTTGGCGCCGCGCGCCAACGTGCCGGAGTAGAGCGGCTTACCGAAGCGTGACCCGAGGCGCACCTCAACGAATGTCGATCCCTTCGACGCCTCAACGACGACGCTCACGACTGCGGCGGTCTCCGTCACGGTGACGGTGTCAAGCCCGACAACCGAGGGGGCGTCCTCGGCACCAAACCGCCAGGCGCCGATCACCAGCGTGGTTGCAATCACTACGACGAGCAGGACTGCGGCGACGGTGCGCGACTCGCGCTCCGCGCTGCGTTGGCGCCGCGTCCGCCCGGGCGCTCCCGACTGCGCGGTGGCAGCGGCGTGTCGCGGCTGGGCCTGATCGCTGAGATCAACGTAGCGGGAGTTGTACTCATCTACGAATAGCTGCCCGTCAAGGCCAAGCGCCTCGGCGTAGACCTTGAGGAACCCCTTCGCGTACGTGTGCCCGGGGAGTTGCTCGAATCGATCCTCCTCCATGAACCGGAGGTAGCGCGCGCGCACCTTCGTGCGCGATTCCATCTCGTCGATGACGAGACCTTGCCGTGTCCGTGCCTCTCGCAGTGTGGAACCGATCTCGAACATTGGTCGCGAAGTGTAGAGACAGCGGCGCGGCGTCGTGCGTCCGCAACGGGCTTAGACCTCGAGGAGTGCGAGTGCGGCGTACGTCGCGAGCGCGATCGCACCGGCGCCTCCGAGTGCAAGCCCGAACGCGCCGACCCGGCGCGGAACACCGGCCCTACTCGTGAACGCCACCCAGGCCCCGAGCGAGAGGGCGACCGGAACGGCGACGCCCGCGTGGAGCAACTCATAGCCTGGAAGCCATCGGGCGGCGGCGACGGCGCCGGGCAGGACAAGCACGGAAACGACCGCGGCTACGAGCCGGAGTACGACTTCTCCCCGCCGCGCGTCAGGCAAGCGCAAGCTCGACCCCCTCGAGGCCCCAGATCACGAACGCCCGGTTGCGGCGGGGCTCCTCCACCAGCTCCATCGCAGGGCAGCGTTCCGCGAGCAGGGCGAGGCTCGTAGCCAACTCGAGCCGTGCGAGTGGTGCGCCGATGCACACGTGGATTCCCCCTCCGAAGCCGATGTGCTGATCGGCATTCGGGCGAGTGAGGTCGAAGCGATCGGGCTCAGTGAACGCGCGGGGGTCGCGGTTCGCGGCGCCGAACAACAGTGCGACCTGATCCCCGCGGGGAATCGGGATGCCTGCGATCTCGAACCCATCCTCAAGCACCCATCGTTCGAAGAGCTGAAGCGGAGGGTCATAGCGGATCAGCTCCTCCACCGCCGCGGCTGCGGGAACCTCGCCCGTCACGAGGCGGCGCCACTCCTCAGGGTGGTGCATGAGTGCGCTGAGTCCGTTTCCGAGGGTGTTCACCGTTGCCTCGTGGCCCGCATTGAGCAGAAGGACGACGGTTGAGACGATCTCGTCGCGCCCGAGCCGCTCTCCGTCCACTCGCGCCTCGACGAGCGCCGTGACCATGTCGTCGCGCGGCTGGCGCGCCCGCTCCTCAATGAGAGCGTGGATCGCGGCACAGAACGCCGCAGCCGCGTCTTCCGCCGCGCCCGCGTCGGCGTCGCTCGTCTCGAATTCGTACATCTTCACGATCGCGTGTGACCAGTCGAGCAGGTCGCGCGAATGCTCCTGCTGAACACCCAGCAGGCGGCAGATGACGCCAATCGAGTACGGCTGTGCGAAGTCGCGCAGCAACTCCATCCGCCCCGCGTCGAGCAGGGGTTCGAGCAGCCCGTCGGCGAGTTGCTCGGCAGGCGCGCGCAGCGCTTCGACCGCCCGCGGGGTGAAGGCAGCCGCCACGAGTTTCCGCAGCCGCGTGTGAGCCGGTGGCTCAAGCCACAGCAGGCTGTGCCGCTCAACATCCCAAAACGCGCTCCAGCGAGCATCGGGTGGGGTTGCCTTGAACGTGTCGTAGCCGCCGAGATGGAGGAAGCCGCGTCCCAGGCGACGGTCGCGAAGGCAGGCGCGCACCAGCGCGTGGCGCGTGACGAACCAGCGGTCGAGTCGCGCGTCGTGGAACACCGGGGCCGCTTCGCGTAGCGCGGCGAGGGTCGGATACGGATCTGCCAGGAACTCGTCCGCGCCAGGGTCGAACGAGAGCGCTATCAGTGCTCGCCCCTGCGGTAGCGCTGCCCGTCGGCGGCTGGCATGCGGAGCCGCTGCGCGAAAAACACAAGCACCAGGAGGACGATTGCGAACGGGAGGATATTCACCCACCAGTCAGGGACGGTCTCCGAGAGGAGGTACCAGGCGGCCGCAACCACGGCGAGTACGCATGCGACGGCCGCGTTCGTCCGTCGCCCCTTCGAGAGCGACCAGGCGGCGATCGCGGCTAGCGCGACCGCGTTCACGAGGAGGAGCGAGTGCGAGGCGGTGCCGCCCAAGTCACGCAGTCCGAGCCCGAAGGGATATCCGAACAAGAGCGCACCGCCGAGCACCCCGACGGGGTGCCAGTTGCCGAAGATGAGAGCGGCGAGTCCAATGAAGCCACGCCCTGTGGTCTGTCCTTCCAGGTAAATGCCAGACAGTTCTGGACTCGCGATGAAGGCGCCCGCGAGGCCTGCGAAGCCCCCGCTCATGGTGACGGCAGTGATCTTGTAGCGGTAGACATCGATTCCCTGGGCCTCGCCCGCGACCGGGTGTTCGCCGCAGATCCGCAGGCGCAGACCGAACCGGGTCCGCCAGAGGAGCCAGGTCGAAAGCGGGACGAGCGCGAGCGCCACGATCGTTACGAGCGACACCTGCGTTAGGAGTCCGCGCGCGAGGTTCGCGACGTTCGAGACGAAGAACCAGTCGCGGTCCCCGAGTGACCCGAGCAGGTTGGGCGAGAGCCACCCTCCCACCTCGCCCCCGGCCAGAACCGGGAACGTGAAATGCCCGACCCCAGGCACCCGCGGTGACTGGGTGATCGAGCCGCCCGGGTAGCCCGTGAAGATCTCCGACGCGAGGAACCGGGTGATCCCGGGCGCAAGGATGTTGATCGCGACCCCCGAGATGATGTGGTCAACGCCAAAGAGGACGGTCGCGACCGCGTGCAGCAGCCCGCCGAGCGCGCCGCCGCCGATTCCGGTGAGCAGTCCGACCCAGGGCCCGTAGTTGACCGCTCCCCAAGCGCCGAACCAGGTGCCGAGGATCATCATCCCCTCAAGCCCGATGTTCACGACCCCTGCCCGCTCGGCGAAGAGTCCCCCGAGCCCCGCGAGGAGTACGGGCACGCCCCAGCGCAGCATCGACTGCGAGGCGCTGGCGCTCGTGAGGCGGTCGGTGTCGTCGAGTGTCTCGACGAGCGTGAGGACGAAAATTCCCACGCCCGCGTAGAGCGGCCAACGGAGCCATGCGGGGAGTGCGGTAACGCGTCTCACGCTTCGGCCCTTGCCTCGTGCAGCGCGGCCGCCGCGCTCCGTGCCTCCTCGCGGTTCCTTGCCCGATGCGCCATCTCGTACGCGACGACTGCGGCGAGGATGATGACGCCCTGCATGATCACGACGATCTCCCGCGGAGCGGCCCCACTGAACTGCAAGACGCCCGAGGAGACGTCGAGGAACGCGAAGATCAGGGCGCCGAACGCGATCCCAACTGGATGGTTCCGGCCGAGGAGCGCGACGGCGATGCCTGCGTAGCCCAGTCCCTGGATCGGGTTCGACGGGAAGTAGCCGGACTGCATCAGTTCTGCCATTCCGACCAACCCCGCAACCGCCCCGGAGATCGACATCGCGAGGATGATCATCCGCTTCGGCGGAACGCCGCCGACCCGCGCGGCGAACGGGTTGAAACCGCTCGCGCGGAGGTCGAACCCGAACACGGTGCGGTTGACGAGCACGTGGTACACGACGCCGACCACGAGCGCGAGGACGAGCACGCCGGTCAACTCCTTGCCCGGCCTGAGATCTCGGGTAACGAGCTCGAGCACACCGTTCAGGTCGGGGAGCAGACCGGACTCGTCGATTGGCGCAGTTCCCACGCGCGTCGTCGTCCCGGTGCCAATGCTCCCCCCTGCCTGCCACTCCTTGATGAGCCAGGCGACAAGCCCGGAGACAGCGATCGCGTTCAGCATGATCGTCGAGATCACCTCGTTCACACCGCGCGTCACCTTGAGGACGCCCGCTGCGCCCGCGTACGCCGCGCCGACGCTCATCGCGACCACGAGGATGAACGCGATGTGCAGGGCGGCTGGGAGGCTGACGAGGCTGCCTGCGTGGGCGGCGACGAGGAATGCGAGGAGGAACTGGCCTTCAACGCCGATGTTGAAGAGATTCATCCGGAACGCAATCGCGACCGCGATCCCCGAGACGTAAAGGGGCGTCGCGCGGTTCAGGATGTCAACGAGGGTTTCGAGTTTCGATGCGTGTTCGAGCATGTCCCCATAGGCGACGAGCGGGTTGCTGCCAATGAGGAGCAGGATCAGCGACGACGTCACGAGCGCGAACCCGACTGCGGCGGCGGGTGCGGCAAGCGCGAGGACGAGTCGCCGCAGAGCGCTCATCGGGAGTCGCCCCGGACGCCCGCGCCCGTCATGTGAGCGCCGAGTTCGCGCGCTGTCAGCGTGGCGGGGTCAAGCATCGCAACGAGCCGCCCGCGCATCATGACGGCGATCGTGTCGGAGAGGCCGATCAGTTCGTCGAGATCGGCCGAAACGAGCAGCGTCGCGAGTCCCGCGGCGCGTGCAGCGCGCATATCGTCCCACACTGCGGCCTGCGCACCCACGTCGATGCCTCGGGTGGGGTGCGCCGCCAGGAGCACCGCGGGCTCCGCGGCCAGTTCGCGTCCGACGATGAGCTTCTGTTGGTTTCCGCCCGAGAGTGCATGAGTCGCGACCTCGACGGAGGGTGTTCGCACATCGAACTCTCGCCGCACCCACTCGGTCCGTTCGCGCGCCCCCGCACGATCGACGAACAGGCCCTTCGCGAACGGCGCCCTCGTCTGGTGGCCGAGGGCCGCGCTCTCCCACAGCGGCGCTTGGAGCAGCAGCCCCTCGCGGTGGCGGTCATGTGGGATGTAGCCGATCCCTGCCTCGCGCCGATGTCGAACGGTCGCGTGTGTCACGTCCTCCCCGAGGAACAGGATGGTTCCGGCCGTGGCAGCGGCGGTGCCGATGATTGCCGCAATCAACTCCGCCTGGCCGTTGCCCTCCACCCCCGCGATGCCGAGGACTTCACCGCGTCGGACACGGAGCGAGACATCGTCCACGACCACGCGCCCGTCCTCCTCGACGACGGTGAGCCCCTTGACCTCGAGCGCGACTTCATCTGTCACCGTGACGCCGATCGTCTGTGCGGTGGGGAGTTCCGAGCCGATCATTAACTCCGCGAGATCGGGCGCCGTGACATCGCCCGGCTTCACCGTCGCGACCGAGCGTCCCTGGCGCAGCACGGTGATCGTGTCCGCGACCTCAAGCACCTCGTCGAGCTTGTGGTCGATGAAAATAATCGTCGTACCTGCCGACTTCAGGCCACGAAGGTTGCGGAACAGTTCCTCCACCTCTTGGGGCACGAGCACTGCGGTGGGTTCGTCGAGGATGAGAATCCGGGCCCCGCGGAACAGGACCTTGATGATCTCGACCCGCTGGCGCTCGCCCACCTCCAGGGTTTCGACGCGGTCGTCGGGATCGACGGTGAGCCCGTACGCCTGCCCCACTTCCCGCAGGTGCGCGCGTGCGCGGGCGAAGTCGATGCGTCCGGCCGAGCGCGTCGGTTCGGCACCGAGGATGACGTTTTCGAGCACCGTCAACTGGTCAGCCAGCATGAAGTGCTGATGCACCATCCCGATTCCGGCCGCGATGGCGTCCGTCGGCGACCCGAGGTGCACCTCCTTGTCGAAGACGCGGATCGCGCCCTCGTCGGCGGGCTGCATCCCGTAGAGGATCTTCATGAGTGTTGACTTGCCAGCGCCGTTCTCGCCGCAGATCGCATGAATCTCGCCAACCTCAACCGCGAGGCTGACCTGCTCGTTCGCGACCACGCCGGGAAAGCGTTTCGTGATGCCGGTCAACTCGATCGCGTAGGGCACTGGTCTCTCTTCCGAAACGAAGAGCGGGACGGAGGTTGCCCTCCGCCCCGCCCGTCCGGTACGTGAAGTCCTACGCCTGCGTCGGATCGGTCGGCACGACGATCGTGCCGTCGATGATCTGTGCCTTGAACTCCTCAAGCTTCTCAGCGATGTCGTCGATGAAGCCGCCGGAGGTCGAGTACCCAACGCCATCGACCGCGAGGTCGTAGCGGGTCTCGCCGCCGACGAGGGTGCCGTCGATCTGCGCCTTGACCGCCTCAAACACGGCGACATCGACGCGCTTCAACATCGAGGTGAGGACGTACTCCTGTACCGCCGGATCGACGGTGTTGTACTGGTCGGAGTCGACCCCGATGCCCCACACCTTCGCACCCGAGGCCTCGCTCTGGGTCTTCGCGGCCTCGAACAGGCCTGCCCCCGAGCCACCAGCAGCGTGGTACACGATGTCCGCGCCACCCTCGTACATCGCGAGCGCGATGTCCTTGGCCCGGTCGGGAGCGTTGAAGCCGTCGAAGTTCGGCGCCTCGGTGATGTACTCGGACAGGATCTTGATGTCCGGGTTGACCGCTTTAGCACCTGCGATGTAGCCGGCTTCGAACTTCTCGATGAGGCCGCCGACACCCCGCACGCCGCCGATGAAACCGACGGTGCCCGTGGTTGACTTGAGCGCTGCTGCCGCGCCAACAAGGAACGAACCCTGCTGTTCGGCGAACACGAGGCCCGCGATCTTCTCCCCGTACGGGGCGGGCGGATCCTGTGCCCAGTCGATCATCGAGGAGTCGATCACCGCAAAGCTCGTCTCCGGGTTCGCCGCGCCCACCTTGGCCGCGTCGCCCTCGAAGAGGAACCCGACCGCGATCACGAGGTTGTGCGCATCGGCACCCAACTGGAGCAACTCGCCGCGGTTTGAGCCGTCATCGTTCGGCGAAGCCTCGGTAAACGTAATCCCGAGTTCCGCCGCCGCGCGCTCGATTCCTGCTGCCGCGGCGTCGTTGAACGACTGGTCGCCACGCCCACCGATGTCGTAGACAAGCCCGACGCTGACGTCGCTCGAAGCACCGCTCCCCTCGTCCCCACCGCAGCCTGCTGCGGCGAAGGCGATGACCGCCATAGCGGGAAGCAGCGCCTTCCATTTCTTCCGCATCTCGTTCCTCCCTGGTCACATCCGTGTCCCCGCACACCGGTCCGGTGGCGGTCGCAGCGATCCTAACGAGCGACCGCGCGTCCGTCCACGGTGCCAGCCAGAATGTGCGTCAGCCGGATGGCCCGATGACGGTCGGAAGCTGGTGCTCCTCAAGCAGTACCCGGCGCGGCTTCGAGCCTTCGTAGCCCGAGATGATGCCGCGGCGCTCAAGCATGTCTATGAGCCGACCGGCCCGCGTGTAGCCGACCCGGAGGCGGCGCTGGATGAGCGACACCGATGCGGACTGGGTCGTCACCACGATCTCGATCGCACGGTCAAGCAGCGGGTCCTCGTCGGGGTCGAAGTCGAGGTCGTCGCCCGGGTGCTCGCCCGAGGCCCCGTCGGGCGCCTTGAGCAGGCTCTCGTCCAGTTTCTGCCCTCGCTGCGCGCGGCACTGCTGGACGATGAGCGCGATTTCCTCTTCGGTCACGTACGCCCCCTGCACACGCTGCAGGCGAGAGGTGCCGAGCGGCTTGAACAGCATGTCGCCCTGTCCGAGCAGACTCTCCGCGCCCGATCCGTCCAGGATCACGCGGGAGTCAGTCTGGCTTGAGACGGCGAACGCGATCCGGCTCGGGACGTTCGCCTTGATCATTCCGGTGATGACATCGACGGACGGGCGCTGCGTCGCGAGCACGAGGTGGATCCCAACGGCGCGCGACTTCTGCGCGAGGCGGATGATGGAGTCCTCGACCGACTGCGGCGAAACCATCATCAGGTCGGCGAGTTCGTCGATGACGACGAGGAGATACGGGAGCGTGTCCTCGCCCCGCGCGCGGAAGGCGCGGTTCGCCTCCGGCAGGCTCCGCGCCCGCACGAGCGAAAGCCGCTCGTAGCGGCGCTCCATCTCCGCGACAACGTTGTGGAGGACGGCCGATGCCTCCTTCGGGCTCGATACCACCGGGGTCAAGAGATGCGGGATCGACTCGTAGTAGTTCAGCTCGATCCGCTTCGGATCGATCAAGATCATCCGTACCTCGTCGGGCGTCGAACGCAGCAGGATCGACGTCAGGAGCGTGTTGATACACCCGGACTTCCCCGACCCGGTCGTGCCCGCGATCAGGAGGTGTGGCATGCGCGCGAGGTCTGTCCAGACCGCGTTCCCTGCGATGTCTTTGCCCAGCCACACCGCGAGAGGGCTCGCGGTGCCGGGTAGATCGCCGAAGACGTCCCCGAGCGTTACAAGCCGCGCCGCTGCGTTTGGAACCTCGACCCCCACCGCCTGTTTCCCAGGGATCGGCGCAAGGATGCGGATCTCGGTCGTCGCAAGGGCATACGCCAGGTCGTCACGGAGGTTCGAGACCTTCGACACACGCGTGCCGGGTGCAAGTTCGAGCTCGTACCGCACAACGCGCGGACCAGCGATCATGCCGACGATCTTCGCCTCGATGCCGAAGTGCGCGAGGGTCTCGACGAGCGTGTTTGCGGTGCGCTCGCGCGTCTCACCCGAATCGGCTTGAACGGGTGGGCTCGGGCGAAGGAGCGACCGATCAGGGAGCCGGTAGTTGGCGGGCCTACCCCCGATCGCCGCGGGCGAGTGCGGTACGAGCTCGATCGAGTCCTCGTCAGCGGTCGTGTCGAGACCCGGAGCAATCGCGCGTGGGTGCGGCCCCCCGTGGGCGCCAGCCGCTCCGACGAGGTCGGGGAAAGCGGTGACGCCATCCACGAGCATGCCGTGCGGGGTGTGCTTGGGAGTGACCGCGAGTCGGACGGCCTCCTCGGTGGTCGCGTGGTCATCGGGACGTCGGTCGAGCGCCGACCGTGCTCTGCGGGCGCCCACGGCAGCGAATGGCCCCACGAGAGCGAGACCACGGCCCGCATGACCCAGCAACGTGCCCGCCGACGCGCCCGTCACCAGCAGGAGTCCTGCGACGAGCAGCGCGACGCCGACCGCAGCAGCTCCGATGCGGCCAACGAGGCTGTCGAGCCCGCCGCCAAGGCCACGCCCAACAAGCCCCCCGTGCTCAGAGCCAAGCAGAACGAACAGAGCCGCCACGACGAGCGGCGCACCGAGCCGCACGGCGCGCGCGCGAGAGAGCGGGCGGCGGAGCACGAGCGCAGCGCCGGAACCCGCGAGGAGCACGGGAAGGAAGAAGGCGGCGACGCCCGCGAAGCGGCGAGCCCCGACTGCGATCTGCTCGCCGACGAAGCCGCCCTCGACCCCGAACCAAAGGACGACCGCGAGCATGACCGCAGCGGCGACGAAAGAGAGACCCACAAGCTCCGGGTGGTGATGCCGTGCGAGCGGCGGCGCGGCGGGCTTTGTGGGCCGCGCGCGCCGGGGCGCGGTACGGGGGCCGGAGGCACTGCGACGGGATGCCGGAGGGCGGCGCTGCGAGCGGGTCGCCACCGCTCACCGTTCTCTGCTTGGGCGGGAAGTCCTACCCGAGCCGCTCAAGGAGCAGCGCGAAGAAGCCCTCCACGTCAACCGCAATGCCCACGTCTGCGTTCGCGACGCGGTCCGTGCGCCGCCAGCGATCGACCACTGTGCGACCGCGGCAGAGATCGGACGCGCATTCAACTTCAACGTTCACTGCCACCGTCTCAAGCAGCCCGGGTCGCACCACCGCTGCAACCGCGACTGCGTCGTGGATCGGCGACCCATCCCACCCATACGTGGTGCTGTGGTAGCGCCCGTAGAAATCGAGCATCTCGGCGACGAACGCGCCGACCCGGCCCAGGTTGACGGATCCGCTCCTGGAGTAAGCGTGTCGTCAACGCCTAGTGGGTGACGTCGAGACCAACCATCGTCACCGGGACGCCCCCGTGGTAGACGCGCTGCGCCGCCTCCGGATCGGCCCAGACATTGAACTCGGCGGCCGGAGTGACATTGCCTTCGCTGACCGCACCACCCATCAGCACGATCCGCCCGATCCCACCGGGGCCGTGAGTCTCGAGGTACCGCGCAATGTTCGTGAGGGGCCCGACCGGAACGAGCGTGAGCGGTCGGTCGCTTGCGCCCACCGCGGCGGCGATGAAGGAGACCGCGCCCTCGGCTAGCGGTCGCCCGACCGGCATGGGCAGCGCGGGCCCGTCGAGGCCTGTCTCGCCGTGTACGTGGTCCGCAACCTCGAGTGTGCGCGCGAGCGGCCCGTCGGCACCCATCGCTACCGGGATGTCGCCCCGGCCTGCGAGCTCAAGCACGCGGATCGCATTCGCGGTTGTCTTCGCGAGGGTCTGGTTCCCGTACGTCGTCGTGACCCCCAGGAGTTCGACCTCGGGACTCGCGAGCGCGAGCAGTAGCGCGATCGCATCGTCGTGGCCGGGATCACAATCGAGAATGATCGGGGTCGGCGTCACGAGGTCAGCCTAGACGGTCGCTGGTCACCCACCCGAAGCGGCGCTGCCGGTGCCAGGGGTACTCTGATCCTCAGCATCGGTCTTCCTAGCGGGAGGGGTTCCGAAGTTGTCGAACCTCACACTCATCAAGCCTTGCCCATACTGCGGGCGCGAGTGGGGCGAGCGCGTCTACTGCCAGTCCCGTGGGCAGGTCGATGGACTTCCCGAGGGAGTCGTGATGGCCACGCTCGCACGTCGGCTCGGCGGCTTCCTTCTCGACTCGCTCCTTTCGTCCCTCACGCTCGGCATCGGGTGGCTCATTTGGTGTGTCATCGTCTGGGGGCGGGGACAGACACCAGCGAAGCAACTTCTCGGCATGCGGTGTGTCCACCTGGTGCACTCGAACTCCGCGTCCTGGGGTCGGATGGCGCTTCGTGAGTTTCTCCTCAAGCTCGTTCTGATGAGTCTGCTCACCGTCGCGACGCTCGGTCTCGCGACGTTGGTTTTGAGCTTCCAACTCATGTGGACGAAGAACCGCCAGCAACTCTGGGACCTCATCGCCGACACGATCGTCGTCCACGATCCCAACAAGAGGCTGACAGTCGGCTAGGCGCGGCGAAGCGCGCCATCGACCTCCGCCGCTGTCGGCAAGGAAGGCTGGGCTCCGAAGCGCGACGCCGCGAGCGCGCCTGCCGCGCAGGCGCGGCGGAGCGCCTCGTCCTCCGGGCGGCCCTCGAGGAGCGAGACGAGGAGGCACGCGGTGAAGGCGTCCCCCGCCGCGGTTCCGTCCACCGCCTCGACCGCCGGCGGCACGGCGCGAGCGACCTCCGCTTCGTCGTCGAGCAGCACGGCGCCCTCGGCACCCAGAGTGAGCGCAACGAGGCCATCGCGCCGCGCGAGCGCCTCCCATTCGAAGCGGTTGACGACCGTGAGGTCGGGATCGACAGCGATCGGTCGCGCTGGCGCTGCGTTGAGGCAGAAGAGGCCCTCACATCCCTCCCACGCCGCGAGTACCGCCTCGTCGGGTACCTCGAGCTGGCAGAGCACCGCGTCGTGCGGCGGCAACGTGACCGCGCCGAGGAGCGCGTTCGCGCCGGGGGCGACGGCGATCGTCGTCTCTCCCGCCGCGTCCACCTGGATGAGCGCGACCCCGGTTGGGGCATCCGTCTCAACGAGGGACAGCGCGACCCCGGCCTCAATCAGGCCCGCGAGCGCCTCGTCGCGGAACGCGTCGCGCCCGACGGCCGCGACAAGCGTCACTTCGGCGCCGAGGCGGGCGCACGCGACAGCCTGGTTCGCCCCCTTGCCGCCCGGAATCCGAGAGAGCCGCGCTCCCGTGACGGTCTCTCCTGGGCGCGGGAGCGTCTTCACCCAGGCCACGAGGTCGAGATTGACGGAGCCGACAACCGTGATCCG
This sequence comes from Thermoleophilia bacterium, assembly GCA_009694305.1. Taxonomy (GTDB): domain Bacteria; phylum Actinomycetota; class Thermoleophilia; order Gaiellales; family Gaiellaceae; genus Gaiella. The sequence continues at coordinate 13,137 of SHVL01000058.1, forward strand.
CGGGCCAGCCACGACCATCAGCCAGCGCGCGCGCTGAGATCGTAGAGCTGTTGGGGCGCGCGGACGGGCACGGCGACCTTGAGGTAGAGGGACGTCACCTGCTGGGGGGAGACATGACTGCCCGCGCGCGACTGGTCGAGCACCCGGTGCGCGGCCAACGCGCTCTCAGCGTGGAACTCGCTCACGTCCGCCCACCCTGCCACGGG
>SHVL01000059.1 GCA_009694305.1 Thermoleophilia bacterium
GGATTTGACCTGCTGGACATACCTCCTATCATTGGGAGAGATGCGCGCACTGTCACTCGTTATGGCCGTTGCCGTAGTCATCGTGGCGGGCATCACCGGCGCCGCAGGCGGTTCACCGTTGGCTGCCCGCTGCAGCCTCTGGGCTGCCCGTACGGCGTAGACACGAATGCGGGATCGCAGGTCGCTCCGTTCCTAACGCTCGCGGACGGGATCGAAACGACGCAGGCGACGCGCTACCTGACGCTGACGAACCTCGCGATCGGCGCCCTCGATACCTCCGTCAGCCGGAGCGTTCCCGGCACCGTGATTCTGCGCGGTTTCTCGACCGCGTTGACCCGCTCGGACGTCGGGCCGGGCACGTTGAAGGAGATCGGCCGCTCGTGCGTCGTACTCGACCACGCTGGTTCGGCGCTGATCGGCGGCAACGTCCTGCACGAGTGCAACGGCGCCTCACCGGGCCTTTACGGCGCCGGCGTGCTGGCGGCGACGTCGGTCGGTGCCAGGATCCTCGACAACGTCATCTTCGGCAACGTCACCGGCGACGCGCTCGCCTTCTCGCCGAATGCCCAGATTTCCCGGGCCCGGCACAACCTCATCGTCGGCAACCTCGGGGGGATCTACTTCGGCGGTGGGCTGAGAGTCGCGTCCCGGGACAACCTCGTCGAGCAGAACGTGATCTTGGCTGACCAGCGATTTGACGTCCACAGCGCCTATCTGGCAAACGCGCCGGTCGGGACGGGCAACGTGGTGCGCAGGAACTGCATCTGGAGCCCGAATGCGATGACCGCGTCCGGCACCGGGTTCAGGCTGGTGCCAGGACGCAAGGTGCGACCCCGCGTCGTGAAGAGGCAGGGCACCTACAGGCTCGCGGCGTCGAGCCCGTGCCGGGCCTACCGGCCTATGCCTTGAGCTCGGCCTCGAGCTTGTAGCCGACGCCGTAGCGTGTCTGCAGGAACGTATGGGTGGAGGATCGGTTGTCGATCTTCTCGCGGAGCTTGCGAACGAAGACGTCAACCGTTCTGTCTCGATGCGATGCACGACGGCCCCACACGCGCTGGAGCAGCTCGTCTCGCGTGAGCACGCGGCCCATCTCGAGCGCTAACGCATAGAGCAGGCGGAACTCCGTGAGGGTCAGCTCGGCACTCTCCCCGTCCACGTAGGCCTGCACGTTCTTCGTATCGAGCCGAAGCTCCTCGATCACGATCTCGTCGCCTCGGCGAGGATCCTGCGCGCGCGTTCCGCGTCGGGCAGCGGCGCCGACCCGGGCAACCAGCTCCTTCATCGAGAACGGCTTCACGAGGTAGTCGTCCGCACCGATCTCGAGCGCGTGTACCCGGTCGTGCTCGGTGCCGCGGGCGGAGACGACGACGATCGGCGTGCCGATCCCTTCACTGCGCGCCTGCTCGATCACCTTCCAGCCGTCGAGGCCGGGCAGCATCAGATCGAGCACGCAGGCGTCGGGGCGCTCGAAGCGCAGCCGCGCGAGGCCCGTCTCGCCATTGGAGACGCTGACGGCGTCGAATCCCGCGGTCTGGAGGTGACGCGCCATGCCCTGAGCGATGACGTCGTCATCCTCGATGATCAGAACCTTTGGCATCGGGTGGGATCATGGACGGCGACCGGTGGTGGTGGGGTCGTCGGCGTGTGAACGGATGGTAACGGAGTGGTGAAGGACGCGCCCGATACGCGGAACCGTCCGGGGAAGAACCGGGCGCGCCGGTCGCTTCTGTTAGAACGTCACGAGGATGGATGCCGATGCCCGCCGTGCTCGGATACTGGTCGAGGAGAGCCGCGAGGCGGTGATCGTCATCGACGAAGCCGACACGGTGCTGCTCGCGAGCCGCCGGGCCCGGCAATCGATCGAGGGGATAGGCGAGGGGGAGCGCGTCCCCGCCGGCGTGCTCTCCGGGGAGGTGGGCCTCGTGCCGCTCGTCGTGCCGTATGAGCTTGGCGGGCGGCGAGAGCGCATCGTCTACCTCAGCCAGGCCGGTGACATGACTGCGTACGAGGAGCTGCGGACGGGGTTCACGGCCGCCGTCTCGCACGAGTTGCGGACGCCGCTTGCCCGGCTTCTGTCTCTCCTCGAGATGGCCACGCTGCCGGACGAGGACATCGAGCTAGAGATACGGCCGCGGATGCTGCGGGTGATCGGCGAGAATCTGACGGAGAACGCGATTCGCTACGCGGGCCCGGGTGCTTCGTTCACGCTTGCCGTCGAACGCGACGGAAACAGCATTGTCCTCCGGGGCACAGACGACGGTGTCGGTGTCAGAGAGGAGGAGCTCTCACGCCTGTTCGAGCGTTTCTATCGGGCAGATCACGCGCGCGCCTCCCGGGGGACGGGCCTTGGCCTTGCCATCGTCAAGCACATCGTTGGACAGGCAGGCGGCACGGTCGAGGCCTCGGGCGACAAGGGAGCGGGGCTCGAGATCCGCTGTGTGCTCCCACGGCGAAGCGGTTAGGCTCGACCGCCGACCGCCGCGTTTACTGGTTTTTCACCGGTCTGTAACCATCCCGAACCCCATCGTTTCGCGCGCACTGGCGACACTCTGCGCGGAATGACGAGCATTGCCACATCACCAATCGACAACAACGAGCTCGGAGAGTTCGGGCGATCCAGTGCCGACGACGGTCGGGGCTCGAGTGTCGTCTTCGAGGTAAGCAATCTGAGTGTGAGCTACAGCGGCAAGCTGGCGCTCCAGGGCGTAGAGATCGAGGTGTACAAGAACTTCGTCACGGCGTTCATCGGATCGTCGGGGTGCGGCAAGAGCACGTTCATCCGCTGCCTCAACCGGATGAATGATCTCGTTCCGGGCGCTGTCATCGAGGGAACCGCGCGCTATCACGGCCTCGACCTCTATGGTCCGGATGTCGATCCGGTCGAGGTGCGTCGGCGCATCGGGATGGTGTTCCAGAAGCCGAACCCGTTTCCCAAGTCGATCTACGAGAACGTCGCCTTCGGCCCCCGGGTGCTCAGGATGAAGGAAGGCCTCGATGAGCGCATCGAGCGGTCTCTGCGCTCCGCAGCACTCTGGGACGAGGTCAAGGATCGCCTCGGGGACAACGCGCTCGGCCTCTCGGGCGGACAGCAGCAGCGCCTCTGTATCGCGCGCGCCATCGCGGTCGAGCCGGAGGTGATTCTGATGGACGAGCCGGCCTCGGCGCTCGACCCGATCTCGACCTCGCGGATCGAGGATCTGATCCACGAGCTGAAGCGCGACTACACGATCGTCATCGTCACCCACAACATGCAGCAGGCGGCACGCGTTGCCGACATGACGGCATACTTCAGTGTCGTGACTCCCGAGGACGGCGGTTCCCGTCACGGCGTTCTGGTCGAATACGACCGTACAGCGAAGATGTTCACAAATCCGTCCGACAAGCGGACCGAGGACTACGTCTCCGGGCGATCCGCGTAGTCGATGTCTCGCGTCGCGTTTCAGCAGGCGCTCGATGTGCTCGAGGCGACGGTACAGGAGCAGGGCTCGTTCTTTCCATGCTGCATGTCTCGATCTACCTCGAGCGGATCGGAGATCAGTGCGTGACGATCGTCAAGCTGACGAAGCTTGCGAGTGACCTCCAGTCGAAGCCTGAACTGATCGAAGGCCTGGCCGAGATGGGAGAACGGTCGGCCGAGATGTCGCGCGTTCGTGCGATCTCGTAGACCTCGACGAGCTGATCAACCGGACAAACCGTCGGGTCGTAGACCAGGTTCTCGCTCTCGCGGACGAACCGGAAGCCCAGGAGTGGGGGATGAGAATGATCATCGTGGCGCGTAGCATCGAGCGGATCGGTGACAACGCGGTCGATATCGGCGAGCAGACCGCCTTTCTCGTCACAGGAGATTTCCGGCAGTTCGTGGACGCGTCGCACTGATGGCGCCTCCGCCGAGCGGAGCAATCGCAGGCGGCGCGCCTTTTTCGCTGCGCTCGTCCCACAGGCACTACGGCGAAAAGGTGATCCAGATTCTGCTTGGATCCTGCGCGCTCGTGTCGGTCGTCACGACCCTGGGGATCGTCGTCTCTCTGGTCTTTCCTGCGCTCGAGTTCTTCGCCGAGGTGAGCCCCGTTGACTTCTTCACGGGGACGGTCTGGGCGCCGCTTTTCGACCCTGCCTCGTTCGGCGTTGTGCCCTTGCTCGTCGGCACGCTGTCCGTGACGTTCTGGGCGCTGCTCGTCGCAATCCCACTCGGGCTGGGCTCCGCCATCTACCTGAGTGAGTATGCGACTTCGCGCCGCCGGGTCGTGCTGAAGCCGATGCTCGAGATCCTCGCGGGGATCCCGACGGTCGTCTACGGCTACTTCGCTCTCACCGCCGTGACACCGTTGCTTCGCCAGATTGGCATCCAGGTCGAGATCTTCAACGTCATTGCCGGCGGGCTCGTGATGGGTGTGATGCTCATTCCCACGATCGCGTCGCTCTCGGAGGATGCGATGGCCGCCGTTCCCCAGGGACTCCGTGACGGCGCCTACGCTCTCGGTGCCGACAAGCTCCAGGTCTCGACGCGGGTGATCGTCCCGGCAGCGATGTCCGGCATCATCGCCTCCTTCGTGCTCGGGGTGTCCCGGGCCATCGGCGAGACGCTCATCGTCCTCATCGCGGTGGGCCAGCAGGCGAAGCTCACGTTCAATCCGCTCGAGTCGATCGAGACGATGACGGCCTTCATCGGTGCGACCGGAAACGGCGATCTGCCGACCGGCTCGACCGAGTACAAGACGATCTTCGCTGTCGGCCTGACCCTCTTTGTGATCACGCTCGTGATGAACATCATCTCGATCCGCCTCGTTCGCAAGTACCGCGAGGTGTACGACTGATGACTGTGCGCAGGGTTCGGGCCTGGATGTTCCAGGCGCTGATGATCCTCTCGCTCGCGATCTCCATGGGCGCGCTCGTCTGGCTGCTCGTCGGCACCTTCGTCAAGGGCCTTCCGGCCCTCGACATGAAGTTGTTCACAAATCCACCGTCTTCTGTTCCCGAGGAGGCAGGCGCGCGCCCTGCGATCCTCGCGACCCTCTACATCGCGGTTCTCGTTCTACTCTTCTCCCTCCCGATCGGGGTCGCCACTGCGATCTATCTCGAGGAGTACGCGAGGAAGGAGCGGTGGTACAACCGCTTCCTCGAGGTCAACATCCAGAACCTCGCCGCGGTGCCGGCGATCGTCTATGGGATCCTTGGTCTCGCCTTCATCGTGCGGGGCATCGGGGTCGGTCGCGTGCTACTCGCAGGCGGGCTGATCCTGACGCTCGTCGTGCTTCCGACCGTGATCATCTCTGCCCGCGAAGCGCTGAGGGCGGTGCCCGACTCGATCCGTGAGGGCGGCTACGCGCTCGGGGCTACCCGCTGGCAGGTGATCTCGCGACAGGTGTTGCCGGCCTCGATCCCCGGGATTGCGACGGGATCGATTCTTGCGCTCTCGCGCGCTCTCGGTGAGACTGCGCCACTTCTCCTGATCGGGGCATTGACCTACGTCGCGTTCGATCCGACGATCCTGGGTCCGTTCACCGCCCTTCCGGTGCAGATCTACACCTGGGTCAAGTTGCCCGACGCCGGGTTCCAGCAGCTCGCAGCGGCGGCCATCATCGTCCTGCTCGCGATCGTGCTCGGCATGAACGCTGTCGCGATCTTCCTGCGCAGCAGGTTCCGCCAGAAGTGGTAGCCCGGGACCGCGGATAGCGACCGGGCCCGCCCGGCGATCCCACCGGCGTTCACCGGATGGGAGCCACTTCGGTCCGCGCCGGTACCCCACGGTGATGGCGTGATGCCGCACCATCGAGTCATTGCTTGGCATATCGACAATCTCGACAACCAGGGGGATGGTAATCAGATGAGAATATTCAGTGAGCGGCGTACGGCCGGCGTGGCCGCCGTCGTGGTGATCGCGGCAGTTGGCGTGCTCGCCTCGGTCGCAGTCGCGGCCCCACCTGCGCTCGACAAACTCAGGGGCTCCGTCACGGCTGACGGTTCGTCAACGCTCGGCCCGTATATGACCGCGGCGGCGGAGCTCTTCAGTCGGGCGGGCGCAAAGGACGTGCGGATCACGGTCGGCATCTCCGGCACGGGTGGCGGCTTCGAGCGTTTCTGCAAGGGCGAGACCGATCTGTCGGACGCGTCTCGGCCGATGAAGAACAAGGAAGCCGTGATCTGCAAGACGAACAACATCGGCTCGTGGCGTGCGTTCACCGTGGCAAACGACGCCCTTACGGTCATCGTGAACCAGGACAACACGTGGGCGAAGTGCCTCTCGGTCGAAGAGCTCAGCAAGATCTGGGACACGGGCTCGAAGGTGGGCAACTGGAAGGATGTTCGGGCCGGCTTTCCCGACCAGAAGATCAAGCTCTTCGGGCCGGGCACCGACTCTGGCACGTTCGACTACTTCACCGAAAAGATCAACGGCAAGGCGAAGCGGAGCCGATCGGACTACGCCGCCTCGGAGGACGACAACGTGCTCGTCCAGGGCGTGTCGGGCGAGAAGGGCGGCCTCGGCTATCTCGGCTACTCCTACTACGAGGCGAATCAGAGCAAGTTGAACGCCGTCTCGATCAAGAACCCGAAGACAGGTGAGTGCGTGGCCCCGTCGGTCGCAACTGCGCAGAACGGCACCTACAAGCCGCTGGCACGGTCACTTTTCGTCTACGCGAAAGGCGCGTCGTTCAAGCGCCCCGAGGTACAGGGCTTCCTTCGCTACATCTTCGACCACGAGGTAGCGATCGCGAAGCGGGCAAAATTCATCTCGCTCACGCCGGCGCAGCTGAAGAAGTCTCGGATCAACTTCGATCTCGCAGTCAAGGCGTCCGCGAAGTAGGAGAGAGCAGGAGCAGGGCTCGGTTGGAGAGGGCCTCCCTCACGTGTTCTGGCGGACGCAGGCGTGGGCCTCGATCCTTGACATATTTAGGTACATCGATATGATCGTATCTACGATGCGAGAGTGCGTGGCACAGAAAACGGGGTTGGCGCCGTGAGCTCTGCTCTCGAAACAGTCGCGTGTTGCGTGCCGCTCGGGGCGCCGGTGATGACGGACGAGGAGGCAAACGCCACCGCCGGATTGTTCAGGGTGCTCGGTGACCCTGCTCGGGTGCGGATCGTGAATATCCTCTCCACCGCGGGTGGCCCCGTCTGTGCCTGCGACTTCTACGACTCCCTCGGTCTTGGTCAGCCGACCGTCTCCTACCACCTGAAGAAGCTGACGGAGGCGGGGTTGCTCGAGCGCGAGCAACGCGGGAAGTGGGCCTTCTTCTCGCTCAGGAGCGAGGCCGTCGAGAAGCTGGCGGCGGTTGCCGATCTGCAGGCTGGGTGCTCCTGATGTCGTCGCTCACCCTGCTCGCATGAGCAGGCCAACGCGCGTCGGTATCAATGGCTTCGGGCGCATCGGGCGGCTGGCGCTCCGTGCCGGCCTCGCGCACGAGGATCTCGAGTTCATCCACGTGAACGAGGTCGAGGGTGGGCCTCAGACAGGTGCCCATCTGCTCGAGTTCGACTCCGTGCACGGGCGCTCGAGGTACTCCATCACGAGCGACGACCAGGGACTGACCGTCGGCGGCCAGACGCTTGGCTGGTCCGACGCTCCTGCGCCGGCGGACATTGACTGGGGAGGCCTCGGCGTCGAGGTGGTGCTCGAATGCTCGGGGAGGTTCCGTACCGGCCCCACGTTGGCACCATTTTTCGACCGAGGTGCCCGTAAGGTGGTTGTCGCCGCTCCCGTCAAGGACGGTTCGGCGCTCAACGTCGTCGTCGGCGTCAACGACGACCGCTACGACCCGGCTCTCCACTCGATCGTGACCGCGGCGTCCTGCACGACGAACTGCCTCGCGCCCGTCGTCAAGGTGCTGCACGAGGGGATCGGGATCAGCCACGGCTCGATCACGACGCTTCACAACGTCACGAACACCCAGACGATCGTGGACGCTCCCCACAGGGACCTCCGGCGGGCACGCGCGGCCGGGCTGTCGCTCATCCCGACCACGACGGGCTCGGCCACGGCAATCGGCCTGATCTTTCCCGAGCTCGAGGGCCGGCTCGACGGGCACGCGGTGCGGGTGCCGCTGCTCAACGCATCGCTCACCGACTGCGTCTTCGAGCTTGCTCGCGCGACCACCGTCGAGGAGGTCAACGATCTCCTGCGTACCGCGGCCGCCGGTCCGCTTGCCGGCATCCTCGGGGTCGAGGAGCGGCCACTTGTGAGCGTGGACTACGTGAACGACCCACGCTCGGCGATCGTGGATGCCCTCTCCACGATGATCGTTGCCGGAACCCAGGCGAAGGTCTACGCCTGGTACGACAACGAGTGGGGCTATGCGAACCGGCTCGTCGAGCTCGCCGCAATCGTGGCGCGGAGTCTCGAGAGCAGCTGATGCGACCGGCCGCACCCCGTTCCGCCGACCTGCGCAACTACGCCATCGTCACCGGTGCCTACTGGGCCGGCACGCTGACGGACGGTGCGCTCCGCGTTCTCGTCCTCTTCACCTTCTACGACCTCGGCTTCAGCCCGTTCCAGGTGGCGATGCTGTTTGTCTTCTACGAGGCCTTCGGGATCATCACGAACCTCGTGGGTGGCTTCCTCGCTGCGCGCTTCGGCCTGAAGGCAACGCTCGTCGGCGGGCTGGCAATCCAGCTCGCAGCCCTCTCGATGCTCGCTCTCGTTCCTGCCTCCTGGCTCGTCGTTCCCTACGTGATGGCTACGCAGGCGCTCTCTGGCATCGCGAAAGACCTCACCAAGATGAGCTCCAAGAGCGCCGTCAAGCTCGTCGTACCCACGGACGCGCCCGACATGCTCTTCCGCTGGGTTGCGCTGCTGACCGGCTCGAAGAACGCTCTCAAGGGCGTCGGGTTCTTCCTCGGTGGAATCCTCCTCACGGTGATCGGCTTCCGGAGCGCCCTTCTCGTGCTCGCTGCGCTCGTCGCGACAGCGCTCGTTGTCGTCCTCGCCATGATGCGCGGCTCGCTCGGCCCTGGAAGCGCGCGCGCCAAGTTTTCCCAGATGTTCTCCAACACACGCGCGATCAATGTCCTCGCTGCCGCGCGCCTCGTCCTTTTTGCCTCTCGTGATGTCTGGTTCGTCGTGGGCCTTCCCGTCTTTCTTCGTACCCAGGAGGGGTGGAGCTTCTGGCAGGTCGGCGCGTTTCTGGGAGGCTGGGTCATCTTCTACGGCATCGTGCAGGCAAGCGCCCCCGCACTCCTGCGCCGGCGTGGCCGCGGCGAGCCCACGGGCCTCACGGCCACCTGGCTCGCCTTCATCCTCGCCGCGCTCACCGCTGCTATCGCGGTGGCGCTCTGGTCGGACGTTGACCCCTCCGTCGTCCTCGTCGTCGGACTGCTCCTCTTTGGCGTGATCTTCGCGCTCAACTCGGCGGTGCACTCGTTCCTGATCCTGCACTACGCCGAAGGAGACAAGGTCGCGATGAACGTCGGCTTCTACTACATGGCGAACGCCACCGGTCGTCTCCTCGGCACCGTTCTCTCGGGTCTGCTGTACGAGTGGCGGGGGCTTACCACCTGCCTCGTTGCCAGCGTCATTCTCCTCCTCGCCGCCGGCCTGCTCTCGTGTCTGCTTCCGCGGGAGGTTGTGGCCACGAGGTACCGGCCGCTGCCTGGAGCAGCGTGACCCGAGTGACCTGACGACCCGTGAAAGCGCACCACGATGCGCCGGTCGCTGCTCTGGAGTCCTGCTGCCCGTTCAGTCCCACCGTTTCGTAAACGAGCCGCGTTCGATCAGGCTCTGATCACTGCACGACCTGGGTGAAGGCTGCGCTCGTGCTACCCGCGAACCCGCCGCCCGCGGTGTTCTGTACCCACACCGGCTGACCGCCGTGGCTCGTCTTCTGGAACGCGCCGACCCAGGAGATCGTGGTCGCCGTGAGCGCCGTGATCACGTGCGTGTCATTGGTCTGGGTGGTGGTTCCCATCGCGATCGTGTCGCCCACCTTCATGCCGGCCGTGCTGCTCACGGTGCAGGTCGTGGCGGTTGTCCCACAGGTGCCAACGGTGGTTGTCCTCACGGGAGAAACCGACTGGAGTTCCCCCGCTTTGGTGGACAGGGTTTGGTCAGGCGGCTTGGTCTTCTTCGATGACGGGTAGGGGCAGTTTCTCGTAGTCGGCGGGGGAGCGTTGTCCGAGGGTGCTGTGGCGTCGTTCGCGGTTGTAGAAGACCTCGATGTAGTCGAAGACCTCGGTGCGGAGCTCGGCCTTGGTGGGCCAGGAGCGGCGGTTGATCAGCTCCTTCTTCAGGGTCGCGAAGAAGCTCTCGGCGACGGCGTTATCGAAGCAGTCGCCTTTGCTGCCCATCGACTGCGCGATCCCGGCGGCGCGGGCCTGCTGGCCGAAGGCCAAGCTGACTTCCCTGATCGGAATGCCAGATCAGCCCGGGTGCGGGCCGGCGGTGAGCGAGCGCCATCTGCAGTGCGTCGGTGACGAGCTCGGCCCTCAGGTGGTCGGCCATCGCCCAGCCGACGATCCGGCGGCTGTAGAGGTCCTGGACGGCGACGAGGTACAACCATCCTTCCCAGGTGCGCAGGTAGGTGATGTCGGCGACCCAGCAGCGGTTCGGCGCCTGCGCGGCGAAATCACGGTCGAGGAGATCGTCCGCGACCCGCACCCCGGGCACCCGCACCGTCGTCGCCTTCCACTTCTTCGTGATCAGACCGGACAACCCGTCCTCGCGCATCAGCCGCTCGACCCGCTTGCGGCCGATCCGCTCGCCGTCACCGACGACGAGATCTGACCAGATCCGCGGCGACCCATACACCTGACGCCGCTTCTTGTGCAGGACACGGATCCGGGCGGTCAGGCGGGCGTCCTCGACAGCGCGCGGCCCCGGCAGCCGACTCGTCCAGGCGTGGTAGCCCGAACGGCTGACCTCGAGGACACGACACATGATCGTGATCGAATGAGAAGCCTTCTCCGCCTCGATGAACGCGTAGCGCTCGCTCACCGACGCTCCCTGGCGAAGAAGGCCGCTTTTTTTAGGATCTCCCGCTCCTCAGTCAGGATCCGGTTCTCACGACGCAGCCGACGCAGCTCCTCACGCTCGGGCGAGGTCAACCCCTCGGCCTTGCCCTGATCGACATCGAGCTGGACCGACCAGTTCCGCAACGACTGCGGCGACACCCCGAGCTCGCGAGCGAGCTGAGGGACCGAACGATCGCTGCTCCGCAACAGCCTCACAGCCTCCAAGCGGAACTCCGTTGAATACGGCGGGATCTTTGGCATAACGGACATCCTTCCCGACCGAGACGAACTCAGTCAGCAGATGTCCACCAAAGCGGGGGAACTCCAGAAAGTGTCAGACGGTAGATTGGGCAAGCGGCGTCTTCAGGATCAGGCGGAGGCGATCTAGGTCGCTGAGTACTGCGAGGGCTTCGCCCGTGGGGACGTACTTCTGATGTGAGGAGCCCAATTTCTCTGTCCGCTCAATGAGCCCGCTTTCCTCCAACTCCGCGAGGATCTGCAACACACGACTGCGTGTGAGCCGAAGTGTGCTGGCGAGTTCCCTTGCCTGGGCCTCGCCCATCTTGCCGACGATGCGCATCAGGGCGATGCGCCTTTCGATCCCTGCGGCGGTGCTTTCCTTCGGCTGGCCCGCCCGCTCTCGCCTTCTGTCCTGCTTCTCAACTAGGCGTTCCTGCTCCCATTGCGAAACGCGATCGCGCCAGTTCGGCAATGAGGCCTCGCGCATGAGGGCGGGCAGTCCGCCGTGGCTCTTTAGGACGCCAAGCGAAGGGATCTCGGGGCGGCCTCGCTTGAACTGGCGCTATCCTTGTCTGTTCCGGGCGCCTTCGCAGGCAGCGTCTGAATGAACGAGAGTGTTGCCTCGAGCACCTCCGTGTGCGTGTACCGGTGAAGTACGCGGGGCGGCAGTCCTTGCTCGTCGAGCTTGAACTCGTCCCACACCGGAGGAGGTGGTGCCCCATGCGGCGGAGGATCCGGTAGCCCGCGTGCCTTAATCAGCGCACAACCTGGTTCGAGTGCGAACCTCGTCGGCTACGTCGAACGCGGCGAGATCGAGCCGCTCGTCGCGCGCACGTATCCGCTGGACGCGATCGCGCAGGCCCAGGAGGACTTCATAGCGAAGTCCTTTATGGGCAAGCTCGTACTCGTGGCTGCCGGACACTAGGCTCGAAGCTCGACGGGAATGGCTCGCGAGGCTGATATATAGGCGGCCTCGACGATGCGCAACGTGCGAAGGTGATCAGCACCGTCGATCGTGGGTGATCGGCGCTCTTCGATCGCAGCGAAGAGTTCGGATATGGGCCCCTTGAACGCATCAGGGAGCCACCTCTCGCCTGCACCGAGGTCTTCCACCCTCCCCGAGGCCCAGGTGACCTCAATCTGGTCCGGGGCGCCCTTCGGATAGTCAACCCACAAACCGAGAGATGCGTCGACGATGGCGTTGCTTGCTAACAGTTGGAACGTCGCAACTAGCGGATCTCGAGGAGAGACAAGCTCATCGACGATCGAGACGGAGATGTCATCTGCGAAGGTGATCTTGAGTTCTGCTCCAGTCTCACCAACAACCCCGAAACCCTCGTGTTTCCAGGTATGACACGACAGCGCCAAGGGTTCACCGAAGAGAAACCGACAGCTGTCGATGAAGTGAATGCTGTTGAGGAGTACCGTCAGACGCGGCGCTGACGCGACCCAAGAGGGAAGCGATGCTCCAATCATCGGCCGCTTGAGAGTAAAGGTCGCGCCTTTCACCCGGCCCAGCCGACCAGCTGTGAGGAGCCGGTAGCACGTCACTATCGCCGGCTCCCACCGCATCTGCTGGTTCACCGCCAGCAAGACACCCGCCTCCCTCGCAGCGTCCACGAGATTGGTGGCCTCGTCGAGCGTCGGCGCTAGAGGCTTTTGCGCGAGGGCGTGCTTCCCCGCGGCGAACACTTGGTAGAGAATGGCCGGCTGCTCCTCGGGCGGAACGGCTACGTCGACGACCAACGTATCGACGTCATCCAGCAGAGCCTCGAGAGAATCGAGTGCGGGTACGCCGACGCTTCGAGCGAGTTCCTCTCCGCGCTCAGGATTCAGGTCCCAGATACCTCGAATTTCCAGGCCTAACTGGATGTATGACGGAAGGTGAGCAGCTCGGACAATCTCGCCCGCCCCGACCAAAGCAACGGAACGTCTCACTCGCGAAGCCTCAGCGAAAGCCGTTTTGAGCCAACCGGCGAGAACAAGGGAGCCGGTTCCGGCAACGCCGGCTGCGACGCCGAGTGCAGTCGCTGCGCGGATCTAACGAGGGAGAACATGGAGCAACTGGTCTGGCCGCTTTCCGATACCGAGAGTGCCAAATGCACC
>SHVL01000001.1 GCA_009694305.1 Thermoleophilia bacterium
CAGGGCTCGGCCCTGATCCGGGCTCAGCGTGCGACAGGAAGACGTGCAGCGTCGAGCAAGCCCTCGAGCACCGCCACGCCACCCGTCGGCCCGAGCAACGAGATGAAGAAGCCGGGCCTCTTGCGGCGCTGCAGCGGGCGGCGGCGTTGGCTCAGCTTCCGCTCCCGCAGCACCCGCTTGCGGTTGACCGGCCGCCCGAGCCGGCGCCGCACGAACGCGGTCACCATCCGGTAGCCGTCGGTCTGGTTGGCTTCAGCGACCTCGACGATCGCCTGCTCGACCGGATCGGTGAGCGGCCGACGTTGCGGCGCCGTCCGTGGCGTCGGGACCCGGTAGACAGCCTGCCGACTGATCTGCAGAACACGCGTCACACTCGCCGCGGTGAAACCGCGGGCGATCAGTTCGCGAGACCGGGTGACGCGCTCGCTCACTCCCAGCCTCGCAATGCTTCCCCCGCTATCTCCAGCTCGTAGGTCTTGCGTCCCAACGTCCGCTCGAGCCCACGGATCCTCCGCCGCAGCTCCTTCTCACCGTTACGTTCGTCCTTGCCGGCGAGCGCCTCGCGGCCGCCCTCGAGCAGCTTGTCGCGCCACCCGCAGTAGAGCGTCTCCGAGATCTCGTGTTCACGACAGACCTCCCTCACCGTCCGGTCGCCGCGCAGCCCGGCCAGCACGATCTCGATCTTCTGCTTGGCCGTCCAACTCCGGTACTTCCGTTGCTCGCTCAACCCTGATCTCCTCTCGGTCGAGCGGCCAATCCTGAGCGGACCGCCGGACGGTCCCTACGGCGCTACGCGCCTCCGAGACCGTCCTGCGCCCCAACCCAAGAACCTGTCAACGCGGGACCGGGGAGCAAGGCAGCGGTGGCGCGGCAAGCACTGCCCGACGACCGAGCCGTCGAGCGTGTTGAGGGCGGCAAACAGGGTCGTGGTGCCGTTGCGTTTGTAGTCGTGGGTCATCGTGCCGGCCCGACCTTTCTTCATCGGCAGGCTCGGCTGGGTGCGGTCGAGCGCCTGGATCTGGCTTTTCTCGTCAACGCAGAGTACGAGCGCCTTCTCGGGCGGATTCAGGTAGAGGCCGACGACATCGGTCAGCTTCTCCGTGAAGCGCGGGTCGTTGGAGAGCTTGAACGTCTTCACCCGGTGTGGCTTCAGCCCGTGGGCATCCCAGATCCGCTGCACCGTTGCCGGACTGACGCCCTGGGCCTTGGCCATCGTGCGGCAACTCCAGTGCGTTTGACCGGCCGGCGTCGTCTGCGTCGTTGCCTGCACAATCGCCTTGATCTTCGCGGCCGCGATCGTCGGCTTGCGCCCCCGACCCGGTCTCGTCTCAGTCAACACAGCCGTCCCCTCGCTGGCGAAGCGGGAACGCCACAAGATCACCGTCGGCCGCGAAACCCCGAGCTCCCGAGCGATCTCACTGTTCGACTCGCCCGCAGCGGCCGCCAACACGATCCGGGCCCGCAAGGCGACACTCTGAGGTGTTCTCTGAGCACCAACCCAACGCTCCAACACCAGGCGCTGCTCCTCCGACACGACCGTGCTCGTGATCGCCGACGCCATACCCGAAACGCTACCCAACCCACCCATCATGTCAAGCTATTTGAGAGACACTACACTAGCCGGGGGTAAACCGGGGTCAAGCCTCCCCCGTGCCCGCCCCGGCCGTCGAGAGACGATGCGGCTCCTCAGCACCTCAGCAGAATGATTTCATCTATCCTTTGTCAAGCAAAAGTCCAATGCCTGAACTCCTTCTCAACATTACAGCGATCTCACGGCGAACCGGAATCGCGCCGGATACGCTGCGAAAATGGGAGCAGCGCTACGGCGTCCTCCGACCCGAGCGGACGGCCGGCGGACAGCGTCGCTACAGCGAGACCGACGTGCAACGAGTCGAGTGGCTCCGTGATCGAATCGCCGAAGGCTGGCGGATTGGTGAGGCCTCCCGGATGCTTGACGAATCTGGTTCGATGGCGCTCGACGATCCGACGGAGCTTTGCAACGCGCTGATCAAGGCAATCCGGGATGTTGACGTGAATGCAATTTCCTCTGCGCTTGACCAGACGTTCGCCGTACTGCCGCTGTCGCAGGCGTTGGACTGTGTGATCTCGCCCGTACTTTGCTGGGCAGGTGATGCCTGGCACAAGGGCGAACTCTCGGTTGGTCAGGAGCACGCGGTCAGCGCCAGGGTGCGTAATCACCTCGCCGCTCTTATGGTGCAGAGCACCGGCAACGTACGTGGGATGGCTGTTCTTGCCTGCGGGCCCGGCGAGTATCACGATATCGGGCTGCTGATGCTCGCCATCTCACTCCGCAAAGACGGCTGGCAAGTCGAGAATCTCGGACCTGACACGCCGGTGGACACGGCGATCGAGTTGGCTCATCGAGTCAACGCGACGATACTCTGCTTCAGCGTCGCCCTCGAAACTTCCGTCGAGAGGCTGCGTGAGTCACTCGCCTCCTTCAACGCGGTGACCGGAATAAAGATCGTCGTTGGTGGAGCCTCGGTCACACCCGCGATCGCAAGGGAATTTGGCGTGACCTACGTCATCGGCAGCCTCGATGAAACAGTGGCGCAGCTGCGCCTGCTCAAGAGAACGTGAGCCCCTGGCTCCAGGCCGGCCTCGCGGGTGCTGTTGCGGCAACCGCCTGGGGGCTCGCCGAGCCGCTCGATCAACGGCTGTTTCGATTCCCGTACTCCGACATCGCGATCCTTGGCATGTTTGTCACCCGGGGGCCACATTGGCGGGCCTATGGCTGGGCAATGCACATCGCGAACGGCGCCGTCGCCGGAGTCGTCTTCTGGGCCCTGTTCGAGTGGGTCGGCACGAATGCGTTCTGGTTCGCGATCGGGTTCGCGATGGTCGAGCACCTCGTGACCTACCCGCTGACCCTGCTGACCGACAGGCTCCACCCTGCCCGGGGAGCCCCGGAGCTCCCGCCGATGTCGAGATCCGGTCGGGCATTTGCACAGGCGACCTTCCGGCACCTCCTGTTTGGCATCGTGCTCGGCCTGCTCGTCTCGATCTAGCGGCTTGCTATCGACGAGTCGTGCCGCCTCGGACGGTTCTTCCCGCCGCCGGAGCCTACTGCGGCGGTGCGGGCCACATCGTGATTTGCGTTTCCGGAGACAGACCGGAGGCAGATAGGATCGGAGTGTGGCGCAGGCTGGAACCATGCACTTCACCGGTAACCCGGAGGCCGATGCGTTCCTCGGTTCCAGCCCCCTTGCACTGATGATCGGCTTCGTGCTCGACCAGCAGGTGACAGTGCAGAAGGCGTTTTCGTCACCATTCGAGTTGTCAAAGAGGATCGGCTACCTCGACGCGACGACAATCGCTGGCATGGATCCTCTAGTCCTCGAGGAGGCGTTCCGCGCGAAGCCTGCACTGCACCGGTTCCCCACGACGATGGCGCAGCGCGTGCAACAGCACTGTGCCTTCCTCGTGAGCGAATATGGCGGTGACCCTGCCGCAGTCTGGACGGGCGCGCGCGATGGAGCCGACCTCGAACGCCGCCTGCTCGAACTGCCGGGCATCGGACAGATGAAGGCAACGACGATGATCGGCGTGCTCGCGAAGCGCCTGGGTGTTCGCCCGAAAGGATGGGAGGCCTTCGCACCGACCCACAGGAGCCTCGGGGATGTCGATTCCCCCGAAGCGCTCACCGAGTACCAGGCAGCGAAGCGCGCGCATCGTGCGGCCCGTCGCGCCTGAAAGCGAGCGGTACCGGTCTGGCGCGCCTCAGGCGCGAGCCAGAAGCGTCCCCGTCCTGCGCCGCCACAACGGCAGCGCAATGAAGAACCCGAGGGCGATCTCGGGCGCCACGAACACCCCGAGCAGGCCCGCTACGACGTACCCGAATGCTCCCGGTACCGACCGCCGCAGGGCCTTGTGCCAGACCCCGGCGCTATCGGGGTTGCTCCACATCTTAGGGTCCCGGGCGATGACGAACCAGAACGCTGTCCAGCTCAGTCCCATCAGCGTGGCGATGCCGGCGTAAAGGGCCACGGCCGCACGCTCGTCCGCCCGGTTCGAGCTCTGCAGCGCTTCGGCGAGCACCCTGGTCGGAAAAGGCAGCACCACCGCACCGAGCAACACGCCGAAATTAGCCCACAGAAACGGGGCTGTCGTCGTCCGCAGCCGCATGAAGGCCGCATGATGGTTCAGCCACATCACGGCGGTGAACACGAAGCAGCCCAGGAAGGCGACGTACGAAGGTTAACTCTCGCCAAGGCTGTGGGCCCGATGCCCGGTCTCGTACCCCGACACGGACAGGTCAAGGGCAAGCAGGGTCAAAGCGATTGCCAGCACGGCATCACTGAAGAGCTCGGTGCGCAGCAAGTCGCGCCCATGTTGCCCCGTTGACGAGTCTGCGTGATCGCTTCCGACCATGCCTGCATTCCAATTGCTTCGCCTGTAGAATCGCCCGATGCCCCTCACCGTCGCAGGCATCACCGTGACCGACCCTCTCGGAATCTCGCTCGAGGTGATCGGGCCGAAGCCGAACACGCTCGCCGGTGCCCCTGTCGAATCGGCGCACGAGATCTATGCCGAGGGCCGTCTCGCGATCGGTGTCTGGGAGGTCACGCCGGGCTCCTTCACGACCGTCAAGAACGGCGTCTCCGAGTTGATGCACTTCATCGCGGGGAGCGGCACGATCGTCGGAAACGACGGCACGACGACGCTGATCGCACCCGGTGTCGTCCTGATCACACCGGACGGTTGGTCGGGGACGTGGCACGTCAGCGAGACCGTACGCAAGGTCTACGCCATCGTCGCAACCGGCTGACCGCTCCTCGAGGACACCTCGACGCCGGGGCAAGGGGCTCGCCGCTCACAGCGGTGACTCCAGAGGAGCTCGGAGTAGGCTGCCGGAATGATCCTCGACAACGGTGTCATCCGCACCCTCGACCCGTCGCTTCCGACCGCCGGAGCACTCGCGATCGCAGGGCCCCTCATCGCCGGTGGCGTGGGGACGCACGAGTGGATGCTCCCGACGCCGGAACGTGTAGACCTCGCGGGCCGGTGCGTCCTCCCGGCGTTCACCGACTCGCACGTGCACTTTCCCACCTGGGCACTCGCACGCCACGATGTCCGGCTCGAGCGGGCAACGTCGGTCGCGGCGACTGTGGCCCTCGTCGAGGCACACCCGCGCCGCGGCGCCTGGATTCGGGGTACAGGATGGCGGGATGCTACGTGGCCCGACCGGCCGACTGCTCGGGCGCTCGACCCGGTGACGGGAGCCACCCCGGCCGCGCTCTGGTCGAAGGACTACCACTCCCTCTGGCTCAACAGCGCGGCGCTTGCGGTCGCAAACGGCGACCTCGAAACACAGGGCGGGGTCGTCGAACGTGATGCACACGGACAACCCACCGGCATCCTGCGGGAGGAAGCCGCCTGGCGCTTTCGTAACCGTTTCGTCGAGATCACCGAGGACGAGTGGTGCAACGCCACGCGCGAGGGAATCCGGGTCGCCAACACCCGAGGGGTCGCGGCGATCCACGACAAGGACGGATGGCTCGGAGCGGCTTCGATCTTCGGGCGGATCCACGAAACAGAGGGGCTGTCACTCCGCGTCTGGCAGTCCGTCCCGGCCGCCCGGCTGGCCGAGGTCGCAGCGGTACCGCTGCGACCTCGGATCGGCGACGACTTCCTCCGTCTCGGCTACCTGAAGACCTTCATGGACGGAACGCTCGGCTCGCAGACAGCGCTGATGCTCGACGGCTCCGGCGTCGAGATCACGAGTCGTGAGGAGCTCGAGGAGATCATCGTGCGCGGCGCCGAGGCCGGCTGGCCCGTGGCCGTACACGCGATCGGCGACCGGGCCAACCGGAATGCGCTGGACGCTTTCGAGGCCACCCGCGACGCCTGGCAGCCGCGTGGCCTCCGCCATCGTATCGAGCACGCACAGTGTCTCGACCCGGCCGATATTCCTCGCTTCGCGGAGCTCGGTATCGCCTGCTCGATCCAGCTCTCTCACGCCCCCTCTGATCGTGATCTCGCGGAACGCTACTGGGGTGATCGTCTCGAAGGCGCCTACGCGTTCAGGAGCCTCTGGGACTCGGGCGCAGTAATCGTCAACGGCTCGGATGCACCTGTCGAGGAGCTCGACCCGCTCGCCGGTATCCGTGCCGGGGTTCTGCGCACGATCGACGACAGGCCCGGATGGCGACCCGAGGAGGCCCTCACGGTCGAGCAGGCGATTACCGCCTCGACCGTCACACCCGCCTGGCTCGCGGGCGACGAACGTCGTCGCGGCAGGCTGCTGCCCGGCTTTCTCGCTGATCTCGTCGTACTCTCACGTGACCCCTTCCTCTGCCCCTCGGACGAGCTCGAATCCGTCGAGGTCGTGGCGACAATGGTCGGCGGCCGTTGGGCCCATCAGCCGCCGCCCTGGAATTGACGGGCTCAGCGGGTATGCTTGAGGCAATGGCCGCAAGAACGATGCACCAGGTTCACGAGTCCGAGACATGCTCGGTGGCTGCAACCGCGGAGATCATCGGAGCCAAGTGGACAGTGCTTCTCGTGCACGAACTGTCGGAGGGAGCTCGACGCTTCACGCAGATCGAGCACTCCTGCGCTGGGATCAGCCCCCGGACGCTGGCCGAGAGGCTGCGCTGGCTCGAGGCCGAGGGCATCGTCGTCCGCCGCAGCTTCGCCGAGTCTCCACCGCGCGTGGAGTACGAACTGACCGAGAAGGGCAGGGCACTTCTCCCGCTGATTACCGAGATGCGACGCTTCGGCCACGAGTGGCTCGGCTGCGGCGTCCACGTCATCTGAGCATGATCCTGAAGCCGGGAACCTGCGGTTCCCCGTAACCCCTCCCTCGACATAGCTGGACGACAGGCTTCAGTCTGCCTCCCGGTATCTGGGCGCCAGAGGGGCCTCTTCAGGGTTCAGGCGAAACCCCGTACCCGGAAAAGGCCCTCGGAGATACTGCAGCCCGCTCTCCCATCGCGCCAGTCTCAATCACGCTCGGCCCACACTCTGACCAGCTCGACGGCCGTCGCAGCTGCGGCGGCCATGTCCTGCACGCTCGCCCACTCGCGGAGCGAATGGTAGCTCTGGCCGCCGGTGAAGATGTTCGGCGTCGGCAGCCCCATCTCGGAGAGCCGGGCACCGTCAGTCCCGCCGCGAATGAGCGACCGAACGGGCTCGATCCCGGCCCGACGAATCGCCTCCTCCGCGGCAGCGATGACCCGAGGGTGCTTGTCGATCTCGGCCCGCATGTTGCGGTAGCTCTCCTCGGTCTCGAACGTGACGCGGGCTCTCGGCTCGCGCTCCACGACGGCCTCCGCAAGCACGCGTAGACGCTCCGTATGCTCGTCGAGCAAGACGTCGTCGTGATCCCGGACGATCAGCACGACAGACGCCTCTTCGACGCCGCCACTGATCCTCCCGGGATGGACGAAGCCCTCCCGGCCCTCGGTGGTCTCCGGTGACAGCGAATCCTGCGGCAGCGACGCAACGAACTCTGCCGCGAGCTTGACCGCGTTCACGAGCTTGCCCTTCGCCGATCCCGGATGAACGCCCCGGCCGCGGAATGTGACACAGACCTGGCGGGCCGAGAAAGTCTCGATCTCGAGCTCGCCGAGGCCGGAGCCGTCGAGGGTGTAGGCGGCCTCGGCCCCGAACGCCTCGATGTCGAAATGGTCGGTTCCGTGCCCGACCTCCTCGTCCACCGTGAACGCAACCCGCACCGTGGCTCGTGGCTCCGATGTGTTCCGGAGGTAGGCAACCGCGGCCATGATCTCGGCCACTCCTGCCTTGTCGTCGGCCCCGAGCAGCGTCGTACCGTCGCTCGTGACTATGTCGTGGCCGACGCGCGCGGCGAGCGCCGTCTCCTCGGCAGGATCTATCACCTGACCCGGGTCACCGGGCAAGACGATCGGCCCGCCGCCGTAGTCCTCGTGCACGATCGGGACGACGCCTCCCCCGGGAGTCTCGGGCGTCGTGTCAACATGAGCGATCAGCCCTATCACGGGCGCACCCTCGCTGCCCGGCAACGTCGCGAAGACGTAGCCGTGCTCGGTCAACTCGACCTCTTCGAGACCTGATGCCTGCAATTCGGAGACGAGCAGCTGTGACAGATCGAGTTGCCTGGCCGTGCTCGGATACGTATCCGAGCTCTCGTCGCCCTGAGTGTCGATCCGGACGTAGCGAAGAAACCGTTCGAGGACGTCATCTGACAGCTCGGCCGCGAGAGGCGACGTGAAGGGGGCGCTACCCAAGCTCGCCGAGGTGACGGTAGAGGGCGGCGGCGGCTTCGATCCCGAGCGGAAGGTAGGCGGCCGGGATCCGCTCGTTCGGTGAGTGGATGTTCGACTCGTTGAGAGAGAACCCCGTGAGGACGGTCGCAACCCCGCGCGCGGCGAGCGCCGAGACGAGAGGGATCGCCCCGCCCGAGCGAATGAGCAGGGGCCGGATGCCGAGCACCTCTTCGAAGGCATCGAGACCGAGGATCACGGCGGGCGCATCGGACGGGATGAGTCCGGGAGGGGCCGATGACAACACCACCACCTCCAACTCGGTGCCGGCGGGTGCGGCGTCGCGCAGGAGCGCTTCGAAGGCCGATGCAATGACCGCTGGATCCTGATTACCGACGAGCCGAATCGACACGTTCGCCTCGGCTTCGACGGCGATCACCGTCTTCTGGAGCACCGGCGAGCCTCCCTGGATGCCGTGCACGTCAACCGACGGCTCGCCCCAGGTGCGGAGGTAGAACTCGTCTCCCGCCGCCGGGTCGGCCGGCTTCGATCCGGCCGCCGCGAGTTCGGCGGAACCGGCCGGGAGCGTCTGCCACGCTGCGCTTTCGGTGTCAGACGGCGGAACGATTCCCACGCGCAACGCATCGGGCAGCCGGCCGTCGCGCGGGAGGACTGCAGAGAGCGTCTGCATGAGCGCGTGCATCGCGTTGAGCGATGCCCCGCCGTACATGCCGGAGTGGAGGTCGCGGGCGCCGGTACGGACCCTGACGTGGAAGTAGCACAGCCCACGCACGGCAATGTTAAAGCCCGGCACGTCGCGCTCGACCATGCCGCTGTCGAACACGATGGCCGCGTCGGCCCCACGTGCGTCGGCCTCGACCCAGTCAACGATCGAGTGGCCGCCGATCTCTTCCTCGCCGTCGCAGGCAAAGCGAAGGTTGACGGGCAGCTCACCGGCAGCCGCGAGTAGCTCCGCCGCCTTCAGCAGCATGTAGAGCTGCCCCTTGTCGTCGGCAATGCCGCGTGCGTAGAGCCAGCCGTCACGTTCGACGAGGTCGAAGGGCTCGGACTCCCAGAGCTCGAGGGGGTCGGGTGGCTGCACGTCGAAATGTCCGTAGCAGAGGATCGTGGGAGCGGATTCCGGGTTGTGCGAGGCACGGATCTCACCGATCACGAGTGGTCGCTCACCCCACGGAATCACCTCCGCAGTACCTCCGGCGCGGCGAATCCTCTCTGCGACCCATTCGGCTGCCGCGGCCACATCGCCCTGGTGCGCCGGGTCGGCACTGACCGACGGGATCGAGATCAGCTCCGAGAGCTCGGCAACGAGTGTGTCGAGAGGCGGAATATCCACGGCGGTCGAAGTCTAGCCCCCCGCTCACCGCGTACACCGGGTCAGGGGGAGCCACCGGGATTCGCTGCCCCCGGCGAAATGTGCAGGCGAGATGCGTACGGGATACCGCGATACGCTCTTCCATCGCGGATACTGCTGCCTGCTAGACGATGTCGCGCACGCTGTCTACCTCCGCATTTCCCCGTAGCTTCTTCAGGCCCTGATGCTCGATCTGGCGGATTCGCTCGCGGGTGACGTTGAACGCCCGCCCCAACTCGTCGAGTGTCCGGGGCTGCTGGCCGTCGAGGCCGTAGCGGAGCTCGAGCACGGCCCGCTCGCGCGGTGCAAGCGACGCAAGGATCGAGCGAAGTGCCTCTCGCTGGAGTGTTACCTCGGCGGCCTCGTCCGGCAGTTGTGCTGTCACGTCGGTGAGCAGATGGCCGAATTCCGAGCCGTCGTCGTCTCCGACGGGCTTCTCCAGTGAAACGGGGATCTGCGCAGACCGCCTGATCTGCTCGACCTCTGCAGCGGTGAAATCGAGGTCGTGTGCGATCTCGGCAACCGTCGGGTCGCGCGCCAGCTCCGACCGCAGCTTCCGTTCGCTGCGGTGGATCTTGTTGAGTTTCTCGACAACGTGGACGGGCATCCGGATCGTCCGTCCCTTGTCGGCGATCGCACGTGCAACGGCCTGCCTGATCCACCAGGTGGCGTACGTCGAGAACTTAAAGCCCTTGCGGTGGTCGAACTTCTCGGTGGCACGAACGAGCCCGATCGTGCCTTCCTGGATGAGGTCGAGGAACGGGAGGCCCTGGTTGCGGTAGCGCTTCGCTATCGAGACGACGAGACGGAGGTTCGCCTCGATCATCGCCTGCTTTGCCCGGTGGTCGCCCACTTCGATGCGCTTGGCCAGCTCGACCTCCTGCGCCGCGTTCAGCAGCGGCACCTTGCCGATGTCCTTGAGGAAGAGCTGCAAGGTGTCGGTAGAGATCTCGGTCTCGGCTCCCCAATCCTGCTCGGCCTCGCCGTCGCTCTCTCCGGCCTCGACGACCTCTACCTGGGCCTGCTCGAGGGCGGTGTAGAACTCGTCGAGCTGCGACGTATCGAGATCGAGATCGTTGAGCGCGAGCGCGATCTCGTCGGCGTCGAGCTTGCCCGAACCCTTGCCCGTCTCGAACAGAGCCCGAACCTCGAGCACGTCGAGGACGCTTGCGCTCAGCGGAGAGGACGCCGTTCCACTCGGCTCAGCCATGCTCAAAAACGCCTCCTTTCTGTCGATCCGATGTGAAGGTACCCGTGGATCTGCGCTACGTCAACGATCATGGCCCGAAAAATCAGCTACCCACCGTTTTCAGCTGGTCGAGATACTGATCGGCAAGACCTACGAGTCGGGATCCCGGCTCCACGGTGCGGACGAGTTGAAGCTGGCGGCGGGCCTCTTTCAGCTGCCCCGACCAGAGCAACAGCAGGCCGAGATGGAAGCGAACCGTGGCGGCATGCGGGAACGTCCGTGTCAGCGGGCCGAGCCGGGAAAACGCGCGCACGGGACGGCCCTTGTCGAAGAGACCGACGGCAGCCGCAACCCGTGCCTCGGGATCGGACGGGTGCGATCGTGCTGCTGCGGCAAAGACACGCTCTGCCGAACGTTGCTTCCCGAGCCGCTGCAGCGCAACGCCGTAGAGGAGGCGATCGGCAAGGGAGCCCGTTCTGGCACGGCGCTCGAGAGCCGAGAACTGGCCGGGAGGATCGAGCCTGCGAACTGCCGGGGCAACGTCCACGCCGGGGACAAAGAGGGGGAGATTGCGCGCAAAATCAGGGTGAAGCAGACTGCCAGCCGTGACGGCGTAGGCGGTGTCGGGCTCGAGCGCTACCGCTGCCTGCCACGCCTCCTGCGCACCCGCTTCGCCCGCCCAGTACCGGGCGATCCCCAGGTTGAGCTGCACGGCCGCGCTCTTCGGGTGGAGGCCCGACAACTGGGTGAGACGCTCTATCGTCCCGTCGGGCCAGACGCTGAACATCTCTCCGACCCGTGCCTCGAGCGAGTCGTGTCGCGCAAATCGCTCTCGGGCCCGGGTCTGTTTGCCGGCCTCGTAGAGGCGCAGTCCTTCTCGGAGGTCGAGCGCCTCCGGATCGACCCGAACGCCCAGGTCGAGCGACAGCGGGGGGGTCCCCTCACGCGCCGTCGGCCCCGGTGCCGCTGACCCTACCGGGTCACTACCCGTTACGGCGGTGATCCCCGCGACTGCGCTCCCGACGGCAAGAGCCAGGACAGCGACGACAAGAACTATTCGGGAGCGAGGAGTCATGCCCGAAAGGTAGCCGCGGGATGGCGGTCGGCGCTGCCGCCGCGAGACAGACGTACCCGGATCCGTCAACGCTTGGCGATTGGGTCACCTACCGCTATACTCTTGGAAGTAATGGCTACCTATCGTGAGCTTCTCACCCGGACCAAGGACGAAATCGACGAGGTCTCCTCGCCCGATGTCCACCTACGTGTTGCTGCAGGCGACCCGCCCGTTCTCCTCGACGTCCGTGAGCAGGACGAGTGGGACGAGGGACACCTCCCGGGTGCCGTCCATGTTTCACGGGGCAATCTCGAGGCGCGTATCGAGGCCGTGGTTCCCGACAGGTCGCGTGAGGTCGTGGTCTACTGCGCCGGTGGAGCGCGGTCGGCATTCGCCACGAAGTCGCTCTCCGACCTCGGGTACGAGAACGTCGCCTCGATGGCCGGTGGCTTTGCCGAGTGGAAGCACAACGGATATGCGTTCGAGACACCACACGCACTGACGCCGGGGCAGCGTACCCGCTACTCGCGCCACATCCTGATTCCCGAGGTCGGTGAGGTGGGGCAGCAGAAGTTGCTCGAGGCACGGGTGCTCCTGATCGGCGCAGGCGGACTCGGCTCCCCCTCCTCCCTGTATCTCGCCGCTGCAGGTGTCGGCACGCTCGGCATCGTTGACGCCGACGTCGTGGACGACTCGAATCTCCAGCGCCAGATCGTTCACTCGACGAACACGCTCGGTGAGCCGAAGGTGCTGTCGGCAAAGCAGGCGATCGAGGCGCTCAATCCGGACGTCGAGGTGGTTCCCTACCAGGAGCGCCTCACCTCCGAGAACGTGGAGCGCATCCTCGCCGACGGCTGGGACGTGATCGTGGACGGCGCAGACAACTTCCCGACCCGCTACCTCGTCAACGACGCCTCGGTCTGGCACAACATCCCTGTCGTGCATGGCTCGATCTACCGCTTCGAGGGCCAGGTGACCGTGTTCCACCCGCACGTCGGCCCCTGCTATCGCTGTCTCTACCCCAGTCCGCCGCCGCCGGAGCTTGCACCGAGTTGTGCCGAGGGTGGAGTGCTCGGCGTACTGCCCGGCATCGTCGGATCACTCCAGGCAAGCGAAGCACTGAAGCTCATTCTCGGCGCCGGAGAGACGTTGACCGGCCGCCTCCTCCTCTTCGACGCGCTGTACACGAGCTTCGACGAGGTGGCCGTGAAGAAAGATCCGGGCTGCCCCGTCTGCGGCGATTCGCCAACGATCACGGACTACATCGACTACGTCGAGTTCTGCCAGGGACCGGTGCACGCATGACGACCGTGCGGATCCCACCAACTCTGCGCGCAGAGGTCGGCGGCGAGCGTTCTGTCGAGGCCGAGGGCGACACCGTGCGCGCCGTGCTCGAGGATCTCGTCGCTCGTCATCCGGCGCTCGGCACGCAGATTCTCAGTGGTGGTGAGGTAGCAACGTTCGTCAACGTGTACCTCGGAGGAGAGGACATACGTACCCTCGGCGGTCTCGAAACCGAAGTCGGTGAGGGCCAGACCGTGATCCTGTTGCCGGCGATGGCCGGCGGTTCGACACCGCCGCGGTCACGTCCGGTCGTCTCCTCTCTGCTCGATCTCGTCGGTAACACACCCCTCGTCGAACTCTCGCGCATCTCGCCGAAATCAACCGTGCAGATCTATGCGAAGCTCGAGGGCCAGAATCCGACCGGGTCGATCAAGGATCGTGTCGCAAAGTCGATGATCGAGGTGGCCGAGACATCGGGCGAACTGACACCGGGCCGACACCTGCTCGAGCCGACCTCCGGCAACACCGGTCATTCGCTGGCGATGATCGCAAAGCTGAAGGGCTATCCCCTCACCTGCGTGATGCCGGAGAACGCCACCGAGGAGCGCAAGCGTTTGCTGCGGCTCTACGGGGCCGAAGTCGTCCTCTCGCCCGGGGAAGAAGGCTCCAACGGCGCCGTCAGGCTTGCCCTCGAACTGGCGGAGCGCGACCCGAGATACTTCATGCCCTTCCAGTACGCGAACCCGGCCAACCCCCGCGCCCACTACGACGGCACGGGAGCGGAGATCGCGGAGGCACTCGATCACGTGGACGTGCTCGTCGCCGGACTCGGCACCGGAGGAACGCTGATGGGAACGGGCGACCGGCTGCGCGAATCCTTCCCCGACATCGTGGTTGCGGCCGCCGAGCCACTTCCGGGTGATCCGGTGATGGGCCTGCGCTCCCTCGACGACGGCTACATCCCGCCCATCCTCGACGTGTCCAAGCTCGATCGCAAGATGCTGGTCTCGAACGCCGAGTCGGTACATGCGGTCAGAGCCCTCCTCGACCTGGAGGGCATCTTCGCCGGAGTCTCCTGCGGCGCCGCGGTGCACGTCGCCCGCAAGATCGCGGAGGAGATGGACGAAGGTGTGATCGTGACGATCCTGGCCGACGCCGGCTGGAAGTATCTCTCCGCGGACTTCTGGGAGGCCTCCGACGAGGACCTCGAGAAGTCCATGGAACGCACGATCTGGTGGTAGGAGCCCCGTGGTAGTGCCGGCAGGCGTTCGAGCAGCGATCGTCGCGCACGCAACGGAAGAGTTGCCCGATGAGGCGTGCGGACTCGTCCTCTTCGAGGGCGACGTCGCGGTCGAGTACGTTCGGGGCCGGAACGCCTCACCGTCGCCGTACCACTTCGAGCTCGAGATCGACCCGATCGCCTGGGCCGACCTGAACGACCGCGACGTGACGCAGGCAGTGTTCCACTCGCACATCTCCTCGCCCCCGCGCCCCTCACGGACGGATGTACAGAACATCGGCCTCTGGGCCGGAGAGCCATATCTGATCTACACGATCCGCACCGACGAGCTTGCTGCCTGGCGGATCGTCGAGAGTGGGATCGAGGCGATCCCACTCGGATCCCGCTGAGTCCGGGTCAGCGCGCGTGTCGGAGCGAGCTGGTGCCCTTGCCCCGACACGCGCGCGACGCTCGTCCTACTTGATTGTGAACGAACCCTTCATGAACCGGTGCGGGTCGCAGACGAACTTATAGGTGCCCTTCTTCAGCGTTACCGCGAAAACTGTCAACCCGACGGCGCTGACGCTCGTCTTCACGTTCACTCCTGGCCCCGTCAGGTGGAAGTTGTGAGCGTTCGATTTATCGACGATCCTAAGCTTGATCTTGCCTACCTTCTTCGGGCTCGACACCATCGATATCGTAAATCCCGGGCCAACGATGCCCTTGTAGGACGGTATCGAAGCGCCGGCAGGCAGTGCAACAGCTAGAGCGGTAACGAGTGCTGCTATGAGGGCAGTCCGTTTCATCGTTCTCCTCGGTTTCGCAGGTGATTGGCTCGCTCTCTGCAAAGGGTAGCCGTCGGTTGGCCTGTCAAGCTTCACACCTCCACGCTCTCGTTGCCGGCGGCAGATCGGAACAGAGCGTCGATCGTTCGGGCCTGACCGAGGGCATCGGCTCGACCGAGCAGCGGCAGCCGCTCACCGCGAATCGCTGCGTTCATGTCCTCGAGCTCGAGCCGATACGGATTCCTGGCCGCGACCTCGATCCGCTCGATTGCCCCCTTACGCCGCAACTCGATCACCGGGTCATGACAGCTCCACGGATCGGAGAGGAAGATCGAGCCGTCCGTTCCGACCGCCTCGAGCCCACGGCTGTCTGGCAACGACGTTCCGCAGTGGAAGAGGGCGGTGACGTCCCCCGGAAAGCGCATCAGGCCGGTGAACACCGCGTCGGTGCCCGTCGAGCCTGTGTGCACGGTTCCGGTGACGGAGACGGGCTCGCCGGCTAGGAGGCGGGCACCGCTGACGCAATAGCAGCCCACGTCCATCAGCGAACCTCCCTCGAGCTCGGGACTCAACCGGATGTTCCCGGTGTCGTACAGCGAGTAGCTGAACGACGCGCGGATCACCCGGAGCTCGCCGATCGCTCCCGAGGCGACGAGCTCGCCGAGCCGCGCAGCCTGTGGATGGTGCCTGTACATGAACGCCTCCGAGAGGTGCAATGCCGCCGTCTCCGCCACGTCGAAGGCCCGCTCGACGTCGGCGGCGTGGCGGCTGAACGGCTTCTCGCAGAGCACGTGCTTGCCCGCCTCGAGGGCCCGGATCGACCATTCGACGTGCATCGAGTTCGGCAACGAGATGTAGACCGCCTCGACGTCAGGGTCGGCGAGCAGGCCGTCGTAGGTGCCGTACGCGCGCTCGATGCCACTGGCGCCGGCGTACTCCTCCGCCCGCGCGAGCGAGCGACTGCCAACGGCCATGATGTCCACCTCATCCGACTCCGCTGCACCCGCGAGCACCGCACGGTTGATGTCCGCGGTCGAGACGATGCCCCATTTCACTGCCCGTGTCATCCTGACTACTCCTTCACCAAGGCGAGTGCCGGGTACAGCGCGCGGAAGCGCACGTACGTCTCCTCGTAGACTGCCTGCCACGCGACGTCAGGCTCGACAGTGGCACGAACGCGGACGCAGGAGTCAACCGCAGCGGGCACCGAAGCAAACATCCCGCCCGCGACGCCGCCGAGAAGCGCAGCGCCGAAAGCCGACCCCTCCTCGACAGCCGTGAGCTCGATGGGCAGTCCGAGCACCGACGCGATGATGAGGAGCCAGAGGCCCCGCGCGCCTCCGCCCGAGGCCCGCGCATACTCGGTCGGGCCGCCGAGACCCCGGACGAGCTCGAGCGAGTCACGAAGCCCGAATGCGACGCCCTCGAGTACCGCACGCACAAGCGCACCGCGGTCATGGCGGAACTCGAGGCCCGTGAAGGCTGCTCTCGCACTCGGATCGGCATGGGGCGTCCGCTCGCCCGCGAGGTACGGTGCGAAGAGCAGTCCACTCACGCCAGGAGGCCAGGCCTCTGCCTCTGCAACGAGGTCGGCGAACGCGGTCTCCGGGGCAAGCCGGTCGCGCAGCCAGCGCAGCGAACCTCCTGCCGACTGCGTCACGCCCATCGTGTGCCACTGGCCGGGCATCGCGTGACAGAAGGTATGAATGCGAGCCTGCGGATCACTCGCGAACGAAGGGAGCGCCGCAAAGACGATGCCTCCGGTGCCCAACCCGAGAGAGAGACCCCCCGGACGGTCGATGCCGACCCCAACCGCGGCGGCGGCGCAGTCCCCCGCTCCCGCCGCAACTGGAATCCCTTGCGGCAAAGCATCACAATCAAGAGTGGTGCCAGAGACCTCGGGCGACTCGAGCAGTGGTGGCAGAATCGCCGGATCGAGTTCGAGGGCATCGAGTATCTCGTGCGACCAGCTTCTCCGGGCGACGTCGAGCAGAAGCGTGCCGGACGCGTCGGCAACATCGGTCGCCCACGCGCCCGTGAGCCGCAACCGCACGTAGTCCTTCGGCAGCATGATGCGGGCGATTCGCCGATACGTGTCTGGCTCGTGGCGGCGCAGCCAGAGGAGCTTTGGGGCCGTGAAGCCCGTCAGCGCCCGCTGGCCGGTGAGTGCAATCAGCCGGTCGAGCCCAATTCGCTCCTCGATCTCGGTACATTCGACCGCGGTGCGCTGGTCGTTCCAGAGGATGGCGGGACGGACGATAGCGCCGGCAGCATCGAGGACAACGAGGCCGTGCATCTGGCCCGACAGGCCGATGCCAACGATGTCGAGGGGGCCGAGTTCGGCGATGGCCGCACGGGTCGCCGCCCACCAGTCTTCGGGATCCTGCTCCACCCAGCCGGGCCTCGGAGTCGAGAGCGGATAGCCGCGCTCGGCCCGTCCGACGGCGTCGCCCCGGGCGCCGACTGCAATGGCCTTGACGCCGGTCGTGCCGATGTCGATCCCGAGCATCACGGTGCTACCGTCAGCAGACATGGATGTGACCCGGATCGCGGACGGCCTCTGGCGCTGGACGGCGTACGCCGAGGAGTGGGGCGACGAGGTGGGCTGTGTCTACTACGAGGCACCCGCCGCGATCGTCCTGATCGACCCGCTCGTTCCCTCCGACCCGTCGGAGGCGACGCGCTTCTGGGAGGCGCTCGATCGCGATGTCGGCCGCACGAGACTGCCCGTCCACGTCTACATCACCGTGTTCTGGCACGCGCGCAGTGCCGGCGAGGTCGTCCGTCGCTACGACGGGCGCCTGCATGCGACGAGTCGAGCGAGGGCCGCGAACGAACGCCGAACAGGGATCACGGTGGAGGCCTTCCGGCCGGGCGACCAGCTGCCCGGTGGCATCGAGGCCCTGCCGACGGGCCGTTCCACCGAGGTCACCTACTGGATTCCGGAGCATGGAGCCGTCGTGCCGGGCGATGTCATCCTCGGCACCGGCGACGGCGGCCTGCGCCTGTGCCCGCCGTCGTGGCTTCCCGCCGGAACCGGCCACGCACGGCTGCGCACGGCACTGAAGCCGCTGCTCGTCCTGCCGGTCGAGCGGGTTCTCGTCTCCCACGGAATCCCCGTCACCGAGGATGCGCAGGCACGTCTGGCGGACGCACTTGCAGACGGCGAACCGGCTCGAGTGCGGCACGGGAGGATCCCACCGGACAACCCCTGCTGTGGAGCCTGACGCTACCGCCGCGGGCCTGATCCGCCACCACGTGTCTCCGGCAGGCGAACGTTGGGCGTCGGCGGTGGTGACAGTGGTGGCGGTGGTGGACTGACGGGACGGAGGATCGTCGTCGCCATCGCTGAACAGGCGCACCGCTCGCCAACACGAGGAGGAGAGCGATGTCCACGACAGGCACGAGGCGAAGGATCTGAAACGCTCCGCAGCACGGCCGGGCCCTCGTGTCGTTCGCGCCCGAGGAGCGATGGAGATCGTAGGCGAGGCCTCGATGAAGTTGAGATCTCTGCTGAACGCGGATGACGACGGATGCCGCGACGAGACGTGCAAACGCGCGTCTCGCAAAGACCACAACGATCGACCCTCCGGCTGCGATCGCACCGCCGCCATGGAACGACGTCGCAACGAAGGACGCCGCAAGCAGGACGCCTGTACGCGTACGCAAATCGTCCAGCCCCCGCTCCTGCTCACACGGAGCAGCCGGAGCAGCCGGAGCACCCGAAGCCTATTCATCGTCAAGTTTTTCAAGTGGTGCAACCATGGAGAACAGTGTTGCATGTCGCCCGGACAGACAACAGAAACTGCCTGTGATCCGGCGCCCCGGTCGACGAACCCCCGCATCCCCTACTGCAGCCACCGCACGACATCGCCGAGCGGCTTACGGTTTGCCCGCTCGCTCCACTCTGCGGCGGAGCGCATGTTCGGGTCACGCGGCTTCGCAGGGAACCCGAACGAGAGAACGATGACGGGGGCCTCGTTCTCCGTTGCGTCGAGCGCGCGTCGTGCCGCATCGAGGTCGGCAATGCCGTTGGGACACGATGCGAGCCCCTCGGCCCACGCCACAAGAAGCATGCTCTGGGCAGCACGACCGGCATCGAAGGACACGGGGCCCTTGCCCGCGACGAGGATCGCGACGACAAGGCCGGCCCCGAGGACGTTTTCGGGGACGAATACCGCGTCCGCTAGCTGCTCGATCCGCGAGCGGCCCGTCGGCACGATGAACGTCCAGGGCTGTCCGTTCCCGGCCGACCCCGAAAGCCTGCCGGCATCGAGCAGCCGGAGCGAGAGCTCGGGGGAAAGCGGTTCGGGAAGCGTGCCGCGCTCGTCGCGACGGCTCGCTATCGCAAGCAACGTGTCCACCACTAAAGCCTATCGAAGCAAACGATCGAGCTTCACCTTGCCCCTCTCCCGCTGCTGCGACGTTGCCAACGGCGTAAGCTGCCTCCGATGGCACAACCGGCCGACCAGGAGACCGTCAGCCTGCTCCGCTGGCTCCGCCGGCAACTGCGCCAACCCACGCCCGAGCGCGAGCGGCTCGAAGCGGCGGTCGCGAACAACGACCCGTCAGAGGCGCGGCGTCTCCTCGAGCGGTACCCGTTCGGCGATGCACAACGCCGGCACGTAGAGGGACTGATCGACCGCTGGGAGGCGAGCCGTGGCCCGCGCTGAGAACGAGGCCCTCGTCCGCGGCATCTTCACGGCGTTCGCGCAACAACGTGGGCTCGCGCTCCGTGACGCCTTCGCCGAGGACGCGACGTGGATTGTGCCGGGCAGCGGAACGATGGCGGGGACGTTCCGCGGCCGCGAGGAGATCTTCACCTTTCTGGGCCGACTTCCGAAGGAGACAGGCGGCACGTATTCGTCGTCGCTGATCGACGTGCTGGTGTCCGATGACCGAGCGGCTGCGCTGTACCGGGCAAGCGGCGACCGCAAAGACCGCCACCTCGAGCTCGATCAGGTGCTGTTGTTCCGGATCGAGGACGGTCTCGTCCGGGAGGTACTCGCACTCCCGAGCGACCCGGCCGCGTTCGAGGCGTTCTGGGCCTGATGGGCGAGATCGACTTCAGCCGCTTCGGAGCGATCACGTTCGACTGCTACGGCACCCTGATCGACTGGGAGCGCGGGATCCTCAACGCGCTCCAGCCCGTACTCGCGCCACGGGGGATCGACCTGACCGGGGACGAGTTGCTCGAGCGCTATGCGCGGCACGAGGCGGCGCTCGAGGCAGGCGCGTACGTGCCGTACCGCGCCGTGCTCGGTGCGTCGCTGCGCGGACTCTGCGAGGAACTCGGCTTCGACGTCGGCGACGAGGAGGCGAGCGCGTTCGCCGAGGATCTCGGCGCCTGGCCGGCGTTCCATGACACAGCCCCGGCACTGCACCGCCTGCAGGAGCGGTTCAAGCTCGGCGTGATCACGAACTGCGACCGCGATCTGTTCGCACTCTCGAACCGGCGACTCGGCGTCACGTTCGACTGGGTCGTCACCGCGGAGGACGCCCGTGCGTACAAGCCGTCACACGCTCCGTTCGAGCTCGCGTTCGCGACGATCGACGTCCCCCGCGACCGCATCCTCCACGCAGCCCAGAGCCTGTTCCACGACCACGTTCCCGGCAAGCAGCTCGGGTTGACAACCGCGTGGGTTGACCGCCGACACGACCGACCCGGCTTCGGAGCGACGCCCGCCGCCTCGGCAACGCCCGACCTGACGGTGTCCGATATGAAGACCTTCGCCGATGTCGCGCTCGGGTAGGAGCGGCGACGGGCAAAGGGCGACGGTCGGCGGGCGGGACGGGTTCCGCCCCTACGAGCCCCAACCGGGGTCGCGGCCGCCGCCGCCCAGGGACTCGATCACGATCTCGATCAGACGGCCAGACGAGAGCACGTGCTCGCGGGCCAGCAGCCTCGCACCGGCGGCACTCCCGGCGGCGATTGCCTCCCGGATCGCCCTGTGCTGGAGGTCGTTCTTGGCATACAGCTCGTCGAGCTCTACACGAGCACTCCAGACCCGGTCGCCGATGAACGTCCTGCGGGCGCTCTTCGCGAGCCTCTCGACCAGAGGCATTGCAGCGGCGGCGTAGATCACGTCGTGGAACGCATAGTTCGCCTGCATCCATTCGACAAAGAGCGACGAGTCCCGCGCCTCACTGCGCCGCGCGTGGTCTCTCAGCTCGAGCGTCAACTCGGAGAACCGTCGTTCGGCATCGTCGAGTGCCACGAGGTCGGCCGCCGTCATGCGTGGCGTCGCCACCTCCGTCGCAAGAGCCTCCAGCTCGGCCCGCACGAGGTGGGCCTCACGGAGCTCGGCGGGCGAGATAGAGCGGACACGCACGCCCCGGTTCGGCTCGAAGGTAACAAGGCCGAGCGCTGCGAGGCGACGCAATGCTTCCCTGACCGGCGTGCGCGAAACGTCGAATCGCTCGGAGAGCTGCTCCTGCCGGAGCACCGTCCCCGGCACGATCGCCCCACCCACTATCTCGTCCTCGAGCACCCGGGCAATGTCGTCGGCCTTCGTGGACAGCGTGCTCATCGTGCTTTCATTCTAGAGGACATCAGCGATAAAAATGTGGAAGTGGACTTGTTTGGGATCCGAAAATCATGCTTGTGACACGCTTGTGCCGGTATCACTCTCATGTAGGATCCAGTAATACACATTTTGGATCCCAAAGGAGACCGCATGAAACCATCGACTGACACCATCGAGCGCCCCTACAGCCAGGAGGATGTCGAACGCCTCCGCGGCTCCGTCACGATCGAGCACACTTTGGCCCGCCTCGGCGCGGAACGGCTACGACAACTCCTCGAGCAGGAGCCATGGGTTCCTGCGCTCGGTGCCATGACCGGTGGCCAGGCGGTGCAGATGGTGAAGGCCGGACTGAAGGCGATCTACCTCTCCGGTTGGCAGGTCGCAGCCGATGCGAACCTCTCCGGGAACACCTATCCCGACCAGAGCCTGTACCCCGCGAACAGCGCCCCTGCCCTCGTGAAGCGGATCAACAGCGCTCTCCTGCGCGCCGACCAGATCACGCATGCAGAAGGTGACGACTCGACCCACTGGCTCGCCCCCATCGTCGCCGACGCGGAGGCCGGCTTCGGCGGCCCGCTCAACGCCTACGAGATGATGAAGTCGTTCATCGAGGCAGGCGCGGCAGCGGTCCATTTCGAGGATCAGCTTTCGTCCGAGAAGAAGTGTGGGCATCTCGGCGGCAAGGTGCTCGTTCCCACGGCGCAGCACATACGGACACTCATCGCGGCACGACTTGCAGCCGATGTTGCCGACGTGCCGACGCTCGTCGTGGCCCGCACCGACGCGCTCTCGGCATCGCTGCTGACGAGCGACATCGACGAGATCGACCGCGAGTTCTGCACCGGTGAGCGCACGCCCGAGGGGTTCTTCCGGGTGCGGGACGGCATCGACGCCGCCATCGCGCGCGGCATCGCGTACGCCCCCTTCTCCGATCTCATCTGGTGCGAGACCGGGACGCCCGACATGGCGGAGGCCGAGCAGTTCGCAGGCGCGATCCACGACAAGTTCCCCGATCAGCTGCTCGCCTACAACTGCTCACCGTCGTTCAACTGGCGCAAGCACCTGAGCGACGCGCAGATCGAGGCATTCCAGAGCGACCTCGCGAAGCTTGGCTACCGCTTCCAGTTCATCACGCTCGCCGGATTCCACGCGGCCAACCTCTCGATGTTCGAGCTGGCACGTGGGTACAACACCGAGGCGATGCCCGCGTACGTCCGGCTGCAGGAGCGCGAGTTCGAGCTCGAGGACGAGGGCTACACCGCCACGCGCCACCAGCGCGAGGTCGGCGCAGGCTACTTCGACCAGGTGCTGCAGACGATCACCAGCGGCACCTCGTCCACGCTGGCACTCAGCGGCTCGACGGAGGAAGAGCAGTTCCAGTCAGACACCGCCGACATCGAGAAGAACGCGGCCTGACACCCGTTCAGGCCGGCCCGCCCATCGAGCGTCCATCGGGCGCAGCTGTCCGAGCACGAAAGCCGCTCCCCGAGGTGCGGCCGGTATCGTAAAAAGCCGTGAGTGACAACGTTCTCGAAGCGCGCGCGCCCGATGTCCCGCAGGCACTCGCTGTACAGATCGCCCGGACGGTCTTCGGGATCGACGGCGATGCAATGCCACTCGACGGCGAGCGAGACCGCAACTTCCGGATCGACGGGGCCGGCGGGTCATTCGTCCTCAAGGTCGGGAACCCCGCAGACCCGGCGGGGGCCGTCGAGCTGCAGGTACTCGCGATGGAGCACGCCTTGCGGGCGAATCCGGCGCTTGCGATTCCCCGGCCACACCGGACGCTTGACAGCCGGCCGACGGGGGAGGTCGAGATCGACGGCGTCCATCACGCCGTCCAGCTCGTCACCCTGATCGACGGGGCGGCATTCCCGGTGGGGCCGGTCAGCCCGGACGGGCGCCGCGCGGTCGGCGTTGCGGTCGCACTCCTCGACCAGGCACTTGCCGGCTTCACGCATCCTCTGGCACAGCGCTCCATCCTCTGGGACATCACCCGGCTGCGCGAGCTCCGGCCAAAGCTCGACTACGTCGGAGCAGAGAGTCGCGCGCTCGTCGAGCGCTGGCTGGACAGATTCGATGCCGTGACCGCGCCCGCGCTCGAGCTCGTGCCATCCTCGACGATCCACGGCGACGTCAACCCCGGCAACCTGCTCACCGACCATGACGACCCCGACCGTATCGCAGGGATTGTTGACTTCGGTGATCTCGTCCACGCCCGCACGGTGATCGACCCTGCTATTGCCGCCGGCTATCAGGCATTCGGCGCCGACAACCCGCTCGACCCGCTCGTCGAGGTCGTGACCGCCTACCACGCCGTTTCGCAGCTCACCGTTGCGGAGGTGGAGCTGATCCCGGAGCTTGCCGCCGCCCGGATGGCCCAGTCCATCCTCATCTCAGCGTGGCGCGCCGAGCTCCACCCGGACAACCTCGCCTACATCATGGCCGACCAGGAAGATTGTCTCGCCACGCTCGCCCGGATCGACGACCACGGCGTGGCGACGCTCGCGGCGGCTCTCACCGATGCCTGTGGACTGGGCCGGCGCACGCCGCCTTCGCTCGGAGACAGCCTCTCGCTCCGCCGGGCTCGGCTCGGGCCCGCGCTCGGCCTCAGCTACGACGACCCGGTGCGTCTCGACTCGGGCAACGGTGTCTGGCTCACCGACACGGACGGCAACCGGCTGCTCGACGCGTACAACAACGTGCCGCAGGTGGGACACGCCCATCCACGCGTAACGGCTGCGCTCGCGAGCCAGGCGAGGCGACTCGCGACGAACACCCGCTACCTCGTGGACGAGGTGGCCCTGTACGCAGACCGGCTGACGGCGCTGATGCCGGAGGAGCTCTCGGTGGTGATGTTCGTCAACTCGGGCAGCGAGGCAAACGACGTTGCGGTTCAGATTGCCCGCGCCGTCACGGGAAACCGGGGCGTCGTGATCACCGAGCACGCCTACCACGGGGCCACGGCTGCCACCGCTGCCCTTTCACCGGAGGAGCTCGGCCCGGACGCACTCGAGCCATGGGTGGCGCGGATCGGCGGCGCCACCACACTCGGCGCCGCCGATGCCGCCGTGCGTGTGGCGGGCGAAGTGGACGACGCCTTCGCACGGCTTCGCGAGCGGGGCCACGATCCGGCCCTGATCGTGTACGACGACGTCTTCGCGAGCGACGGGATCTTCGCCGTTCCTCCCGGGTACCTTCGTGCGGCGTACGCCCGCGCGCGTGCGGTGGGCGCACTCTGCCTCGCCGACGAGGTGCAGGCGGGCTTCGGCAGGGTCGGCACGCCGTTCTGGGGCTTCGCGCTGGACGGTGTCGTACCCGACATCGTCACCCTCGGCAAGCCGATGGGCAACGGCCATCCGATGGGAGCCGTCATCACGACGCCCGAGATCGCTGCGCAGTTTGCCGAGCGCTGGCACTTCTTCTCGACGTTCGCCGGGTCACCGGTGGCTGCGGCAGTCGGCACGGCGGTGCTCGACGTGATCGAGCGCGAGCGACTCGCCGAGCAGGCCGAGCGCGTGGGTGCGTACCTGCGGGATCGGCTCTCGGAGGTGGCCGCATCCCACGCAGTCGTCCACGAGGTGCGCGGGCCGGGCCTGTACATCGCCGTCGAGCTCGACTGCGAGGCCCCCGGCCGAACTGACATCGGGAACGCCGTCGCCAACGGCCTTCGCCGTCGGGGAGTGCTCGTCGGCGCGATCGGCCCACGTTTCAACGTGATCAAGATTCGGCCGCCGCTCGTCTTCTCCGAGCGGCACGCCGATCGGGTCGCGACCGAACTCGATGCGACCCTCAAAGCCGTCATGCGACAATGAACCGATGATCGACGCGACGGACGTCCTCACAGCCGAAGTAACAACGTTCCTCACGGATCTCGGACACGCGTTCGGCGCGCGACGGATCGATCTCCTCGCACGTCGGGCAGAGCGCACCGAGCGCCTCCACGCCGGTGAGCTGCCGGACTTCCTGCCCGAGACAGCCGGCGTTCGCGCCGCCGACTGGCGCGTCGCCCCCACGCCCGACGAGATCGCCGACCGGCGCGTCGAGATAACAGGCCCCGTCGATCGCAAGATGGTGATCAACGCGCTCAACTCGGGTGCGCGCGTGTTCATGGCCGATTTCGAGGACTCGAACTCGCCGACGTGGTTCAACTGCATCGACGGTCAGCGCAATCTCACCGACGCGCTCGACCGAACGATCTCGCTCGACACCGGTGAGAAGCAGTACACCCTCTCCGACGATCCGGCGATCCTCTTCGTACGCCCACGCGGCTGGCACCTGGAGGAACGGCACTTCGAGGTAGACGGAGCCGCGATCTCGGCGTCGCTGTTCGACTTCGGCCTCTACTTCTTCCGCAATCACGGCCGGAACGGGCGCTACTTCTACCTCCCGAAGCTCGAATCACACCTGGAGGCTCGTCTCTGGAACGACGTCTTCATCTGGTCGCAGGAGCGGCTAGGGGTGCCACAGGGAACGATCAAAGCGACCGTCCTGATCGAGACGATCCTCGCCGCCTTCGAGATGGACGAGATCCTCTACGAGTTACGCGACCACTCGGCCGGGCTGAACGCCGGTCGTTGGGACTACATCTTCAGCGTGATCAAGAAGCTCGGCCATCGGCCCGAGATGGTGCTGCCCGATCGTGGCGCCGTCACGATGGCCGTGCCGTTCATGCGCTCCTACTGCGAGTTGCTCGTCAAGACCTGCCACCGGCGCGACGCCTTTGCGATTGGTGGCATGGCCGCGTTCATCCCGTCGCGCCGCGATTCTGACGTGAACGCCTTCGCGCTCGCAAAGGTGCGCGAGGACAAGGAGCGCGAGGCGTCACAGGGTTTCGACGGCACCTGGGTCGCCCACCCGGATCTCGTTCCGACGGCCTACGAGGCGTTCGACGCAGTGCTCGGCGACCGGCCGAACCAGATCGACCGGCAACGCGACGACGTCACGGTCGGCGCCGCAGACCTCCTGAACATCGCCGCCACCCCCGGAGACGCGACCGAGGACGGTCTGCGCAACAACGTCTCGGTGGGGATCCAGTATCTCGCCGCGTGGCTCCATGGCTCGGGGGCCGTCGCGATCAACAACCTCATGGAGGACGCTGCAACGGCCGAGATCAGCCGCTCCCAGATCTGGCAGTGGCTGCACCACGGTCGCTTCAGCGCCAACGACGTCCTGCGCATCACCGACGAGGAGATGGCCTCACTCGGCCCCGACTACGACGAGGCTCGTTCCATCTTCGAGAGCATCGCCACCCGCCCCAACTACGTGGAGTTCCTGACGCTGCCGGCCTACGAACGGCTCACGGCGGCCGGCTCGTGAAGGCCGTCTTCGTCGGCGGCTCTTCCGGCATCGGCCTCGCTGCGGCACGCCTCGCCGAAGCCGCGGGGTGGGACGTTGTGATCGTCAGCCGCAACCCGGATGTCCCGGACATCGACGCTGAACGCGTGACGCTCGACATCTCGGACGAGACCGCTGTCCGCGAGGTCTTCAGCGCACTCGGCCCGATCGACCACCTGATTTTCTCTCCGGTGGCCCGCGCCGGCGGGCCGGCCCGGACACTCGATCTGGAGGCGGCTCGACGGGCGTTCGAGACGAAGCTGTGGGGCCCGTTCGCCGCCGTCCAGGCCGCCGATGTCCGCGAGTCGATCGTCTTCGTCTCCGGCGTGGCGGCGGCGACGCCGATGCGCGGTGGATCGGCAACGGCAGCCGTCAACGGCGCGGTCGAGGCACTGATGCGGACGCTCGCAGTCGAGCTCGCGCCCGTCCGTGTGAACGCGGTCTCGCCGGGGATCGTCGCGACGCCGACGTGGGACTTCATGGCGGCAGAGGATCGAGACGCGATGCTCGACCGGTTCGCCGGTGCCCTGCCGGTCGGCCGGGTCGGCACCGCAGAGGAGCTGGCGGCGGCAGTCTGGCTCCTCCTCACGAATGGGTTCATCACCGGTACCGTCCTGCCCGTTGACGGCGGCCACCGGCTCGCCTCCCCCTGACCCTGCGCGCAACCCGACCTCCGTCGTTGCCCGACGCGCCCCGGGGCATCCGGCCCGGGCTCAGGCCCGCAGATGGCTTGCAGGCACCATCCGACGCAGGACTCAGCCGGCTATCGCTTCCCGGACGAGGGGCGCTACGCCGGTGCCGAGCAACTCGATCCCGCGCAACAGGTTCTCGTGGGCTAGCCGCACGTTGGTCATCTGCAGGGAGATGCGCGCGATTCCACCGAGGTCGTCATCGATCCGGAGGATCTTGGTGGCGACGGTCCGCGGGTCACCGATGAGGAAAGCGCCATCGGGGCCGCACATTGCGTCGTACTGCGCGCGGGTGGGTGGGGCGAAACCGCGCTCTCGGCCAATCGTGTCGAACAGCCGGGCCCAGCCGGGATAAAAGTCGTCGGCTGCCTGCTGCGTGGTTTCGCCGACGAAACCGATGCAATGCAGGCCAACCTGAAGATTGTCGGAGGGGTGGCCGGCGCGGCGGCCGGCTTCCCGGTACAGCTCGATGAGCGGCAAGAAGCGGGCGGGTTGGCCGCCGATGATCGCGACCATGAGGGGCAGCCCGAGGGTGCCGGCCCGGACAAACGACTCCGGCGTCCCGCCGACACCAACCCAGATCGGGAGTGAGTCCTGTAGCGGTCGGGGGTAGACACCCTGGCCGGTGAGCGGCGGGCGGTGCTGTCCCGACCAGGTCACCTCCGCCTGCTCACGGATACGTAGCAGGAGGTCGAGCTTCTCGGCAAAGAGCGCGTTGTAGTCGGCGAGGTCGAGTCCGAACAGCGGAAAGGACTCGGTGAACGAGCCGCGGCCTACGATGAGGTCGGCCCGGCCCCTGGAGATCAGGTCGAGGGTCGCGAACTCCTGAAACACGCGCACGGGGTCGCTGGCGCTCAGGACGGTCACGGCGCTGTTGAGCCGGATGGTGGTCGTCCTCGCGGCGGCTGCAGCCAGGAGGACGACAGGGGCGGAGTCCATGAAATCGTGGCGGTGGTGCTCGCCGATGCCGTAGGTGTCGAGACCGACCTGATCGGCGCATTCGACCTCCTCGAGCAGGTGCTGCACCCGCTCGACCGGGCTGACATCTACACCGGTGACCGGGTCGGTGACCGTGGAGACGAAGCTGTCGATGCCTATTCGCAGGGATCTCTCCTCATCGTGTCTCGCCCGAGCGTCGTATTCTGCGCCACTGTGCCGAGGCCTGATGCTCCACTGTCAGCCGAGGAACTGCACGATTGCGTCTGCCGCAGCGTCGAAGTCGTCCCAGAGAATGCTATGGCCGCCCGGGACGTCAACTCTCGTGATGTGGCCGTTGCGCGGCACGGTGACCGTGACCCAGGACTGCTCACCGCAGACGACGAGCGTCGGGCACCCCGGCCACGGCGGCGTTACCGACGCCATCTCGCTCCACGCCACGACGGCCGCCGCAGGGGCATATTGCATCCGAAAGCGGCCGTCTCGGCCCTCGATGAGATGCTCGCGCATCTCCTCCTCGAGCGTCTCCCACGACGTCGTGAACACCGACCCGTCGCCGAGCCGCGCCTCGATCGCCGCATCCGCGTCGGCGAAGGAGACGTCGGCGCGGGTCAGGTCGGCGCGCTCCCCGGCAACCGCCGGGTCGAGCTGCATGGCAGGGTCGAGCAGGACTGCACGCTCGACCCGGTCGGGATGACGAGACGCGAGCTCCGCTACGAGCTTGCCGCCGAAGCTGTGCCCGACCCACGTCGCACGCGAGGCCCCGAGCGCGTCCGAGGTCTCGACAACGTCCGCGACGTGCTGCTCGACGCTCCACGGCGGCTCCCAGCCCGACCGACCGTGACCGCGGCAGTCGTAACCGATCACGCGGTACGCGGACAGCCGCTCCTCCGCGAGGCGTCGAAAGCGCCGGCCGTGCCCGGTGACGCCATGCAGGCAGATGACAGGGGTGCCCGCCGGATCTCCCCACTCGACGACGCTCAGCCGCAAGCGAGCACCAGCTTGCCGAAATGCCTGCCGGATGCCATCGTCTCGAGCGCCGTTGCCGCCTCGGCAAGCGGCACGACCGAGTCGATCACCGGTCGCCAGGTGCCCGAAGAGAGAGCCCCGAGGAGGCCGGCGAAGTCGGCGGGACTGCCCATCATCGTCCCGAGCAGCGACCACTGGCCGAAGTAGAAGGGCCGCACGGGCAACGTTACCTCGGTGCCTCCCGTAGCGCCGAAGACGACGACCCGTCCGCCGGGCCGCACACATTCGAGCGACTGCGGCCACGTCGAGCCGATCGAGTCGATCACCAGATCGGCTCCGCCGAGCTCTTTCACTGCCGCCACCCAGTCCTCCGTCGCGTAGTTGACGCCACCCTCGGCGCCGAGCGTCCGCGACCGCTCGATCTTCTCGTCCGACGATGACGTGACGAGCACGCGCGCACCCGCCTGCGCCGCCAGTTGCACGGCGAAGGTGGAGACGCCACTGCCGGCACCGAGCACGAGCACCGTCTCGCCGGCGCTAAGGCCTCCGCGCGAGAAGAGCGCGCGATACGCCGTCAGTCCCGCGAGCGGCAGAGCCGCCGCTTCCTCCCACGAGAGCCGCTCGGGCTTCGGAAACACGTTGACCTCCGGCACGACCACGAGTTCGGCGTAGGTGCCGTTGCGCGGGCCACCGAGGACCTGGAAATCAGGGCCGAACGCCTCCTCCCGCGGGCCCCAGTCGAGCGCCGGATAGATCACGACCTCCTCCCCGGTATCACGCCGCACTCCGGCTCCGTCGGAGCCCGGGATCAGGGGAAGCGGAAACGGGTACGTGCCGCCGGCGACGAGCAGATCCCTGCGATTGAGCGCTGCCGCTC
This sequence comes from Thermoleophilia bacterium, assembly GCA_009694305.1. Lineage (GTDB taxonomy): Bacteria > Actinomycetota > Thermoleophilia > Gaiellales > Gaiellaceae > Gaiella. The sequence goes on from SHVL01000001.1 coordinate 30,446, forward strand.
GCAGCTCGACGACAACCTCGCCAGGACCAGCCACGGGATCCGCGACCGTCTCGTGGCGAATCTCACCACCCTCGTAGACCGAAACGGCAAGCATCAGCGCTTCGAGACCCAGGGCTCGTCGCCGGACACGTCCACGAGCTCGTAGCCACCGTCGCCCGACGCCGGTGCAAGGATCACCTGAAGCTCCGCCGTCTCGTCGAACTCGTTGAACGACCCGTGCACGACGTCCCTGTCGATGTAGACCGAGTCGCCGGGGCCGAGCTCCTCGTGCGTGTCCTCGATCCACTGCACGATGCGACCGGACTTGACGATGATCATCTCGTCCTGGTCGGGGTGCCGGTGAAAGTCATGGTGGTTTCCGGCGGTGAGCGTCACGTCGAGAACGACGAAGGCCGTACAACCGGTGCTCGGCGGGGCAGCGCGCATGCCGGCACTGCCCCAGTCGAAGTGCGTTACCGCGACATCCTCATTCTTGACGAACCTGCTCATAGCTCTCCTTCTTCGACGGGAATGGACTTGAAACGTCTCATATTCTCGGTCATGGCGACCTCTGTCGGCAGCCGCTCCATCGACGACGCACCGAAGAAGCCCACGATGCCCTCCGTACGCGCGAGAACATAGGCCGCGTCATCGGGCTCGGCTATCGGGCCACCGTGGCACAGCACGATCACGTCGGGGTTGACGCGCTTCGCGGCGTCGTGCATCCCCTGGATGAGAGGCACACAGTCGTCGAGCGTCTTCGCCGTGTCGGCACCGATCGAGCCGCCCGTCGTCAGGCCCATGTGCGGGACGAGCACGTCAGCTCCGGCCGCGGCCATCGCCGCCGCATCCTCATCGCTGAAGACGTAGGGCGCCGTGAGCATGTCGAGCTCGTGGGCGACCCGGATCGCATCGACCTCGAGCCCGTAGCCCATCCCGGTCTCCTCCAGATTGACCCGAAAGGTGCCGTCGATCAGGCCGACCGTGGGGAAGTTTTGCACGCCACTGAACCCGATTCGCTTCAGCTCGGCGATGAACACGGGCATCAGGCGAAACGGGTCGGTGCCGCACACCCCAGCCAGCACGGGCGTCTGCTTCACGACCGGGAGCACCTCGCGTGCCATGTCCACGACGATCGCGTTCGCATCGCCGTACGGCATCAGACCGGCGAGCGAGCCGCGGCCGCCCATCCTGTAGCGGCCCGAGTTGTAGATGATGATCAGGTCGCCACCGCCTGCCTCGGCGCACTTCGCCGAGAGGCCCGTGCCAGCGCCTGCACCGATGATCGGGTTGCCCGCTGCGATCTGGGCGCGCAGCCGGGCGAGTGCCTCGTCGCGGGTCATTGCGTTCCTCCGATCAGCTCGTGGAGCCGGTTCGCCATTGCGAGCGCAAACGCCGGATCGTTCACGTCGGCGTCGATCTCGTGCACAACGACCTTCGATGTGTCGATCAGCTCGCGGATCGTGTCGAAGAGCGCGGCGTCCGCCTCCGCGTCGTAGAAAACCCCGCCCTCGGTCGCGATGGCCGAGACGCCGCGCAGCGGCATGAAGAGCTCGGTTGGGCCGGTTGCAGCGTTGAGCTTCCCGGCAATAATGCAGCCGATCTCGCGACACTCCTCGGGCGTCGTCCTCATCAGCGTGATCGTCGGGTTGTGCACGTAGAGATTCCGGTCGCGGTAGCGCTCCGGCACCGTGGCGACCGGGCCGAAGTTCACCATGTCGAGCGCGCCAAGCGAGACGACCTGAGGGATTCCCCGTCGCCCTGCCGACTCGAGCCTTTCGGGCACCGCCGCGAGCACGCCCCCGGCGACAAGATCGCAGAACTCCGTTGTCGTCATGTCGAGCGAGCCGGCGATGAAGCCTGCCTCGATCAGCGCCTCCATCGAGCCGCCGCCCGCGCCGGTCTGATGAAAGACGAGCACCTCGTAGCCGAGCTCCTCGAGCCGCTCCCGTGCCGTCGTGACGGCAGCCGTCGTGACCCCGAACATCGAGGCGGTGATCAGCGGCTTCTCTTCGCCGAGCGGTGGCACGGTTACCTTCGCCATGCCCGCGAGCGCCGCTGCGGCATTCGTGATGATCTGTGCCGACACCCGGTTGATGCCCGCGATGTCAACGACGGAGTACATCATCGTCACGTCCACGGAGCCGACATAGGGGCTCGTGTCACCCGAGGCAACCGTCGAGACCATGAGCTTCGGCAAGCCGATCGGCAACTGACGCATGGCGTAGGTCGCGATCGACGAACCACCCGAGCCGCCGAGACCGCCGATTGCGTCGAGCTTGCCCTCTGCGTACAGCCGCTTCACGATCTCGGCTGCTCCCCGCGCCATCGTCTCGACAGCAGCACCGCGATCGCCTGCGTCTGCAAGAGCCTGGACATCCGCTCCAACAGCCGTAGCGACCTCCTCTCGCGTCACGTCCGGCTTCGTCAGCGGAGCGCCCACGATGCCCACGTCTACGAGCACGACGTCTACGCCGTGCTCCCGCATCCGCTCGGCGAGGTACGCGTACTCCTCGCCTTTGGTGTCCAGCGTTCCGACGAGCACCACTGTCGGCATGGTTGCCTCTCTTTCGCTTCCGTCAACGATGTGGTCTAGCCCTACGACGCGAGGATGATTCTCGTCAGGCGGTGTGAGCCAGCGGCTCGACGCCAAGATAGCGGCGCTGCGCATCCTCGTCGGTCATAAGTGCCTCCGCGGTCGTCTCGGCGGCGATTCTCCCGGCGACCATCACGAGCTGCCTCGGCGCGACCTCGGTGGCAACGCCCAGGTTCTGCTCGACGAGCAGGATCGCCATGCCCTCGGCAACGAGGGCCTGGCAGGTCTCAATGACCTGCTCCACGATCGTCGGCGCGAGGCCCTCGGAGGGCTCGTCCATGATCAACAGATCCGGGTTCGTGAGCAAGGCGCGCCCGATCGCAAGCATCTGCTGCTCGCCCCCCGAGAGCTGGGTCGCACTCACCTTCTTGCGCTCGGCGAGGCGGGGAAAGAGCTCGTAGACGGCGGCAGATGTCCACTGGCCAGAGCGCGGCGACCTGATCATCTTCAGGTGCTCGTCGGTCGTCAGCGACTGAAAGAGGCGACGCCCCTGCGGTACATAGGCGATGCCGGTGCCGGCAATCTTGTAGGACGGCTTGCCGAGCAGCTCGATCCCACGAAACCTGATCGATCCGCGCGCGTTTGGCGGCTGGATCCCCATGATGGCGTTGCAGAGCGTCGTCTTGCCCATACCGTTACGACCGATCACGGCGACAGCCTCGGTACCAAGCGACAAGGACACGCCTTCGAGGGCCTGGGCCGAGCCGTAGAACGCATCGAGCCCCTCGACCTCGAGCAGAACGTCACTCATTCTGTCTCACTCTCGCTGACGCCCTCGTTGCCGTGGGAGCGGCGTCCGAGGTAGATGTCGCGCACCATCTGGTTGCCACGGATCTCAGCGGGCGTGCCCTCGACGACCTTCCGGCCGTCGTGCATCATCGTCACGTGGTCCGCAACGGTGAGCGCGACGTCCATGTCGTGCTCGATCAGGATCAACGTCACGTCCTCGGGAAGACCGAGCAGTAACTCGGTCAGACGCTCGCGTTCGCCCAACGAGAGGCCGGAGGCCGGCTCGTCGAGCAGCATCAGCTTCGGCTCGACGGCGCTCGCCATGCCGACTTCGAGTTGGCGCTGCTCACCGTGGGAGAGATCGCGAACAAAGGTATCCGTCTTGTCACCGAGGAGAACACGCTCGGCAGCGGCGCGTGCGCGTGCTCGAAGCACCCGGCTTTGCCTGTGAGGAAGAATCCTCAGCCGCCCGCCTTCGCGACCGACGATCGCAAGGAAGATGTTGTCCTCGACCGAGAGGCCGGGAAAGAGGCGGGTCTTCTGGTATGTCCGCGCCAGGCCAAGCTTCGGCCGCACGCGCGCCGGGAGATGCGTCACGTCCCGGCCCATTACCTCAATCGTGCCAGCCGACGGTAAAAAGTCGCCTGCAACGAGGTTGAAGAGCGTGGTCTTACCGGCCCCGTTCGGGCCGAGGATCGCACGGCGTTCACCGTGCGCGACGTCGAGATCGACGTCGCGCACGGCCTGAACCCCGCCGAACCGCCGGCCGACCCCCCGCAAGCGGAGGATCGGCCGGTCAGGCACAGTGTGGGGGTCGGGCTGAAGCCCGTCCCCCACACTGCTTTCGACTGCTTCGGTCACTCGCGCTACTTGATGAACCTTGGAGTGATCACGCCATCCGCGACGACCCTGATCTTGCCCTGCCACGGCGTCTTCAGCTTCTTGCAGGGAGGCTGCGTCCGGCTGGGGGGCGGGCTACTCGGCAAGAACAGCCCACCGAAGGTCTGATCGACGCGAGGCACGAACGCGACGACCTTCGGGCTGACCGAGCCATCCGCTTTCTTTTCCAGCTGTAGCTGATACGCGTCAACGATCCCCTGCCGCCGCGAATCGAGCTCGACCTTGCCGCCGTTGGAGAACTGGTAGCCGCTGGCGAGCGTCTTCGGCATAGCTTTCTGCAACGCCGCGCCCACCTGGCCCTTGGAAACAGTCAGCCCCTGCACCATTGCCCACGCAGCATTGTAGTAGTTGTACACGAACAGGTCTGATGCAGGCAGGCTCGGATACCAGCGCTTCATCACTGCCTCATACGACTTCGCTGCCTTCGTCCTAGAGCCCGGGAACGTGCCCGCGCCACCGACGTACGAGCCGACCATCTTCGGGGCGACGAGCTTGTCGGCCCCGAGGAACGCGAAGAACAGGTTCCCGACGTGCTTTTTGGGATCGAGGGCTCCGTACGCCTGCTCGTATGCCACCAGAGCGGCGGACGTACCCGTCCCACCGATGACCCAGAACACCCCGTCTATCACGTCCTGGGCGGGCAACTGCGCCATATAAGACGCGTAGTCCGTCGTGTTCAACGGCGGGAATATCCGCTTGGTGATCTTGCCGCCGATCGCACAGAAGTCGGCGATGATGCCGGCCGCGGACGTCCAGCCGAAGCTGTAGTCGTCCATCACGATTGCGGCTTTACGCCAGTTGAGCTTCAGGTAGGCAAGCTCCCCGATACCGGCATTCCACTGCGCACCGTCGCCGTGGTAGCGGAACAGGTTCTTCGGTGCGATCTGCAGCGTCGGATCCTGCGACCCGGCGGTGCCTATGATGAACGTCTTGTTCGGGTGCCTCTTGGCGTAGTTCGCGATGTAGACGGCCTCGTCACCCGACAGCGGGCCGATCATCACGTCGGCCTTGAGCTGCTCCATCAGGCGGCGTGTCTCCTTGACCGCCGTCGGCACAGTGTCGTCGCCGCAGCCATACCCAACGATCTTGACCTGGTGCGAGCCGATCCTGATGCCGTTCATGCCAGCAGACGGCTTCGTCGAATCCACGCTCTTGCCGTGCGCATAGTTGGCAAGCGCTGCCTGGGCACCACCGATATCGAGCTCGTTGGCGAACCCGAACGCACCCTTGCAGTCGGTCATGATCGCAACCCTGACCACGTTCGTCTTCGACGCAGCAAGCGACGTCGAGACGGTGACCGCCGCCAGAACAACAAGCACGCCGAGCGGAAGCACGAGCTTCCAGAAGTGTGAAATGCCTTTCATGCCTATCTTCCTCCTTGGTTGAGCAGCATTACCAAAACAGTAAGCACTTCGTCTGTTACCGGCCGATCCACATTGACCACCAACTTTTTTTTTTCGCTAGACCTTCTCTCCTGCCGGCACTGCGGTGACGCTGGGCCCTTCCCCGCCGTCACGACCCGACTTGAGACCCCAGAGTCTGTCCCAGACGCCCATGAGGCCGTCAGGGGAGATAATCACTATGACGAGAAAAGTAAGGCCGATGATAGTCTGGAAGCTGCCTCCAATATGGGTGGTGTCCAACAGGTCGGTGAGCCAGCTGTCCCGGATGTAGTTCCCGATCACGATGAACGCGAGCGCACCGACCCAGGCGCCCTCGATCCGGGTTAGGCCGCCGATCACCGCGATGATGAGGAGATCCAGCGTCGCCTGCAGGCCGATGTCGCCCGGAGCGACCTGCCCTTGCCACCACACGAGGAGCACGCCGGCCAACGCGGCCATGAAAGCGGAGAGGCCAAACGCGAGCGTACGGTGCAGCGGTACGGCGTATCCCAGCGAACTCATGCGCAGCGGTTCGTCACGAAGACCCTGCAGCGACAGGCCAAAGGGGGTTCGGATGATGAACCGGATCGCGGCATACACGGCAAGCGCAACGCCGAGCGCGATGTAGTAGAGGCGGTTCCGGTTCTCGACGATGTCCCCGATGAACGGCGGCGTATAGCTGTTGATATTCGCAATCCCGGAGAAGCCGGAGACGACCGTCACCTGGCCGACGAAGTAGAATCCGACAACCGAGTACGTCAGCGTGATCATGAGGTAGTAGATCCCGGTACTCCGGGCTGCAAGTGCTCCCAGGAGAATGCCGAGGAGTGTCGTACCGAGGAGCGCGATCACGAGGGCCAACGTCGGATTCCAGCCAAGCGTGAGGCCCTTCGTCTCGCCGCCCGCGCCGTTCTTCGTAACCATGTTTCCGATCATGAAACCGGCGGAGCCCATCAGCATCGTCTGGGCCAGAGAGATCATGCCGCCATAGGCGGCGAGGAAGATCATGCTCGCAGCGGCGATACCGAAGATCAGCGCCTGCGTGAGGATCACGTCAACCCAGTAGGCGTTGAAGATGAGCGGAGCGACCACCGCAATAACGAGAGCGCCCACGCCGATGATCCGCTCGGTCGCGGCCTTGGGATCGCCCATCACGAGAATCTCCCGAACAGCCCCTGCGGGCGAAACGCGAGGACGAGGGCGAGCAAGACGAAGGTGAAGACGATCGAGTACTGGGTACAGCAGTTACTCCCGATCGTCGGGAGATAGACGGCAGCGAACGAGAACACGAGCCCGTAGAGCAATGAGCCGGCCGCCGCGCCGAGCAGTGAGCCGAGTCCGCCGATGATCACGACGACGAGCGAGTTCAGCAGCCACTGCCCATCCTGCCCTGGCGCGACTGCACCCTGGGAGGCACCGACCACCCCGCCGAAGGCCGCGAGCGAGGAGCCGACAACGAAAGCGATGGCAAACGTGAGTTGGAGGTTGACTCCGAGCGCCGAGGTCATCTGTCGGTCGTCGACGCCCGCCCTGATCACCATCCCGGTGCGCGTCCGGTAGAGCCAGATCCAGAGACCGAACCCGACCGCCAGGCCGAGAAACAGTATAATCAGGCGGGCGAGCGAGTACTGTATGCCGAGCAGAGGCAATGCGACGAGCCTGTTCGTCCATCCCGGCCACGTGACGCTCGAGGCAAGGCCCTCATTGAAGTGGGCGAGGATCTGGTCGGCGATGATCACCGAGATGGCAATCGTCATCAGCGCCTGACGCAGTTCCTGCCCCTGGTTCCAGCGGAGGAAGACCTGCTGGACGACGAGGCCGACGATGCCGATCGAGGCGGCCGCAATCAGCGCCGGCAAGACCCATTCCCAGGTGTTCACCTCGATGCCGGCGATCGTGTAGCCCGCACCGGTCATCTTCTGCTGCACCTCGTAGGCGACGTAGCCGCCCAGGAGATAGAACGAGCCGTGCGCCATGTTGACGACGCGCATGAACCCGAAGATCAGCGAGAAGCCGCTCGCCACGATGAACAGCAGTCCGGCAAAGGTAAGAGCGTTGAGGAGGGTGCGGGTGAAGCTCTGCCAGTCGTCCACGGCGGAGCCAAAGGTCGTCGTACGCCAGTTGCCGCCGATGTCGGGCGAGGGGTTGGCGAGCACGAGGATATAGAGGAGCGCAAACCCCACGAGAAGTCCTACGACAACCCTCGGGGCGAGCCTCCGGAGATCCATGTGTGCCAGTCGCGCGGTCATGAAGAAAGGAATCTAGCGATAGGACGATAGGTACACAACCGAGAAGGATCGACTATCGATTATCTGCGGTACCGCTACGACGCTGCCCCGCCTATGGTACGCAAGACAGACGGGCTTCGCGTATCGCGGTCATCTCCTTGACCGCCGCTTCGCGACCGCCTAGTCTCGGAGACGATGCAATGACACTCCTGGAGGGCAGATGAGCGACACCTACCACGCCGTGATCCCGTACGAGTCGATGGACCCACTCGCGATCGGTGCCACCGACGACGAGTCGAAGAAGCACCGAGACACCCTGACCCTCGATATCCCCACCGCCAATCTGGTCGCAGCGGTCTATCCCGACGAGCCGGCACCTGTCGGAGACACGACAGAGGCTGCACGACGGGCTCTGGTGGAGCCGTTCGACGGCCCGACGTTCGCCGACCTCCTGGCGGGCAGGACGAGCATCGCCGTTGTGATCGACAACCAGTTCCGCCCCACCCCCTCATCGAAGTTGCTACCTCCCGTCTTTGACGCGATCGAGGCGGCGGGCATCACCGACGTCCGGGTCGTCTGTGCGAACGGCAAGGTCTTTCCCATGTCCGAAGCGGATATGGAGCAGAAGATCGGGCCGGCCAACCTCGCCCGCATGCAGGCAAACGGCTGGGCGTTCCATCAGAACGACCCGCAGAACCCGGATGCGTACACGTTCGTCGGCGTCTCGTCGGGCGGCACGCCGGTCTGGCTGCACAACGAGGTGGCGTCGAGCGAGCTGAAGATCACGATCGGGCAGGCACAGGCAAACCACTGGGGCGCCGGTGGAGGCGGCAAGCTGATCCTCCCCGGCGTCGTCTCCGACGCGACGATCGAGTCGAACCACTGCGCGTTCGTCACCTCGCCGCAGACGCACTACGGCGCGTACGCGGGGCCGATGCGATCGGACATCGACGAGGTCGCGACGATGTGTGATCTCGACTGCACGATGAACGTGATCCTCGACACGCACGGCCGCGTGATCGACTGCATCTTCGGCTCACACCCCGAGGCACACCGTGAGGCGATCCGCCGCTTCAACGCGATCTACGCCTACGACAGCTGGGTCGAGGAGAAGGGCCAGGCTGACATCGTCATCTGCGGCGTCTTTGCACCCACCGACCACCTGTTCTTCCACACGGGTTGGGGCTGCATGTCGGCCGACCTCGTCTTGAAGGATGGCGGCACGATCATCTACACGAGCCCGTCACCGGGGGTCTCGACGGCAATCGGCGACTTCCCCGGCTTCGCGCTGATCGACCTGATGAAGCCCTACATGCCGCCGACTGCAGCCAACTACGAGCGGGTGCTGCATGACATCCACAAGCGCGAGATCCAGATGTGGGCCGGCTGCATCTGGGTGCCGATCTACGAGGTGATGACTCGCAAGCACCTGACGGTCGTCACGCTGGAGGAGAACCTCGAGATGGCCGCCGACATCGGGCTCGACGCGACGACGTCCCTCGACGACGCGTTCGCGGCCGCAATGGCCCGCCACGGCAAAAGCGCGAAGGTGGCGATCCTGCCGTACGCCCGCTACCAGCTGCCGAAGAACGCCGTACGCATGGCGACCTCAGAGCCGAGCATCGTTGCTCACTCGACGGTCTAGGACGCACTGCCTGACGTGTCCCGAACAGCGATCCCGGGCTTCCTGCCCGCGCACGGCGTTGCAGACAGCGACACCGTGCGCGAGCAGATCCGCGGATCGACGACGATTCTCGAGATCCTGCGAATGTATCCCGACGGGCAGGCTGCACAACTGATGTCCCGGATCTACTGGCCGTGTGCCCACTGCGGCGGTGCTATCCGCGAACCACTGACGATGGCCGCGCTGCGCCACGCGCGCGACCCGAGGGCCGTGCTCACCGCGTTCCGCGCTCTCGCCCTCGATGGACCAACCGATGACCAGGTGGCTCTCGCTGCGGAACGGCACCCACGGTGACAGTGGTACGGTCGGCCCCTGTGGGACACGTCGAGACACGGAGGGCCCGGTGAGCGCGACGGAGCCGTGGGTTGGCCGGCCGCTACCGCGATTCGAGGACGATGTGCTGCTCCGCGGCGAGGGTCGTTTTCTCGACGACCTCTCCCCCGTCGCCCACACCTGCCACGCGGCCGTGGTCCGGTCGCAGCTCGCACACGCCGGGATCGTCGTGGACGTGCGCGCTGCGCTCGCGGCACCCGGCGTGGTCGGCGTCCTCACAGGGGCGGACGTAATGGCTCTCTCTCGACCCTTCCCCGCCGGGATCGACAGCGGCACGCCGCAGTACGCGACGGCCATCGAGACGGTGCGCTACGTCGGTGAGCCGATCGCGGTCGTCGTCGCCCGGGATCGGTATCTCGCCGAGGATGCCGCGGAACTCGTCGATGTGGACTACGACCCGCTCGATGCGGTGCTCGACCCGGTCGCCGCCGCTGCGACCGCGGTGCACGACCGGACGTTCGCCTACGGCGACGTCACCGCTGCGATGGCGCAGGCCGACCTCGTCCTGCGCCAGACATTCCATGTGCCCCGCTTCACGTGCACGCCGGTCGAGTGCTACGCCGTCGTCGCCGACTGGGATGCAACAGAGGGGCGCCTGACCACCTGGGCGAACTTCCAGGGGCCGTTCACGCTCCACGGGGTCGCAGCGGCCGCGCTCGGGTTGAGGGGCGACCGGCTCCGGCTTCTGACGCCACCCGACTCCGGCGGATCGTTCGGTACGAAGTCGTCGGTCTTCGCCTACATCGTGCTGATGGGTCTCGCTTCACGGCATCTCCGTGTCCCGGTGACCTGGACAGAAGACCGGCTCGAGCACCTCGCCTCGAGCGCCGCAGCAACGGGTCGCACCACCGAGGTCGAGGCAGGTTTCACCGCCGACGGCCGACTGATCGCCGTCCGCTACGACGCAATCGAGGATGTCGGCGCCTACGTCCGCGCACCGGAGCCCGCGACGCTCTACCGTATGCACGGGTCACTAACCGGCGCATACACGGTGCCGAACGTGGGCGTGCGCAACCGGGTGGTGCTGACCAACACGCAACCGTCGGGCCTGAATCGCGGCTTCGGCGGGCCACAGCTCTACTTCGGGTTGGAGCGGACGATGGCGATTGCGGCAAAGCGGCTCGGACTCGACCCGGCCGAGCTCGCACGGCGCAACCTGATCCCGGCAGACGCAATGCCGTATCGCACGCCGTCGGGCGCCCTCTACGACTCCGGCGACTACGCCGCGTGCCTCGATCACGCCCTCGAGCTCGCCGACTACGCCGGGCTCCGCACCCGGGTAGAGAAGGCCCGCGCCGACGGGCGCCTCGCGGGGATCGGAATTGCCTGCATCGTCGAGCCCTCGATCTCGAACATGGGGTACATCACCCTTGCCCAGACGGCCGACGAGCGCGCGCTCACGCTGCCGAAGTCGGGAAACGCAGAGGGCGCCTCGGTCTCGATCAACCCTCTCGGCGGGATCACCGTCCGGCTCGCGACGACGCCACAGGGTCAGGGCCACAGGACAGTCTGCGCCCAGGTCGTCGCGGACACGCTCGGCTGCACGCCCGGCGAGGTGACCGTGATGTCGGAGATGGACACTGCCAGCGTTCCCTGGACGGTCGCCTCGGGCAGCTACTCGTCGCGCTTCTCGGGCGTCGCCGTTGGTGCGGTACAGGCTGCCGCGCTGAAGCTCCGGGCGAAGATCGATGCGATCCGGGCGCACGCAGGGGACGAGAATCTCTCGCTCCGTCGTGTGGCGGGGATGGCTCACTGGAATCCCGAGGGACGACCGGCCGGCGAGGAGCCCGGCCTCTCGGCGGTTGCCTTCTGGGCCCCGCCGACGCTCGATCCTCCCGACGACGAGGATCGCATCGCCTCGTCGGCGGCTCACGGCTTCATCGTTGACATCTGCGCCGTCGAGGTCGAGCGGGCAACGGGGCAGGTTCGCGTTCTCGACTACGTCACGGTGCACGATGCAGGACGTCTCCTCAACCCGCTCCTCGCCGACGGGCAGGTGATGGGCGGATTCGCGCACGGCCTGGCCGCCGCCCTGTACGAGCGCCACGTCTACGACGAGTCCGGCAACCTCATGACCGCGTCGCTCGTGGACTATCTCACACCCACAGCGCCCGACATTCCTGCGCTGCGCATCGGTCATCTCTCGTCACCGTCGCCCGTGACCGCACTCGGCGCCAAGGGTATCGGCGAGGGAAACACGATGAGCGCGCCCGCCTGCGTGGCAAACGCCGTCGCAGACGCGATCGGGCGCGATGACGTCGAGTTGCCGCTGACGCCACCGAGAGTCTGGAACCTGCTCGACCACGGTGACGGGGGATGAAGCCGGTCGCGTTCGAGTACGTTGCCGCCCGCTCGGTCGAGGAGGCCATTGCCGCACTCGGCCGTGACGAGGACGCTACGCCGATCGCAGGCGGACAGAGTCTCGTGCCTGCGCTCAACATGCGTCTTGTCCGACCGACGCTGCTCGTCGATCTCAACAGGGCCGGCCTTGGCACGATCGAGTCGAACGGCGTCCTCCGCGTCGGTGCCACCGTGCGTCAGGCGACGCTCGAGCACGACCTGCGCGCGCATCCGCTGCTCCGCGAAGCGCTTCCGCTCGTCGGCCACTTCGTCACACGTAATCGTGGCACCGTTGGCGGAAGCATCGCGCACGCCGATGGGTCGGCCGAACTGCCCGTCTGCCTCGCGGCTGTCGGCGGGACGATCGTGGCCGAGGGGCCGGGAGGGCGCAGAGAGATCGAACCGGACGCCTTCTTCGTGACCCATTTCCTGACAACGCTACGGCCGGGAGAGCTTGTCGTCGCCACCCTCTGGCCGCAGTCGGAGGAGCATGAGGGGTCGGCGTTCGAGGAGTTCGCCCTCCGCGCCGGCGACTACGCCCTTTCCATGGTCGCGGTCGTGCTGCGGCGGGTTGACGGAGTCGCGCAGAACGTCCGGATCCGGGTCGGCGCGGTGACCGACCGCCCGACAGGAATCACCGGGGCCCAAGCGGCGCTCGAGGGTGTGAGCATCACGGCGGCCATCGCGCAGGAAGCGGGAAGGATCGCCGCGGCCGCCGTTGACCCACCCGGCTCGATCCACGCGACGCCCGGGTACCTGCGCGCCCTCACGGGCACGCTCGTCGAGCGAGCGGTCCTCCGCGCATGGGAGCGAGCGGGATGACCGAGATCACGGTCACCGTCAACGGCCAGACGGTGGTCGAGCAGGTCGAGCCGCGGCTCCTGCTGACCGACTTCCTCCGCCATCGCCTGGGCCTGACCGGCACCCACGTCGGCTGCGAGCACGGCGTCTGCGGAGCCTGCACGGTGCGTCTCGACGGCGTCGCCGTGCGCGGCTGCTGTCTCCTCGCCGTGCAGACGGATGGCTCGGTCGTCGAGACGGTCGAGTCGCTCGCCGGAGACGGCCCGCTGTCGCCGCTCCAGGCAGCGTTCAAACGCCACCACGCGCTGCAATGCGGCTTCTGCACACCCGGCATCCTGATCGCTGCCGAGGATCTCCTGTCCCGCGGTCACCCGTCCCACGAGGCGATCGTGGACATGCTCTCCGGGCACCTGTGCCGCTGCACCGGCTACACCCCGATCGTCGCCGCGATCGAGGAAGCCCGTGACGCTCCGGCTCTGGCTCGGGCGGAGGAGCCTGCGGGATGAACCTCGCACAATCCCTCCTTGCAGCCTGTGAGCGACATCCGGAGGCCGAGGCGTTTCCCGGAATCAGCTACGCCGCGTTGTTACCGCGCGTGGCCCGGCTCGCAGGCGGCCTCGGGGTCGCACCCGGCGACCGGGTGGCGGTCGTCCTCGACAACAGTGTCGAGACGGCGCTGCTCTACTGGGCAGCCCAGTGGGCGGGTGCCGTCTTCGTGCCTCTCTCGTGGCGCCTCCCGGAGGAAGAGCTCGACTACTGCATCGATGATGCGGGTGCAGGCCTCGTCATCCGCGACGGCGATCCCCTGCCCGAGGGGCCCGAGCACGCCGGTGCCCTCGATCGCGACGAGAGCGAGATCTCTCTGCTCCTCTACACCTCGGGTACGACCGGAAGGCCGAAGGGCGTGCCGCGAAGCCACTCGGCCGACCGCGCCGGCGGCTTCAGCCAGGCGCTCCAGCATGGCTACCTCCACGCCGATCGCACCCTCGGCGCGATGCCCCTCTACCACACGATGGGTATCCACTCCCTGCTTGCGATGCACCTCGTCGGCGGCTGCTATGTCCCACAGGCCCGCTGGAACCCGGGCGAGGCGCTTCGCCTGATCGAGGCAGAGCGCATCACGTCGCTCTACCTTGCCCCCACGCTGTTCTACGACCTCGTCAGTCATAACAGCGTCGCCCGGCACGACCTCTCGAGCGTTCGAGCACTCGGCTACGCCGGCGCGGCAATGACCTCTGCGCTCGTAGCGCAGTGCGTCGAGGTCTTCGACCCCGGGGTCTTCGTCAACCACTACGGCTCGACCGAGATCTATACGTTCTCGATCGGCGGAGACCAGGTAGCCAAGCCCGGCTGTGCGGGACGGCCCGCCGTGAACGCACGGTTGAGGCTCGGGCCCGAGGGGGAGATCTGCGTCCATCTCTCCGGTGACGAGTCGTTCGGCGGCTACTGGCACCGCCCCGACGCCGACGAGAAGGCGCTCCGGGACGGCTGGTACCACACGGGCGACATCGGACATCTCGATGGTGACGGTGACCTCTGGATCGACGGACGGCTCGACGACATGATCATCTCCGGTGGAGAGAACATCCATCCACTCGAGGTCGAAGACGTCCTCGCCGGCCACCCGGGTGTTCACGAGGTGGCGGTCGTCGGAGCACCCGACGATAGGCTCGGCCACCGTGTCGTCGCCGTCGTCGTCGTCGTCGAAGGCACCACATCCGAGGAGCTCGACGCCTACTGCCTCGCCTCTCCACTCGCCCGGTTCAAGCGGCCACGGAAATACCGGCTTGTGCCGACGCTTCCAAAGAGTGCATCAGGGAAGATACTCCGCAGGGTCCTACGAGACGAGCAGAAGGAGAGTACGTGACCGAATACGACGGGTTCCGGGTAGACCGCGATGCCGACCGGGGCGTGGCGACGGTCACGCTGGACGTGCCCGGGAAGCTCAACCGGGTTTCGATGCTTGCACGTGACCAGCTCGCAGCGCTCTTCGCCGAACTCGACCGCGACGAGTCGGTGCGGTTCGTCGTGCTCACGGGAGCGGGCGGACAGTTCACCGCAGGCGGTGACATTGCCGGTTTCCTGACGAAATCTCCCTGGGTGGTCTCCCAGCTTGCAAAGAACGTCGCGGCACCCGAGCGCTGCTCCAAGCCGGTGATCGCGAAGCTGCAGGGGTACGTCTTCGGGGTCGGACTCGAGCTGGCGCTGGCCTGTGATTTCCGTATCGCCGCGGACGACATGCAGATGGCGCTCCCCGAGGCGACGATCGGGATGATCCCTGGCTCGGGCGGCACGCAGCGACTCGCCCGCCTCATCGGCGTCGGGCGGGCCAAGGACATCATCATGCGCGGCCGCCGGGTGAAGGCCGGCGAGGCTCTTGCCATCGGCCTCGTGACAGAGGTCGTCGAGGTAGAGCACCTCGACGACGCGGTCAGCTCCCTGATCACGGAGCTCTCGCGCCACGCACCGCTCTCCCTCGCGATGTCGAAACGCGTCCTCAACACCGTGTACGACGGACCACTCCATGTCGGCATCGAGCTCGAGGGCCTCGCCTACGGACTCATGCAACAGACACACGACTTCCGCGAGGGGGTCGAGGCGTTCGTGGAGAAGCGGAAGCCCGAGTTCGACGGAACGTGAGGAAGAACCCGCTAGCGGTCGGGGAACGGGCGGACCGCGCACTCGGGTGCGCCCATGCGCGTGGCCAGGGCCTCACCGCTCACAAGTGAGGGTCTTGCCCGGCCGACGGTGATCGCGTAGACCTCGGAGTTGCCGGCCGCGTAGAGCTTCGCGGCCGCCACGATCTCGTTGTGGTAGAAGCGGAAGTACTCTGCAAGCGACGCTATCTGCTCTTTCTCCGCCGGGGTCGCGCCCTTCAGCTTCCCGATCTCTCCGGCGAGACGCACTCCGATCTCGGCGCCCGGTTGGATAACGGCGAAGCCTTTCTCGGAGGACAGGCCGAGCTCCTCGGTATCGGCGCGCGCCTGTTCACAGAGTTCCGCAAGGCTCTCGGCCAGAGCCGATCGCTTCGGCTCCTCCTTGCCACGGCCGCATCCGCCGACAACGAGTGCGAGACCGACGAGGAGTGTGATTATCGAGGCTCTACGCACGACGGAAGACTCTACCGACACTCCCACGCAAGACCCGCGGCAAGAACCGTGTGGTCGTCGGGAGCGACGAACTGCATGTTCCCGACAGCAAGGCCCGCCCAGCCGATCAGGTTGACCCAGCGCAGAAAAGACGAGAAGGGCAACCGCACCTCGAGCTCGTCGGCATCCTCTGTGGGAAGGTCAACGGCGAAGCAGGGGGACACGTAGAGATCGACCTCGGGCTCGTAGGCCCGCCACGTGTCGATTGCCGTCCGCGCTACGACGACAGCGTCGGCTGTAACGCGTTGAGCCGCCTCGAGCTTTGGCCGGATCGTTCCGGCGTACTCGTCCGCGCGGGACGGGAACGTCGCCCGATGACTCCAGGCCGCCTCGTGGAGGAACAGCGGCCAGGTGTCCGCGCAGGCAGCGGGGATCGCCGACTCGATGACGTGCGCGCCGAGTTGCTCGAGATCTGCAACCCACGCCTCGGCGTTGTCACTCTTCTCCGTCGGGCGCCCGTCTCCGAGATCGGGCGCCCGACGCAGCAGGCCCACGGTCAGGCCGTCGAGACGGGGCTCGGGCACCGCTCGGCCCGAGAGCACCGACCAGAGCAGGGCGACGTCCTCTACCGTCCGCCCCATCGGCCCGACGGTGTCGAACGACGGAGAGAGAGGAAAGATGCCGTCGAGCGGCAGCAGTCCCCAGCGGGACTTGAGACCAACGGTGCCGCAGGCCGCCGACGGCAGGCGAATCGAGCAGCCGGTGTCGGTGCCGAGGCCGAGATCGACGAGTCCGGCTGCGAGTGCGGCCGCATTACCCGAAGAGGAGCCGCCCGTCGTCTTCCCGGGATGCAACGGGTTGTGCACCGTCCCGTACCACGGGTTGGTGCCGAGCACGCTCCAGGCGAACTCCGGCAGGTTCCCTTTTCCGACGACAACCGCTCCCGCGTCGAGGACGCGCTGCACGACGGTCGCGTGGCGGTCGGGCACGTGGTCGGCGTAGATCCGCGACCCGTAGGTCGTGCGAATACCTGCGGTGTCGATGAGATCCTTGACGAGCAGGGTACGCCCGGCGAGCGGGCCGTCCGTTGCACCCCGGAGCGGCTCGGCAAGCCACGTGATTGCCGCGTTGAACGGATCGACGGCTGCGGCAGGACCCGGCGTCTCTCCGGGGCTCACGCGGCTACCACGGCTCACGACGGAATGAGTGCAATGCACTCGACTTCGATCTTCGCCCCGGGAATCACGAGGGCCGATATCTCGACGAGCGTCGATGCCGGACGGGTTTCGCCGAAGACCT
Source organism: Thermoleophilia bacterium (assembly GCA_009694305.1). Lineage (GTDB taxonomy): Bacteria > Actinomycetota > Thermoleophilia > Gaiellales > Gaiellaceae > Gaiella. The sequence continues at coordinate 47,806 of SHVL01000001.1, forward strand.
CCTCCCGCACCGGGTTCACGAGGGGACGATCGCTCACGTCGGTCAGATAGACGGTCACCTTGACGACATCCGCGAACGTGCAGCCACCCGCAGCGAGCACGGCGCGCATGTTCTCGAACACGCACCACGCCTGCGCCACGACGTCGTCTCCGCCGACGAGCTCGCGTTGCTCGCCCACGGGAACCATCCCGGAGACGAACAGGAATCCTCCTGCCTCGACCGCATCCGTGAAGTGCGAGATCGGCTCGGCCTGCCCTGCAACCCGAAGCTCACGGCGCCGCGACGTCGTCATGCGAAACAGGCCCTGAGCGCATCGAAGCCGCCCTGGACGACCCGAGGCCGGACGAAGTCCGTCCAGTGGCCCTGCTGGCCGCCGGCGGGGCCGTCCTCGATCTCGCTCCCACCGTCGGTGCCGCTCGACCACGTTGCGCGTCCGTTCGCGTCGCAAACACGTGCCACGACCTCGTCCGGTGACGCTCCGGTCATCATGCTTGCGTCCGACCTGGTCATCTGATGCTCCTTTTCGGGTATCTGTGGTCTGCTGATCCTACGACGCGGACGACAGTGCCTGCGCAGCCTCGCGGATCTCGGTCAGCGTCTGGCGCGGCGTCAGCGCCTCCGGGTCAACGCGAAGCTCGATCACGGCGGGGCCGCCGCATGTCAGCGCATCGTCGAGCGCCGCGGCAAAGTCCTGCGTCCGATCGACGACCGCACCATGCGCGCCGAAGGCTCGAGCCAGTGCTGCAAAGTCGGGGTTGACGAGGTCTGTTCCCAACACGCGTCCCGGATAGTGGCGCTCCTGGTGCATTCTGATCGTCCCGTACATGCCGTTGTTGACGACGAGGATGACGACCGCAACATCGCCCTGTACGGCAACTGCTAGCTCCTGTCCGGTCATCAGAAAGTCGCCGTCACCCGTCATGCACACGACCGCCCTCGCGGGATGCAAAATCTTCGCCGCAATGGCCGCGGGGACGCCGTACCCCATCGCCCCACTCGTCGGCGCGAGCTGTGTGCGGTACTGCCTGAACTCGTAGAAGCGGTGTGCCCAGACCGTGAAGTTGCCCGCACCACTGGCAAGGATCGCGTCGGCCGGCAGACGTTGTCGTAGGATCGCCATGACGTCTCCCAGATCGAGGTCACCGCGACCCGGGGAGTGCTCGAGGTTTGCGAGGTAGGCCGCCCGCCCCTTCTGCGTCTGTGCCTGCCACCGACTCGGGTCGAGCGCGGGCTGTTGCCCGAGGGCCCGCGCGAACGACTCCGGTGACGCGACCACGCCCAGCGTCGGTGTGTAGACACGGCCGATCTCGTTCGGATCGGCAGTGACGTGGATGAGCACCTGCTTCGGAGTCGGAACGGTGAGGAGCGTGTATCCGGAGGTCGTGATCTCGCTCAGCCGATCACCGATCACGAGCAGGACATCGGCGTCGCGCACGCGTTGTGCGAGGCACGGATCGAGTCCCAGGCCGAGGTGGCCGACGTACGTCTCCGCCGTGTTGTCCACATAATCCTGGCAGCGCCACCCGGATGCGACAGGGAGACCGCCGGCGACGCACCAGGCTGTCAGCTCCTCGTTCGCCTCCGCGCTCCACGGAGCACCGCCGACGATCACAAGTGGGCGGTCTGCCCCGGCGAGAAGAGCCCGCGCTTCCGCAACGTCATCCCCGGAGGGATGGGTGCGCGTGATGGAGTACAGAACGGCATCGTCAGCACCCGACTCGTCCACGAGCATGTCCTCGGGGAGCGCGAGCACGACCGGTCCGGGTCGCCCGGACGTGGCAACACGGAACGCACGCGCGAGGAGCTCGGGAACGCGGTCGGCGCTGTCGATCTGCGCCACCCACTTCGCCATCGGTCCGAACATCTGCCGGTAGTCGATCTCCTGGAACGCCTCCCGCTCCATCATCTCCCGACCGACCTGACCGATCAGGAGGATCAGAGGGGTCGAGTCCTGATAGGCCGTGTGAATGCCTGCAGCTGCGTGCGTCGCCCCAGGCCCACGAGTGACCATGCAGATGCCCGGGCGGCCCGTGAGCTTGCCGTACGCGTCGGCCATGTTCGCGGCGCCGCCCTCGTGGCGGCAGGAGACGAACCTGATCGGAGCATCGTGGAGCGCGTCGAGCACTGCGAGGTAGCTCTCGCCTGGCACGCCGAACGCCACCTCTACACCGTGGACGACCAGCTGGTCCACGAGGAGCTGCCCGCCCGTCCTCACGTCAGGCTGATGGGCCGTTCGAGATAGACCGTGGACGTCTGGAGCTTCGGACGCGCGTCATCCGCGGAGTCCGTGTACCGGATCGTGCGCTTTCCCACCCATTCGGCGGGCAGGATCATCACGCGAACAAATGCCGTCGCCCGGTGCTCCGAGGCAGTCGCGAGCACGGGATCGGCCCCCGACTCGAACCAGGCTCCACCCGTGCCGTAAGAGGCCGTCTTGCCCTCTGTGGCAACGTCGAGCTCGCCGTGGAGGAGGTAGCGAATCCCGGGGCCAGGATGGGTGTGCCTGTAGGCAATCCCGCCGGGTGGGAAGTCGATGCGGTCACAACGGAGCACCCAGTCTGCATACGGGTCGATCTGAACCCGTCGCGAGAGAAGAGCCCCCTCGGCCTCCTCGGAATTCTCGTCGAGTTGCCAGACGAGCGCGTGTCCCTCGACCTCTGCCGCACCGAAAAACGCGGTCTCGTTCGCGACGTCGTAGACGACCCGGTGGCCACCGGCGGTCGAAGCACCGGTCTCGAACTCGCACAGGGAGAGTCGCATGATCGTTGCGACTATATCTCGCCTCACGACACCGGGCGACCGGGTACGGCCGCTTCGGTCATACACGCCCATCGAGAGACCGGGTTCCGACCTACCCGAGTCGCGGTGCCCCCTACGAATCGTGCGATACGCTCTTCCATCGCACGACCTTCCTCCTGCGCGAAGCGCGGGCCCGCGGGCGGGCCCCTTCAGGATCACGCGAAGCGTGCAGAACCACTGCGTTTCACGAGGGGCAGGAAATCGTGCGATACGCTCTTCCATCGCACGACCTTTCCTGCCCCTAGTGAAACGTCTGGCCGCCGTCGATCACGATCGTCTGGCCGGTCACGAAACTCGATCCTGCGCTCGCAAAGTAGATGACAGCGCCGACGACGTCCTCGGGCATCTGGTCGCGCTGGATCGTCCGTGCCGACACCGAGACGTCGCGTAGCTTCTCGATCACCTCGGGGTTTGCCTCGACGCCGGCAGACATCGTGAAGCCAGGCGCGATGCAGTTGACGAGCACGTCGTCCTTGCCGACCTCCTTCGCGAGCGCACGCGTGAAGGCGACGATCGCGCCCTTGCTCGTGACGTAGTGGAGCAGGAACGGCACCCCTCGAAACGGTGTTCCCGACGAGATGTTGACGATCCGGCCGCCACCGTTTCGCTGCATCACCGGCACGACGGCACGGCACATGAGGAACATGGAGGCGACGTTCACGTCCATCACCTGCCGCCACTCCACGAGTGGGATCTCGGTGAAGGGCCGCATGGCGAGCGAGGCGTAGAGCCCCGCGTTGTTGACGAGGATGTCGATCGAGCCGCACCGCTCGACGGCCTCGTCCACGAGCTGCTGGACGGCCTCCTCGTCAGCGACGTCCGCTGTGAGGCCGACTCCGTCCGGAAAAGCCTCGGCTGCGGCTTCGGCCGCTCGAACGTCGGCGATCACGATCCGCGCGCCCTCCGCAGCAAGGCCCTGGGCGATCGCGTGGCCGATGCCCTGCGAACCGCCGGTGACGAGCGCGACCCTGCCGTCGAGTTGACCCATGCGACGGCTCCTCTACCGGAGTGCCGAGAACGACGTCGGCGTCAGGATCCTGTTCTGTTGCGTATGGATCAGCGGCTGGATCCGGCCGGCGAACGCCTGCCAGTCGTCGCGCGCCTGGAGCGCTGCTCTCCGCTCCTCACGCTCCCCGAAACTGTCGTAGCGCCACATGCTCGTGTAGGTCGAGAGCGCCCCGATCTCGGTCGTGAAGGCCCCGATGAACCCGCCGAGCACCTCCTGCTGGATCAGGATTCCCTCCTCCGCGTACAGCCGCACGAGCTCCGGTAGCTGCCCGGTGTGAACGTGGTAGTCACGCTGCTCGATGATGACCATCAGATCGCCTCCCCTATCCCACCCATCGCGAGGTACTTGAGCTCCACCCAGTCGTCAACACCATAGCTCGACCCCTCGCGCCCGATACCCGACTCCTTCATTCCGCCGAAGGGCGCTACCTCGGACGAGATGAAGCCGGTGTTGATGCCGACGATCCCGTACTCGAGGCCCTCGGCGACCCGCCAGGTGCGACCGAGGTCCTGCGTGTAGAAGTAGGCGGAGAGTCCGTAGGGCGTGTCGTTTGCGATCTCGACCGCCTCGGCATCCGTCGCGAAACGGCTGATCCCGGCGACCGGGCCGAACGTCTCCTCGCAGCTCATCGCCATGTCCATCGTCACGCCCGTAAACACGGACGGCTCGAAGAACTGGCCCTCGAGCCGGCTGCCACCGAGCCGAAGGTCTGCCCCACGGGCGAGCGCATCTGCAACGTGACGCTCCACCTTTGCAACCGCAGGTTCGTCGATCAGCGGCCCGACCTGAGCGCCCTCGGTGAATCCGTCTGCGACCTTCAGCGCCGCTACGGCCTCGATGAACGCACCCACGAAATCGTCGTAGATCCCGTCCTGAACGAGAAAGCGGTTTGCCGAGATGCAGGTCTGCCCGGAGTTCCTGAACTTGCACATCACTGCTCCCGCAACGGCTCCCTCGAGGTCGGCATCGTCGAAGACGATGAACGGCGCGTTCCCTCCAAGCTCGAGCGAGACCTTCTTCACCTGGCCTGCACACTGCGCCATCAACAGCTTGCCCACCTCTGTCGAGCCCGTGAAACCGAGCTTGCGGACGATCGGATTGGAGGTCATCTCGCCGCCGATCGAGGGTGCGTCCGCGGCATCGCCCGTGACGACCGAGAAGACGCCGGCCGGGACGCCTGCCTCCTCGGCGAGCGCCGCGATCGCAAGCGCCGTAAGAGGGGTCTGCTCGGCAGGCTTCAACACCATCGTGCACCCCACAGCGAGCGCCGGCGCCGACTTCCGCGTCGGCATCGCAGCCGGAAAGTTCCAGGGCGTGATACCGGCAGTGACTCCGATCGCCTCTCGCAGGACAACGATCCTGCGGTCGGGGAGCGCCGGCGGAATGATGCGCCCGTCGAGGCGCTTGGCCTCTTCGGCAAACCACTCGTAGAAGGAGGCGGCGTAGCCGATCTCGAGCCTGGCCTCGAGGAGCGGCTTGCCCTGCTCGGCCACGAGGATTGCCGCGAGGTCGTCGCTGCGCTCGAGCATCAGGTCGGCAAGGCGACGCAGAATCCGGGCCCTGTCCTTCGCCATCCGGTGCTTCCAGGCCGGCAGCGCGCGCTGGGCTGCCTCGATCGCCCTTCGCGTCTCGGCGGCACCCATCCGCGGCACCTCGGCGATGGTCACGCCGGTTGCCGGATTGACGACGGGGAAGGTAGCCCCGGAATCGGCGTCGGCCCAGTCACCGTCCACGTAGGCCTGATGACGGAGGAGATCTGATGCGAGCCCGTGCATGCCGGGGAAGATAGCTGCGGCGACGCCACGCTCCATTCCCGAACAGCGACGATATGATGTCTCGAGATGGATCCGCAATTCGTACGATTCGACAACGTCACCGCGTTCACGCTCGCGGAGGGCGTCGAGGGCCGTCCCCTGTTCGGCGACCGTGCGATGCTCAACCTCATCGATTTCAGCGCCGGCGCCACGGTGCCGGCCCACAGCCATCCCCACGAGCAAATCGGGATCGTGCTGCGCGGAATGCAGGCGCTCGTCATCGACGGCGTGTCGCACGAACTCGGGCCGATGGAGGGGTATGTGCTTCCCGGCAATGTCGAGCACTCGGCGTATTGCGGGCCGGAGGGTGCGACGGTGATCGACGTCTTCTCTCCGGTACGAGAGGACTACCGGGAGCGATGCGAAGGCTCCGGCTCCACCGGCGAGTAGGCGAGGGCCTCGGCCCGACAATGTCGTATGCGCCCCCGCACAGGCCGACTCCCTTCGAGACGCCGTCAAGGTGGCCGTCCCGGTTCACGGGCGGAACGAGCGCGTGAGCCAGACGGTCGAGGCTCCGGTCGAGGTGCGCCTGCCCGAAGGGGGCGACGAGTACGACCACGACCGTCCGTGGGTCGTGATCGTGTGGAACGACCCGATCAACCTGATGAGCTACGTCACGCTGGTGCTCCGCAAGCTGTTTGGTTACTCGAAGGAGGAGGCGACGAGGATGATGCTGCTCGTGCATACCGAGGGCAAGGCGGCCGTCTCCTCGGGTGAGAAGGAGAAGGCCGAGTTCGACGTCGCGCGCCTGCACGCCCACGGCCTGTGGGCGACTCTCGGACAGGACTGATGCCGGTTCGCCGGATCCAGCGCGACCGGGACGGCGGCTATCGACTGCGACTCCCGGCAGAGGAGCGCGAGCTTCTGCGGTTGCTGCCCGGCCAGTTGCGCGAGGTGCTACCGACCGCAGATCCGAGCCTGCGCCGTCTGTTTCCGCCGGCCTACACCGACGACAGCGAAGCCAGCGACGAGTTCCGGCGCCTCATGCGGGACGAGCTCCTCGAGGGCAAGCTCGCTGCGCTGCGCGTAGTCGAGGAAACCGCCGGAGCAGACCATCTCAGCGGAGAGCAGCTCGAGGCGTGGCTCGGGGCACTCGAGAGCCTCCGACTCTTCCTTGGCACCCAGCTCGACATCAGCGAGGAGATGGGCGGCCGCAAGATCGACTCCGACGACCCGGATGCCCCGGCGCTTGCGCTCTACGGCTACCTGAGCTGGCTCCAGGAAGAGGCCGTTGAGGCGCTGTCAGCGAGCCTGGATTCCGGCTAGGAACTCCCTGCGATCTCCTCCGCGCGGATGAGCGAGAAGACGAGCGGAACCGCCAGCAGGATCGGGATACCGAGAACCGGCAAGAGAACCTGATAGCCGTGGGTCTCGGGCAGGTAGGGCGCCAGAACGTCGATCAGGATCCCGGCGAGAAGGGTGCCGAAGATGAGGCCTATCCCCTTGGTCGTCGTCGCGAGACCCGCGATCGCGCCGCGGTCGTCGGGCGGCATCAGCTTGAAGAGCAGCCCCCAGGCGAGCGTCATCACGGTGCCGGCGAAGATGGCGACAATGAAGATTCCGGCGAGATACCAGGCGTGCCATTCGGTCGCGAGCCCGCCCGCGAGCAGACCGAGGCCGTAGACAACCGAACACCAGGTGATGACACGTGCGAGCCCGAACCGGTCGCCCACAGCACCCGCCAGAAGCGCGGCGAGGATGTAGCCGGAAGCAACAGCGGCAAGCGCGAGGGTCGAGGTGCCGAGCGGCTCGCCGAGACCGACCGTGATATAGAGGATGACGAAGGTTCTGGCCCCTGCGAAGGTTCCCTCCCAGGCCGCGTTGGCAAGCAGGAAGCGGCCGATGTCGGGGTTGCGGCGCAGAACACGCCAGGAGTGACCGACGTAGGTCGTGACTCCCTCGAAGACGCGGGTGTGGCCGCCGTCTTCACGCAGGAGAACAACGGGGATGAGGCAGGCGCAAGACACGATGGCTGCGGCGAAGAGAAATGGCGCCGGCCTCCACAGGTGATACAGCACACCACCGCCGATCAACCCACCGCCGAGTGCGATACCGCGAAAGAGGTGCTGTACTCCCTGTGCGCGGCCGTAGACACTCTCCGGCAGCAGGTCGGGGTAGAGCCCGCGGTAGGGGGGTTCGTAGACGTAGTAGGCGCAGAAGAAGGCGAAGACGAGGAGCGCGGTCGTCCACAGGTTTGGCATGAAGGCCATCAACGCAAGACAGAACGCGAGCGGCCCGACTGCGACGAGCATGAAGGGGCGGCGCCTGCCGAGCGGCGTGTGGAACGTGTCGCTCCAGGGGCCGATCACGAGAGGCAGGGTGAGCGCAAACACGCCCTCGGCTGCGAGGACGGCCCCTATCAACGACGTGGACGTCGTGTACTGACCGAGGACAGGAGGCAGATACGCGGCTGTCGTCGTCAGCGACCAGGCGAGGCCGAATGCACCGACGCCGAGCTTGACGATGGTTCCGACGCTCGACGGGCCCTCGGGGGCGAGCGCCGTCACGGGCGGAAACCCCGCACTAGAGACCGATGTTCGGCTGCCCTGCACGGCCGCCGTCCTCGTCACCGTCGGCGACAAGGCCAAGCGCAGCTGGAAGCTGGAAGAGATCGGTGATCCGGTCGTCCTCGGAGGGATACAGCTCTTCGCGGTCGAGCAGGATCGCACGCATGCCGATCGCGCGGGCTCCCTCGATGTCGTCCCTGTAGGAATCGCCGACCATCACGGCTTCGCCCGCCGTGACCTCGAGAGCCTCCAGCGCGCGCTCGAAGATCGAGGCGTGCGGCTTCGCCCGGCCGTGCGCCTTCGAGCCCACCGCGCAATCGATGTCGAGCCCGTGGTGCACGGCGAACTGCTCGAGATCGCGATGGCCGTTCGAGATCAGCCCGATCGAGAGCCGATGCGCCCGGAGGGCTGCAAAGATCGAGATTGCATCGTCGTAGAGGTGAAAGTTCTCGTGCGCCTCCCAGCGACGCACCATGTCCACCGCGCAGGCACGGGAGCCGGCAGCGTCACCCCCCATGCCGCGGACGATGTCCTTGGTGAACATGATCCAGAGCTCCTCACTGTGGAGAAGCTCGGGGTGCGCCTGGAGATCGGCGACTGCCGCGAGACGGGCAACCTCGTAGCGGTCGGGGTCGAGCTCGAGCCCATGGAGAGCGCCGAGCTGTCGATACCCCTCTGGCCCGAGCCCGGGCCCGGGCCACGAGAGCGTGAAATCGACGTCGAAGATAACCGCTCTCAGCACGGGCCGAGGATAGCCCCACCGACGCATACCGGATCGGAGAACCCCGTAGTGCATCCGTTCCGCCGCGGCGGAACGGATGCACTACGGAGAATCGGGGTGCCCAGATTCGAACTGGGGACCTCTCCGACCCGAACGGAGCGCGCTACCAGGCTGCGCCACACCCCGAGCGCTCACAGGGTACCCGCTCGCGAGCGTCGAGGCCCGATGGTGCTCGCCCCCACACCTACACTGTGCTCGTGGCCGGAAGGGATCAGATCGTTGCCTATGCGAATGCACTGCTCGACGTGGAGCATTGGCCCGAGTTCGCACCGCCGGGCCTGCAGGTGGTGGGAAGCGATGAGGTGACGCTGCTCGCCTGCGGGGTCTCGAGCTCACGCGAGCTTCTCGAGCGTGCGGCCGCAGAGGGAGCCGACATGATCCTCGTCCATCACGGGCTCTTCTGGCGCAATGAGCCGCTCGTGATCGACAGACGTCAGCGCGGCCGGCTCGAGGTCCTGTTCAACGCGAACGCCTCGCTCGTCGCCTACCACCTCGCGCTCGACGCGCACGCGACCCTGGGGAACGCCGCCCAGCTAGCCGAGCGCGTCGGTGCCGCACCCGAGGGCCCTTTCGGCACGGTCGGGCTCGCCTGCACGGTTGCCGGCCTCTCGATCGCGGAACTCGGGACACGTGTCGCAGAGGCGGTGGAGCGCGAGCCACTCGTCTTCGCAGGCGGCCCCGACCGGATCAACCGTCTTGCCATCTCCACCGGCGCGGCCGGCTACGACCTGATCCGGGCGGCACACGAGGGCTTCGACGCGCTGCTCACCGGCGAGCCCGAAGAGCCGAGCCTTGCGACTGCTCGGGAGCTCGGCATTCACCTGATTGCGGCAGGCCACCATGCGACGGAGCGGTTCGGCGTCCAGGCGCTCGCGGCGCATCTCGCGGAGACGTTCGCTATCGAGTGGCTCTACCTCGATGTCGAGAACCCCGTGTAGGGGCCGCACCTCCTCTCGCTGCGTAGCTCCGGCCCGGATGTTGCGTCCATCGTGTCCGGGGAGTATCCTGTGTCCCATCATGGTGCAGATCGGGAGGCGGGCCCGTTGACCCCCGCCACTGACAACCGAGCTTCGATTCAGCCCGACCGCGCGCCTTGCGCCGTCGGGCTTTTTTGATGCCCGAAGGAGGCGACGCATGGCGAACCATCTGACGCCCGACGAGCTCGCACAGGAGCTCGACATCGACCGCGACACGATCATCCAACTCTGCATCGAGGAGGGTGTCCCGATCTACCACGGGAAGATCGACAAGCATCTCTTCCAGGTACAGCTCGAGGCCGTCGGCCTGCCGGTCGTCCAGCACGCCTGAGCCCGGGCCCACCGTTACGCGCGGGCGTTGCATCTCGTCCGGCCCTCCAGGCCGCTTCCCGCCCGGGTAGGCCCACCCGGGCGGTGCGCTCCGTTCGTGCATGCACGCCATTCGTCGCCTCGACGTCAGGGCTCTCTCGTGCGAAGCGGAACCGTCTACGATGAGGTGATGGCCGCTGACCGCACGATCCCTCGCCTCTGGCGTGATGCTGTCGCCCGGAAGCGCACGAGTGCGGCGTACCTCGTCCAGCACGGCGACCACTGGCACGAGGTCACCTGGGCCGAGGCGGCCGAGCGGGTGGAGAACCTCGCGAACGGTCTTCTTGCACGCGGTGTGCGTCGAGGCGATGCGTTTGCGACACTCGCGCGCACCACACTCGAGTGGGCCCTCTTCGACTTTGCGCTCGCGCACGTGGGTGCTATCGGCGCACCCGTCTATGCCAGCAACGCACCGGGCGATGTCGCGCACGTCCTCGATCACTCGGGGTCGGTCGGCGTCCTCTGCGAGGACGACGTGCAACGGGCGAAGGTGACCGGGGCTCTCGCGTCGCTTCCGCGGTTGCAGCACGTGCTCACCTTCGCGGATCTTCCGGCGCTCGAGGCAGAGGGTGCTGCGTTCAAGGCCCTTCACCCGTCCGCGCTGGATGCCGCCGTCGCCGCGATCGACGAGGACGACCTGTTCACGTACATCTACACGTCGGGGACGACAGGACAGCCGAAGGGTTGCATGATCAGGCACCGCAACTACTACTCGATGGTCTCGGTGATCGACCACCTTCCGGGCTACGTCCGCGATGACGACCTGATGCTGCTGTACCTGCCGCTCGCGCACAACTTCGGACGGCTCCTGCATCTCGCCGGCCCCTACGCCGGCTACACGACCGCCTTTCTTCCTGATCCACTGCAGATCTCGGAGGCCCTGACGACAGTACGTCCGACCGTGCTCCCGACCGTTCCCCGCCTCCTCGAGAAGATCCACACAGCGATCGTGGGCGCGATCGACGAGATGACGGGTATCCGACGCCGCCTCGCTGAGTGGTCGCTCGCGATCGGGCGAGAGGTCAGTACGCGGGAGGCGACCGGCCGTCCTCTGGGAGGCCGTCTGACAGCAAAGCGGCACATCGCCGATCGGCTCGTCCTCGCGAAGATCCGCGAGCGACTCGGTGGCCGCCTGCGCACCCCGATCTCGGGTGGCGCTCCTCTCTCACAGGAGATCGCGGAGTTCTTCGATGCGATCGGTATCCGCATTCTCGAGGCATACGGCCTCACGGAGTGCACGACCGGTGCGGCGACGAACACGCCCGAGCACTGGCGATTTGGCACCGTCGGCCGAGCGTTCCCCGGAGTCGAGCTTCGCGTTGCCGGGGATGGTGAGTTGCTGATCCGCAGCGACACCGTGTTTGCCGGCTACCTCGGTGACCCGGGGGCGACGGCGGAGGTGCTCGACGCGGACGGGTGGCTGCGGTCGGGTGATATCGCCGAGATCGACGCTGACGGATTCGTGAAGATCACCGACCGTAAGAAGGACATCCTTGTCACTGCAGGCGGCAAGAACATCGCACCGCAGAACATCGAGAACGACCTCAAGGCCTCGAAATACGTCTCGCAGGCGATCGTCATCGGTGACCGCCGCTCGTACCTGGCAGCCCTCGTAACCCTCGATCCGATCGAGATCGAAAAGTGGGCAGAGGCGCAGGGGATTCCCGGTGGGGCGCAGGAGGTGGCGACGCATGAGAGAGCGCGCACGCTCCTGCAGGGAGTCGTTGACAACGTGAACCGCGACCGGTCGGGCTTCGAGCAGATCAGGCGGTTTGCGATCCTGCCGCGCGACTTCACGATCGATCGCGACGAGATGACACCGACGCTGAAACTGAAGCGGGACACGATCCTCGAGCACTTCGACGAGACCGTCGAGTCACTGTACGTCGTGTAGGCGGCCCGCAGGATGCTGCACGGTCGTCAGTTCATTAGCCAGGGAGCCTGAGCCTCGACTCGTGATCGTGCTTCGCCGGGGAACGTCGGTCTAGAGGCGCCGTGCCCCGACGAAGCCACTGTGGCTGCTCATGCTCGAGATCTTGACGACATCTCCCGTATGGGGGGCGTGGATGAACTGTCCCCCGCCAATGTAGATACCCATATGCCCGAGGCCCGAGAAGAATACAAGGTCACCGGTCTGGAGATCCGAATATCCCACAGGCGTCCCGTAGCCGTACTGCGCGGCGGCGTAGTGGGGCAGCGAGACGCCGACCTGCGCGTACACGTACGCCACGAGCCCCGAGCAGTCGAAGCCACTCGGGCTCATGCCACCCCAGACGTAGGGCACACCGAGGTACTGCATCGCAATCCCGGCGACGCCGCCGTACCGCGAGGGGGCCGCCGGAGGGATTGCCTCGTACGCACTGCCTGACGAATCGATCGCAGCGGAGAAGTCGTCCGCACGAGACTCGGCGGCCTGCGCCCGGGCACCGTCTGCGGCACGCTGCTCGGCGGCGAGTCGGGCGCTCGCCTCAGCGGCTAGCCGGGCCTGGCGGCGCGCCTGCTCGGCCTGCAGTTGCCGTATCTCGTCCTCGAGACCAGCCAGCATCCGCTTCTGCTCGGCGATCTGCCCCTCGATCGCGCTCTTCTGGGTCGCCCGCTGGTCAACGAGACGGGCCTGAGAAACACGAGCCGTTCTGAGATTTACCCGGCTTTGCTTCACCTCCTTGCGGAACTGCGTCACCGCCCTGAGCACCTTCGCGTCCTGATTTCCGACGCGCTGCACCATGTCGAGTCGCCCGAGGAGGTCATCGAGGCTCTCTGCCCCGAGGATTACCTCCACAGCGCCACCGCCGTCACCGTTGACGTAGAGCGCCCGCAGCCTGTCAGCTATGTGCACCTGGGCTGTGCCAAGGCTCTTCTGCGCGCTGACGAGGTGCCGTGCGTTCGAGTTGAGATCGACATCTATCTGTTCCAGCTGAACGTTGGCGTAATTGTAGGACTCGATCGCCTGCTCGAGTTGTGGCTGGGCAGCCTCGATCTGGGCGAGGACTGCCTGCGCCTGAGCCCGCTTCGAGGTGATCGACGGGTTGGCAGTCGGTGAAGAGGCGACCGCAAGGACACTGAGACAGACCACTGCAAGGGCGAAGAGTGTGGCCGGAGCCTGTCGCATGCTCGAACGATTCATAAGCTGGTTCGATCGTCGAAAGGAGCCCCCCGCAGGCGGAGCGCCCCGTCCGAGATAGGAACTCTAGCAGGAACTGCTGTCAGCTGAAGCCGGCAGAAAAATGAAAGTCCTGCAAATACCGCTTTTCACTCTCGTTGACGAGCATATTTTTGCTACGGTCTCCCCCTTGTGAGACCGCCTACTCAACGGTGGCCGCTGCTCTGCGCGGCCGTTGCCTCGGGTGCGCTGCTGATCGCGTCGGCACCATCACCCGGAAGTGCGGAGACCGCACCCGCGCTCGCTGCGAGAGCCGCAGCCCTCGGCCGTTCCGAGTCGGCAGCCCTGCTCGAGCTCTATGCGGCCGAATCCTCTCTCGCACGGGCCCGGGACGACGCGGCCCGGCTGGAGAATCGATCCAGGCGGCTAGCCCGCACCGAGGAGAGCCTACAGCGCCGGATGAGGATCGTTCGCCGCTCCCTCCAGGCATCGCAGAATCGCGTGGCGGCGCTCCTGCGGAGGCTGTACATCCAGGGCGAGCCCGACCCGATCTCCGTGATTCTCGGTGCAGTGTCGCTCGACGAGGCCGTGGCCGGCATCGAGGGACTGACACGCGCCACGGCGCAGAACGAGCGTCTGGGCGCCGAGGCTACCCTTCGCGCTCGCAGGTTCGAGCATCTGGAGACACAACTCGGTGAGGAACGGGTTCTCCTTGCGAGCGCGCAGGTTGCTGCTCGAGCAGGTGTCGCACGGAGAGAGTCGGCCGTCGCCGGTAGGAGTGCGACGGTCGCAGCCGTACGCCGCGAACGGTCATTGACAACACAGCGGCTGAACGTGCTCGAGAGCCAGGCACGCGCAGCCGAACGCCGCTCGGGAGAGATCACCGCTGCCGCCGTCGGTGCTGCACCCGCCGCCGCACCGGTACAGGTCGAGTCGGGCGAGGCGCCCTCCGCGGAGGCGCCGGCGCCGGTCGCGTTGCCCACCACGGGGACACGCACGTTCGTCGCCGATGCGGTCGCCTATCACCTCCCGGGGAAGACGGCGAGCGGCCTCCCCGTCGGGGTCGGCGTGATCGCCGTCGACCCGACCGTGATTCCCCTCGGCACACGCGTGTTCATTCCCGGCTACGGGCCGGCGGTAGCGGCAGATGTGGGAACGGCGATCAAGGGGAACATCATCGACCTCTGGATGCCGAGCACTGCGCAGGCACGAACCTGGGGACGGCGTACGGTCACGATCACGATCTACGGTTGAGCCTGCGGGTACCCGGGCGTGCGCGTCAGGCACGAGAAGCCTTTCCTACCTGATCCCCTATGCGCCTTTGAGGAGTTCCAGAAGCTCTGCCTGACCGAGGATCGGAACACCCGCCTTCTCTGCCTTCGCAGCCTTCACGCCCGGATTCTCACCCACGATCACGCCGGTCGTCCGCTTCGAGACGGAGTCCGTGACCTTCGCACCGAGCGCCTCGAGAGAGGCCTTCACCTCGTCACGGGTGTATCCGTCGAGTGTGCCCGTGATCACGTACTGGAAGCCGGTCAGCGGCCCCACGACCGCCCGCTCCGATTCGGCTACCTCGAACTGCAGCCCGAGTGACCGGAGATCCTCGACGAGCGCCCTGTTCTCGTCGTCCGAGGCCCACTCTGCGATGAGCTCTGCTCGGTCGGGCCCGATTCCCTCTGCCTCCTCGAGCTCCTCCCGGGTCGCAGCAAGCAGACGGTCAACGGTGCCGAAGTGTCGGGCAAGATTCCGGGCGAGTACCCAGCCGATCTTCGGCATGTTGAGGCCGAACAGGATCCTCGAGAACGGTTGCGCCTTCGAGCGCTCGATCGCAGCAACAGCCTGCGTCGCCGAGATCTCACCGTACCCCTCTATCCCGAGGAGCTGCTCGACCGACAGTCGGTACAGGTCGGGCATCGAGCGAAGCAGCCCCTCGTCCCACAGCTTGCGCACGAACTGCTCGCCCACCCCTTCGATATCCATGGCCGCACCGACCCAGTGCACCAGGGTCTCGAGCCCGCGTGACGGACACGCGCGGTTCGGGCAGCGATGCTTGACCTCACCCTCCGGCTTGACGACCTCGACGCCGCAGAGGGGACAGTGGGCCGGCATCTTCCACGGCGTCGTACCGGGCAGATGCTCTCCCGCCGGGCCGACGACCTGGGGGATCACGTCGCCTGCCCGCTGCACGATGACGAGGTCGCCCTCGCGGATATCCTTGCGGTTGATGTCCTCCTCGTTGTGCAACGTCGCGGTGGACACCGTCACTCCACCGACCTGCACCGGCTCGAGCTCCGCCAGCGGGTTGAGGGCCCCCGTCCGGCCAACTCGGATGTGAATGTGCTTTAGCGTCGTCACCGCGGTGGACGGCGCCCACTTGAACGCCCGCGCCCAGCGTGGCCGCTCGTGCAGGGCTCCGAGACGCTGCTGCTGGGCGAAGGAGTCAACCTTGATCACGATGCCGTCGATCTCGTAGTCGAGCTCCGCCCGCCTGCTCTCCCACTGCTCGCAGGCGATGACAACCTCGTCGATCGTCTCGAACCGCTCGGCGTGCGGGTT
Source organism: Thermoleophilia bacterium (assembly GCA_009694305.1). Taxonomy (GTDB): domain Bacteria; phylum Actinomycetota; class Thermoleophilia; order Gaiellales; family Gaiellaceae; genus Gaiella. Next base: position 63,718 of record SHVL01000001.1, read on the forward strand.
GATCCTGAAGCCGCGCTCTCGCAGCCACCCGAGCATCGCAAAGTGGGTGTCCGGGGCATCTCCCTCGTGCACCCCTGCGCCGTAGATCCAGATCGAAAGCGGACGCTCGGCGGTCACGCCGGGGTCGAGCTGCCGGAGCGACCCTGCCGCGGCGTTGCGGGGGTTGGGTGCCTCCTTCTTGCCGGCTGCGACCTGCGCGACGTTGAATCGGGCTAAGCCGGAAAGAGAGAAATAGACCTCCCCACGAATCTCGAACAGTGTTGGTGGCACCTCTGCCTCCGGCAGCCGCATCCGCAGCGGAACCGCTTTAACCGCACGGACGTTTGCCGTGACATCCTCGCCGCGGAATCCGTCACCGCGCGTTGCTGCGCGCACGAGCACGCCCTCCTCGTACACGAGTGAGATCGCCGAACCGTCGATCTTGGGCTCGATCACGTAGGCGACGGGCTCGTCGCTGTCGAGACGCTTGCGCACGTCTGCCGCCCATTTCTCGAGCGCCTCACGGGTCGTCACCTTCTCGAGCGATCCCATCGGCGCAAGGTGCTCGACCTTGGTGAAGCCTTCTGCCGGGGCCGCTCCGACCCTCCGCGTCGGTGAGTCGTCCGTGATCAGCTCCGGATGCGCGTCCTCGAGTGCCTGGAGCTCGTCGTAGAGGGCGTCGTAGCCGGTATCGCTGATCTCCGGATCGTCGAGGACGTGATAGCGATAGGCGTGATGCTCTATCACGCGCCGGAGCTCCTGGATCCGGGCCGCACTGTCAGACACGCGCCAGGATCTCCTCCGGGTGCTGAACGAGGGCGTCGGGCCCCTCTGCCAGGAGCCGCTCGTCGGGATGAATACCACCCCACCCGACCGCAATCGCGCGGGCGCCGGCGGCCTTACCCGCCCTGATGTCGAATGGCGAGTCACCGATATAGACCGCCTCGTCCGGCCGCGCTCCGAGCCGCCACAGGGCCTCGAGTACGGGGTCGGGATCCGGTTTGTGGCGCTCGGTGTCCTCTGCGCCGACGAGCACGTCGGTGAGCTCCGCAAGAATCGGAAAACGGTCGAATGCGAGCTGCACGGTTGCGCACCGTTTGGCCGTCACGATCCCGAGCTGGTGACCGCGCCGGCAGAGCTCGGGGAGGAGCTCCGCGATCCCGTCGAACATCTCGAGCGTTGCGTGCAGCGGCTCATTGTGTGCGCGATAGACCTCCACGAGCTCGTCTACGCGGTCCGGGTCGAGCGCATGCATCTGCTCACTGAGCCCTGGCCCTCCGATCACGGCACGGACGGCTTCCTCGTCCGGTTCACGGCCGAGCACGGTGACAGACGCATGGCGCATCGAGGCGATGATGATCGGCCCCGAGTCGATCAACGTGCCGTCGAGGTCGAAGAGGATGACGCGGGCCTTCACCCCTCGATCGTATCGACGTCGGCTACCGCGTACTCCACGTGCTCCAGATAGAGGCCCCACGGGGGAGCCGTCGCCCCACCTTCGAGGCGCGGACGTCCCTCGACCAGATGTGCGAATCGCTCCGGGCTGCTCTGGAGCATCGTGCCGACGAGCGTGCGCACCATATGCCGGAGAAACGAGTCCGCCGAGACGGTGAAGTGGAGGTGGTCGCCATGGCGCTCCCACGCAGCGTCACGCACGATGCGGACGAATACCTCGTGCTGGCTGTCGGCCGGGGTGAACGCCGTGAACTCGTGCTCGCCCGGCAGGAACGCGGCGCATACCTGCAATCGGTCGAGGTCGAGGGCACGCGGCCACCAGAGAGACCGTCCCACGTCGAGGGCCGAACGGGCCGGACGGTTGAGCACGATGTACCGGTACGACCGACCCGTAGCCGAAAACCGTGCGTGGAAGCCCTCGGGTGCGTCGTCGGCTGCAAGAACCGAGACGTCCGGAGGCAGCGCGGTGTTCAGTGCTTCCGCGGCCTTCGACGCAGGCGCGCCGGCCGTGACGTTCACGCTCGCAACCTGTCCCGTCGCGTGCACTCCGGTGTCGGTGCGGCCTGCGACGGCAAGGTCGTCCCACCCGCGCGGATAGATGGTGTCGAGAGCTTCGCGGAGCACTCCCTCTACCGTGCGCTGTCCCGGCTGCCTCGCCCAGCCGTGAAAACCACCCCCGTCGTATTCGATGGTGAGCCGGAGGACTCGCGCGGCCGGTCCCTCTCCCACCGTTCAGCCTGGCCGCGCGGGATCGACCTCGAGCACGAGGCCGTCAACGGCGCGAACGACGATGCTCGAACCTCGTTCGATCGCTACGTCGGTTCGGGCACCCCAGATCTCTCCACTCACCCGCACCTGGCCCACGGCTTCGGGAACGCCGGGGGTGAGCCGGGCCAGTGCTGTACCGCGTCGGCCGACAAGCGCTTCCACACCCACCTCGGGTGGTCCTCTGCGTCGGCGGCGGCGCGACCACCAGACAAAGACTCCTATCTCGCCGATGTCGATCAGTACGGCCACGGCGACGAGCAGGAAGCTCCACGGCGGCGAGAGGAAGAGGAGCGCGACGACGGCTGCAATGATGATAAGCATTGGTGCAGCGTACGGGTCACTGGCTCCTCCGCGGAGGGCGAGAATGGCGAAGGGCACCCACAGGCGCCCTTCGCAACGATCTCTCGGTTGTCAGGCCGTGGATCCAGGCTCAGGCTGCCGGGTCGTGATCGACGAACTCGAGCAGCACCATCGGTGCAGCGTCGCCCTGACGCGGGCCGAGCTTGACGATGCGCGTGTAACCACCCTTCCGCTCCGCGAAGCGCGGGGCAACGTTCAGGAACAGGTGATGGACGACATCATTCGAACGAAGCTCTGCCATCGCGAGTCGCCGTGCGTGGAGATCTCCACGCTTGCCGAGCGTGATCATCTTCTCGGCATACGGCTTGACTGCCTTGGCCTTGGCTTCGGTCGTCTGGATCCGGCCGTGCTGGATCAACGCTCCCGCGAGGTTGGAATACAACGCCTTGCGATGCGCTGAATCCCGGCCGAGCTTCTTGCCTGCGCGTGCATGCCGCATGAGTTAGCCGAGCTCCTCGCCCTTGAGTGTGAGACCGTGCGCGGCAAGCGTGTCGCGCACCTCATCGACAGACTTGCGACCGAAGTTCGGGATAGCGGCGAGCTCGGCCTCCGACTTCGAGGTCAGCTCGCCGATCGTCTCGACGCCGACGCGCTTGAGACAGTTATAGGAGCGGACACCAAGCTCGAGCTCCTCGATCGGGAAGTTCTCCATCCCGTGCGAGGTCGTCGCCTCGGCAGCCGCCTCGATCTCGCCGGGGGTGAAGACCGCGATCGAGTCGAGATCGGTGAAGATCGCAAGCTGCCTGATGAGAATATCGGCGGCCTTGCCGATCGCATCCCGCGGCTCGATCGATCCGTCGGTCGTGACGTCGAGCACGAGCTTGTCGAAGTCGGTGCGTTGGCCGACACGCGCGGACTCCACCTCGTAGGAGACACGCCGGACAGGCGAGAAGATCGAGTCGATCGGGATAACACCAATTGGCACCTCCACACCACGGTTCTGGTCGGCGGGCACGTAGCCGCGGCCTCGGCCGATGGTGAGTGTCATCTCGAGCTTGCCCTTGGCCGCGAGTTGTGCGATCTCGAGCTCCGGGTTGAGGATGTCGAGATCGGCCGGCGCCTCGATGTCGGCGGCCGTAACGTTGCCGGGCCCCTTCTTCGAGATGTGGACCTCGACCTCGGGTGACTCGCCATGCAACACGCAGATGAGGCTCTTCAGGTTGAGAATGATGTCGGTGACGTCCTCGCGCACGCCGGGAAGCGTGGTGAACTCGTGTGAGACACCCTCGATCTTGACGGCGGTCACGGCGGCCCCCTCGAGCGAGGAGAGAAGCACGCGGCGAAGCGAGTTTCCGAACGTGTAACCAAACCCGCGGTCGAGGGGCTCGATCGCGAAAACGCCGCGATGATTGTCGCCCTCTTCGCTGACGATGCGGGGAATCTGGAAGTCCATCAGGCTAGTACGGGTTGCCAATGCGATCCTTTCGTGTTCTTCACAACGGATGAGGCTGTGCCTCACCCGTCCGATCAGGAGGAGAGGCGCGGCCTCTCCGCCATCTACTTTGAGTAGAGCTCGACGATGAGTGACTCCTGCACGGGGGTGTCGATCTCCGCGCGTTCGGGCCACCGCAGAACCTTGCCCGCGAGACCCTCGTGATCGGCCTGCAGCCATGGTGAGACCGATGCCGTGAGGTCGGTTGCGTCACGGACGAGCGGGGCCGCAGCGCTTCCCGACTTCAGGGTGATCACGTCGTTCGGACGCACGGCGAAGCTTGGAATGTTCACCCGCCTGCCGTTGACCTGGAAGTGGCCGTGACGGACGAGTTGGCGTGCCTGCGCACGGGAGCCTGCGAACCCGAGTCGGTAGACGACGTTGTCGAGACGCGTCTCGAGCATCCGGAGCAGGTTCTCACCCGGCGCACCGGTACCACGGGTCGCCTTCTCGTAGGTGTTACGGAACTGCTTCTCGAGAAGGCCGTAGTAGCGACGCGCCTTCTGCTTCTCGCGCAACTGCAACAGGTACTCACTCTGCTTGATCCGGCCACGGCCGTGCTCACCCGGCGGATATGCGCGGCGTTCGATTGCACACTTCTCCGTCAGGCAACGCTCACCCTTGAGGAACAGCTTGATGCCCTCGCGACGGCAGAGCCGACACTTGGGGCCGAGGTCTCTAGCCACTAGACGCGCCTCCGCTTCTTCTGCCGCACGCCGTTGTGGGCCTGCGGGGAGACGTCCTTGACCCCGAGGATCTCGAGTCCCGCCGCCTGCAACGAACGGATCGCAGTCTCGCGACCGGAGCCCGGGCCCTTGACAAAAACCTCGACCTTCTGAAGACCGTGCTCCATTCCCTTGCGCGCACAGTTGTCTGCCGTGACCTGCGCTGCGAACGGGGTGGACTTGCGGGATCCCTTGAACCCGGCCGAGCCGGCGGACTCCCAGGCGATCACGTTGCCGTCCTTGTCGGTGAGCGAGACGATCGTGTTGTTGAACGACGTCTTGATGTGCGCCTGACCGATAGCAATATTCTTTTTGACGCGGCGGCGCGTACGACCGCGAGCGGCCGAAGCTTTACGAGGAGGTGCCATCTACTTCCCCTTCTTTCCGCGTCCGACCGTCTTCTTCGGCCCCTTGCGTGTACGCGCATTGGTCTTGGTGCGCTGTCCGCGAACAGGAAGGCCGCGCCGGTGCCGGATTCCGCGATAGCAGCCGATCTCGGCCAGTCGCTTGAGTGCCTGTGAGCGTTCGCGCCGGAGGTCGCCCTCTACCTCGACGTTCGCGTCGATGTAGGTGCGGAGCTTCGTGACCTCGTCGTCGGTCAAATCCTTGATCTTCTGGTCGAGATCGAGCTCCAGGTCCTTGCAGATCTTCTGCGCGGTCGACTGGCCGATCCCGTAGATGTAGGTGAGCCCGATCTCCAGACGCTTCTGGTTCGGGAGGTTGACGCCTGCGATGCGAGCCACTAACCCTGCCTTTGCTTGTGGCGTGGGTTGACACAGATAACCATGGTGCGCCCGTGCCGCTTGATAACGCGGCAGCGTTCACACATTTGCTTGACGGATGGGCGAACTTTCATAGAGGATTCCTCGTGGTGGCTCAGCGGTGACGAAACGTGATGCGGCCGCGCGTCAGGTCGTAAGGAGAGAGCTCGACCTTGACCCGGTCGCCGGGGAGGATGCGAATGTAGTGCTTCCGCATCTTCCCGGAGATCGCGGCGAGAACCGTGTGTCCTTCATCGAGCTGCACCCTGAACATCGTGCTCGGGAGCGCCTCGACGACCTCGCCTTCGACCTCGATCTTGTCTTCCTTGACTGCCACCCTTCCCTCGCGCGAACGCCTCGTTGTGTGTGTGAGCTCCCGGACTGCAGAGCACCGAACAAAAAGCCTGGAGAACCGATCCCTGTCTGACAAATCCCGTCGCGCGGCAAAACAGCCGCGCCGCGGGCTGCTTACTGTAGCAAACTCGCGCTCTCGACCGCGATCCCTACTCTCGGAGTGAGAATCCGGGGTCCTGCGCCGGTGATCGCGACGGTGTGCTCGTAGTGGGCAGCGAGAGAACCGTCCTCGGTCGAGATAGACCAACCGTCGTCATGGAGGTAGACATCGGGCGACCCGACGGTGATCATGGGCTCGATTGCAATCGTCATTCCCTCGGTGAGCTTTGGCCCACGCCCCGGCTGGCCGAAGTTCGGGACATGTGGATCCTCGTGGTAGTGGCGCCCCACACCGTGCCCGACGAGACTGCGGACGACCGAGAAACCCGCCTCCTCGACGACGGACTGCACCGCGAACGAGATATCGCCGATGCGGTTGCCAGGCTGCGCCTGCGCAATCCCCGCGGCGAGTGCCTCGAGGCAGGTGTCGAGCAGGTGTCGAGCCACCGGGTCGATCTCACCGACGCCGAAGGTGTAGGCGCTGTCGCCGATCGCCCCCTCGAGCACGACACCGACATCGATCGTGATCAGGTCGCCGTTCTTGACCACGTACGGACCGGGAATGCCGTGAACGATCATCGAATTCGGCGAGATACAGATCTCGGCGGGATACGTCCCGTGATAGCCCTTCGACGCGGACACGCCTCCGTGTGCCGTGACGAACGCGCCGGCGATATCGTCGAGTTCGAGCGTCGTGATGCCCGGACGGATGTGGTCGCCGACGTGCGCGATGGTCGCGGCCACGAGGTCGCCTGCGCGCGCGATTCGCTCGATCTCCTCTGGCCCCTTGCGAATGATCATCGGGCGAGCCAGCCGAATGCGGCGGAGATCTCGGCGAAGACATCGTCAACGCTCCTGGCGGCGTTGATCTCGTGCAGCGTTCCCGTGGCTCGGTACCGCGCGACGACGGGCGCTGTCTGCTCATGATAGATGGCAAGCCGCCGTGCGATCACCTCCGGCGTGTCGTCCACCCGTGCTTCCCTGTTGGCCCGCTCGAGGGCGCGTGTGGTGGCCGTGGCGTCGTCGAGGTCGAAGAAGAACACCCTGTCGAGAGGACGTCCGATCACCTCGAGCATCCGGTCGAGAGACTCGGCCTGCGCAATGTTGCGCGGGAACCCGTCGAGGATGAAGCCTGCCTGCGCGTCATCTTTCGCGATCCTGTCACGGATGAGGGCGACCGTCAGCGCGTCCGGGACGAGCTCTCCCGCGGCCACGATCGGCTCCACCTCGCGACCCAGAGCTGTCTGCTCCGCTATCGCGGCGCGAAACATATCTCCCGTGGACACGTGGGGAACCCCGTGAGCTGCGCAGATCCGCGTTGCCTGCGTACCCTTCCCGGATCCCTGTGGCCCGAGGAACAGGACGTTGATCGTCACTATTTGAGGAAGCCCTCGTAGTTGCGCATCATCATCTGGCTCTCCATCTGGCGCATCGTATCGAGTGCAACACCGACCGCGATCAGGACAGATGTACCGCCAAGCGCGCCGGAGCTTGCCTGGGAGAATCCGAAGAATCGAATGAAGAGGCTCGGCGCGATCGCGACGAGTGCAAGGAAAAGCGCACCGGGAAGCGTCAGTCGGGTCATGACCCGGTCGAGGTACTGCGCCGTCGGAGGGCCGGGTCGAATGCCCGGGATATACCCACCGTACTTGCGGAGATTATCGGCCTGCTCGACGGGATTGAACTGTACGGCGGTGTAGAAATACGTGAACAGGATGATCAGCGAGGCCTCGATAAAGAGGTACGTGAGGTTGCCGGGCTGGAAGTGGTCGTTGACGAATTCCTGCGTCGCCGGGAAGTACTGGGCGATCGTCGCCGGGAAAGCGAGCAGCGCCGCAGCGAAGATGACCGGGATCACGCCCGCCATGAGGATGCGCAACGGTAGGTAGGTGGCACCGCCCGTCGTCATTCGCCGCCCGACCATCCGCCGTGCGTACTGGATGGGAATCCGACGCTGCCCTTCCTGGACGAACACCACGGAGGCAACGATGGAGATGGCAATGAGCGGGAAGAAAATCCGCTCCATGGGTCCACCGTTCCACCAGGCGCTGATTCCGAGCGGGAGGCTCGTCAGGATCGACGCGAGGATGAGGATCGAGATGCCGTTGCCGATGCCACGCTTCGTGATCTGCTCACCGAGCCACATCAGGAGCACGGTGCCCGTCGTCAGGGTGACGACGATCAGGGTCATCCGCCCGGCGTTTGCCTGGAGGGCATCCTGCCGCTGAAAGAGCACCGCGTACCCGAACGCCTGGAGGGCGGCGAGGATCACCGTGAGGTACCGGGTGTACTGGTTGATCTTGGCGTACCCGGCCTCGCCTTCCTTCTGCAACTCGGCGAGTCGCGGGACGGCGACCGTCATCAACTGGACGATGATCGATGCCGTCACATACGGCATGATCCCGAGCGCGAAGAGCGAGAACTGGGAGAGAGCACCACCGGAGAACAGGTTCAGCAATCCGAGGATCGAGCCGCCGTTGCCGGAGAAGTAGTTCTCGATCGCGGCCGCGTCAACGCCCGGTGCCGGCAGCCAGGAGCCCAGTCGGTAGACGGCGAGGATGAACGCCGTGAAAAGGATTCGGCGCCGGAGTTCGGGGACGCGCCAGGCGTTTCCAAGCCAGCTCAGCATTACTCAGCCGGTGCCTCGTTCTTCGAGGCCGGTCCATCGTCCTCGGAGGCGGTAGCGTCGCCGGCCGGAGCCTGCGTCGCCTCTACCGCGATCTCGGCCGGTGTCTCCTCGACGACCTCGGGGCGTCTCGCCTTTGCCTTCTTCTTCTTCTTCTTGGCGACCGGTTCGCCTCGCATCCACGTGATGCTCCCACCCGCGGCCTCGATCTTCTCCTTTGCCGTCTTCGAGAAGCCGTGCGCCGTGACGGAGAGGCTCTTCGTGAGGTCACCGGATGCGAGAATCTTGATGTCGATCTTCGTGTTCTTGATCAGCCCGACTGCAATGAGCGCGTCGGGTGTCACCTCGGCACCGGCCTCGAAACGAGCCTCGAGGTCGCGGAGGTTCACGGGCTGCGTCGATGTCCGGAAAGGCCCGATCGGCATCGCGTCGGCCGACGTGTTGCCCCGGAGTTTCGGGAGCCGCATGTCGATCGGCATCTGCCCGCCCTCGAAACCTGCGGGCATGTAGTGCGAGCCGGACCGTGACTTCTGGCCCTTGATCCCGCGACCGGAGTACCGGCCCTTGCCGGAGCCCATCCCGCGGCCGACTCGCTTTCGTGCCTTCCGCGGCTGCGCCGGGGAGAGGCTGTGGAGATTGAGCTCCTCGGCCATGACTACGCGTCCTTCCCTTCGACCCTGACGAGGTGAGCGACATGGCGCAGCTGGCCAGCCAACTCGGGACATTCCGTGTGCTCTGCGGTGCGGCCGATCTTGCCGAGGCCGAGCGCGCGGATCGTCCCGTGATGCGCCTTGCTCTGGCCGATCGTGCTCCGTACCTGGGTGACCTTCACCGTGCTCACGCGCGTACCTCCACCGCTTCGACATCGGCTGAAGCGCCGGCCTCTGCCTCTGCAGCAGCAGCGACCTTGACCGCGTCGTAGCCCCGCGGCAGCGGCAGCACCTCACGGATCGTCTTGCCGCGCTGCCGGGCGATGTCTTCCGGCCGCCGCAGGCGCTTGAGGCCGTCCACGGTCGCCTTCGCCATGTTGATCGGGTTCGTGGTGCCGAGGCTCTTGGCAAGAACGTCGCGGATGCCGGCTAGCTCGAGTACGGCACGGACTCCGCCGCCGGCGATGACACCGGTTCCCTCGCTGGCGGGGCGCAAAAAGACGCGCGCGGCACCGAACTCTCCGAGGATCTCGTGCGTGATCGTCGTGCCGTGCTTCGGCACCGTGAACAGGTTCTTCTTCGCGTCGTCAACGGCTTTTGAGATGGCGAGTGGAACCTCGCGCGCCTTCCCGTATCCGACACCGACCCGGTCGGTCTCGTCTCCGACGACGACGAGTGCCGTGAACGAGAACCGCCGTCCACCCTTGACGACCTTGGCGACGCGATTGATCTCGATCACGCGTTCTTTCAGCTCACGCGTCTCGGCTACCCCAGACGTGCTCAAAACTCAAGTCCTCCTTCGCGCGCACCGTCGGCGAGCGCTTTGACACGTCCGTGGTAGAGGTAGCCGCCGCGGTCGAAGACGCAGGCGGTGATGCCCGCCTCCTTCGCTGACGCAGCAAGCTGCTTGCCCACCTCGGCCGCCTGTTCGGTCTTGTTGCCGGAAAAACCCTTCAGCTGCAGCCACCCTGAGGCCGCGAGCGTACGCGCAGTCCGATCGTCTACCAGCTGGGCAAAGATGCCCCTGTTCGATCGGAAGACTGCGAGGCGAGGGCGCTCTTGAGTCCCCGACACCTTCCCGCGGATGCGGCGGTGGCGCCGAAGACGTGCCTCACGCGTCGACAAAGAGCTCATGCGCGCTTACCAACCTTTCTCCGTACCTGCTCGTCGCGGTAGCGGATCCCCTTGCCCTTGTAGGGCTCGGGAGGCCGTACCTTGCGAATCTCGGCAGCGATCTGGCCGACCGCCTGCTTGTCTGTGCCCTTCACGATGATCTCCGTCGGAATCGGCACCTCGAACCTGATTCCGTCGCGCGGGATGACCGTCACGGAGTGCGAGTAGCCGACGGCGAGCTCTAGGTCGTTGCCCTTGAGCTGTGCCCTGTAGCCGACCCCCTGGATCTCGAGATGCTTCTCGAAGCCCTTTGTCACGCCTTCGACCATGTTCGCGACGAGCGTCCGCGTCAAACCGTGCAGCGCCCTGTCCTCGCCGCGGTCGGTCGGGCGGATGACGTTGAGCACGCCTTCCTCCTGCACGATCGAGATCCGGGCGGGAACCTGTTGCTCGAGGTTCCCGAGCGGGCCCTGAACGTTCACCGTTCCACCGGGCGAAACCTGGACTGTAACCCCACTCGGAACCTCGATTGGCTTGCGGCCGATACGACTCATGGCGCTACCAGACGAAGGCGAGAACTTCGCCGCCAACGCCGCGCTCGGCGGCCTGACGGCCGGTGATCACGCCGGTCGAGGTGGACAGGATTGCGGTGCCGAGCCCGCCGAGTACGCGCGGCAATCTGTTCTTGGGGGCGTACACACGCCGGCCCGGCTTCGAGATGCGCTTCAGATCGGTGATCACACGCTCCCGGTTTCGACCGAACTTGAGCTCCACCACGAGCGTGGAGAACGGCGTGCCCTCGACGACCCGGAAGTCCTTGATGTACCCCTCGTCCCTGAGGAGACGCGCGATCTCCTCCTTCATCCGCGAGGAGGGCATCTGGGTGCTGTCGTGCATCGCCTTGTTGGCGTTTCGAATCCGGGTCAGCATGTCTGCGATTGGGTCAGTCAGCATTACTCGCTCCGTGAAAATACTCGGTGGGCGGGACAACTGTCGGCTCGAATCGAGCCGAATCTCTTCCCTTGAATACGGTTCTCCAGCTGTCCGCCGGAGGCGGAACAGTAGGCATCGAGAAGTGGTACGGGTGGTATGGCTTTCATCACCAGGAGCTCTTCGTCATGCCGGGGATCGCTCCCTGATGCGCCAGTTCCCGTAGACAGATCCGGCACAGCTTGAACTTCTTGTAGACGGCCCGCGGGCGCCCGCAGCGGTTGCACCGCGTGTACGCCTGGGTCTTGTACTTTGGTGTCCGCTTCTGCTTGACACGGAGTGAGGTCTTGGCCATGCCTTAGTCCCTTCTGCTTTCGGCAGCGAACGCCATACCGAGGTGGCGCAGGAGTGCGCGCGCCTGGTCGTCGTTCTCCGCCGTTGTGGTGATGGCGATATCGAGGCCGCGGACCGACTGCACGCTGTCGTAGTCGATCTCGGGGAAGATGATCTGCTCCTTGATGCCGAGCGAGTAGTTCCCCCGCCCGTCGAACGAATCCGGGTTGAGGCCCCGGAAGTCGCGGATGCGCGGGAGCGAGATCGAGACGAGCCGGTCGAGGAACTCGTACATCATGGTGCCGCGGAGGGTGACACGCGCACCGACCGCCATCCCCTCACGGAGCTTGAAGCTCGCGATCGACTTGCGGGCACGGCGCACCTGCGCGTGTTGGCCCGCGATCGTGGAGAGCTCCTCGATCGCCGCATCCATTGCCTTGGCGTCGGTCTTTGCCTCCCCGACTCCCATGTTGAGAGTGATCTTCGTTACCCGGGGCACCTGCATGATCGAGTCGAGCTCGAGCTCGTCCTTGAGGGCCGGCCTGATCTCGTGCTCGTAGCGCTGCTTCAGGCGCGCAACGTATGTTTCGGTGGTCGCCATCAGCGATCGATCTCCTCGTTACAGCGCTTGCAACAGCGGACACGAACGGTGGTGCCCTTGATCTCCTTGACGTGCACGGCTGTGCGCGATGCCTGCTTGCAGGTCGGACACACGAGCATGACGTTGCTGACATCGAGGGGAGAGGGCTTCTCGAAGATGCCACCCGGCGTCATCTGCGCTCCGCCCATGCGCGACGTGTCGCGCACCGGCGCCGGCTTGCGGTGCCGCTTGACAAGGTTGAGGTTCTCGACGATGACGCGGCCCTCGCTCGGGCGCGCCTCGATAACCCGGCCTTGCTTGCCGCGGTCCTTGCCGGACAGCACCTGCACGGTGTCGCCCTTCTTGATCTTCATCGCTGCTGCCATCTCTAGAGAACCTCGGGTGCCAGGCTGACAATTTTCATGAAATTCTTCTCGCGCAACTCCCGCGCGACAGGCCCGAAGATGCGGGTTCCGCGCGGATTCAACTGGGCGTCGATGATGACGGCGGCGTTCTCGTCAAACCCGATGAGCGTGCCGTCGCTGCGACCGTAGGGCTTCTTCGTCCGGACGATGACGGCTTTCACCACTTCGCCCTTCTTGACCGTGCCCTGCGGAGTCGCGGCCTTGACGGTAGCAACGATGATGTCGCCGACGCGGGCGTACCGGCGATGAGAACCTCCCATCACGCGGATGCAGAGAATCTCGCGAGCACCGGTGTTGTCGGCGACCTTGAGGCGGCTTTCCTGCTGGATCATTTCGCAACCTCGACGATCTCGGTAAGGCGCCAGCGCTTGGTGGCAGACAGCGGCCGTGTCTCGACGATCCGGACGATATCGCCGACATTGGCCGTGTTGCCCTCGTCATGCGCATGAAACTTGACCGACCGACGAACGACCTTCTTGTACTTCCGATGCGACTTGGTCACCTCGACCTTGACGACGATCGTCTTGTCCATCGCCGACGAGACGACGGTACCCTGTCGCTCCTGGCTGCGTCCGCGCTCGTGCTCGGGCTTCTCGAGCCGCACGATCGGCTTGCGCTCCGTCGCCTTCTCACGCTCGGGGCGCGTCTTCTGCGGCCGCAGTGAACGCGGCAGTCGCTTCTTCTTCTGCTTGAGACCGGACTGTGGGGCAGGAACCTTCTCCTCGATTGCCTCGACGACCGCGGCAGCGACGACGATCTCCTCGGCAATCACCTCGGCAGCAGCCTCCTCGAGCGCCTCCTCGACGACAGCGGCCTCCACGATCTCCTCGGCTATCACCTCGGCAGCAGCCTCCTCGAGCGCCTCCTCGACGACAGCGGCCTCCACGATCTCCTCCGCTATCACCTCGGCAGCAGCCTCCTCGAGCGCCTCCTCGACGACAGCGGCCTCCACGATCTCCTCGGCAATCACCTCGGCAGCAGCCTCCTCGATCGCGTCGATCGCCTCGGCGCCTTCCTCGGGCGTGAGCGTGCCTTCGGCCACAGCTTCCACGATGGCCTCCTCCGCCTCGGCGCCTGCCTCGAGATCAGCTATCACGGCCTCTGCTGCAACCTCCTCGATAACCTCTTCCAGAGCCACAACCTCGGCAGCGATCTCGATGATGTCCTCGGCGACGGCGTCCTCGATGGCGTCCTCGGCAACGGCGACCTCTACAACGATTTCGACGGCGTCCTCGGCGACGGCGTCCTCGATGGCGTCCTCGACCGCAACGACCTCCGCGGCGATTTCGACGGCGTCCTCGGCCACGGCCTCCTCGACGGCGTCCTCGACCGCAACGACCTCCGCGGCGATCTCGACGGCGTCCTCGGCCACGGCCTCCTCGATGGCGTCCTCGACCGCGTCAGCCGGGGCCTTCTCGGTTGTCTTCTTCTTTCGTTCTGCCATCTCAGATCTTCCCCAGTCGTTCACGCTCGGTCTTCACGGTCAGGATTCGGGCAATCTCACGCTTGGCCGACTGCAGCCGGGCGCTGTTCTCGAGCGCGCCGGTGGCCGACTGGAAGCGGAGATTGAAGAGCTCCTTGCGGGTTGCGACCATCTTGTCCTCGAGCTCCTCGTCTGTCATTACACGTAGCTCTCTAGCTTTCAAAGAGATCAGTCTCCCGTCGCACGAACTTCACCTTGATGGGGAGCTTCTGGGCGGCGAGGCGAAGAGCCTCGCGGGCCAGCGCCTCTTCGACGCCCGCGAGCTCGAAGAGCACGCGCCCCGGCTTGACGACGGCGACCCATCCCTCCGGCGATCCTTTTCCGGAGCCCATCCGCGTCTCGGCGGGCTTCTTGGTGAAGGGCTTGTCGGGGAAGATGTTGATCCACACCTTGCCGCCTCGCTTGATCTTGCGCGTCATGGCGATACGAGCGGCCTCGATCTGCCGGTTGGTGATCCAACCGTCCTCGAGCGCCTTGATCCCGTAATCCCCGAACTGCACCGTGGTCTGGCCCTTCGCAAAGCCGTCACGCCGGCCGCGATGGTGCTTACGATGCTTGGTCTTCTTGGGCAGCAGCATCAGGAGTCAGTCCCCTCGGCCAACGCGTCAGGTGTCACGTCGGGCGTCGATGCGTCTGTCTCGCCAGAAGCCGGTGGCTCCACGGAACGCGGTGGACGCTGCGACTCACGCGAGCGTCCCCCCTGACCCGATGAGGAACGACCGCTCTGACCGCCCTGACCTCCCTGACCTCCGGGCCGCGGGCCGCCACGGCCGGGTGGACGACCGCCACCGCCCGGTGCTCCGCCACCGCGAGGCGCTCCGCCACCGCCGGGTGGGCGACCGCTCTTCTTCACGAGACCGAGACCTTCACGATCCTGGCTCCTGCCACGGCTGCTGTCACGCGAGGCTCCAAGGCCTTCCGATACTCCCCCACGCTTCCTGCGCGCCTGATCCTGGTCACCGAGGCGCGTCTCCTTGCCCGTGGAGGTTCCTTCGTAGCCCTCCGGCATGATCTCGCCCTTGTTGACCCAGACCTTGACACCGATGCGGCCGTAGGTCGTCTTCGCCTCGGCGGCGCCGTAGTCGATGTCGGCGCGAATCGTATGCAGCGGCACACGGCCTTCGGTGTAGCGTTCGGTACGGCTCATCTCGCCACCGCCGAGCCGCCCACCGCACTGGATCTTGATCCCCTGGGCCCCCGACCGCATGGCGGACGCGAGTGCCCGCTTCATGGCACGCCTGAATGAGACGCGGTTCTGCAGCTGTTCGGCGATCGACTGTGCAACGAGTTGCGCGTCGAGCTCGGGCCGCTTGATCTCGTTGATGTTGATGTGAACCGACTTGCCGGTGATCGAGTGCAGCTCCTTGCGAAGCGCGTCTACCTCGACTCCCGACTTGCCAATCACGATTCCGGGGCGTGCCGTGTAGATGTCTACCGTGACCCGCTGCTTGTCCTTCCGGATCAGGATGTCCGACAGGCCGGCGTGGGAGAGCTTCCCGTTGATGTGCTCGCGGATACGCACATCCTCG
Source organism: Thermoleophilia bacterium (assembly GCA_009694305.1). GTDB lineage: Bacteria > Actinomycetota > Thermoleophilia > Gaiellales > Gaiellaceae > Gaiella. The sequence goes on from SHVL01000001.1 coordinate 79,320, forward strand.
AGGATGTAGTCGGCGAACTCCTTCTTGCTGGTGTACCAGTTCGACTTCCAGTCGTGGATGACACCGACGCGTAGGCCGCCAGGATGGATTTTCTGGCCCATCAGGCTCGAGCCTCCTTCTTCTTCGCCAGCGACTTGCGCTTCGGCTTCTCGTCGGCAGCGGGAGTCTCGGAGACCGGGGTGACGGTCGCGGCGGCCTTCTCGGCCGACCGCTTCGGCCGTGCCTGCGCCTTCGGATTCTCACTGACGATCAGGGTGATATGGCACGTACGCTTGCGGATACGGTTGACGCGGCCGCGTGCTCTGGCTCGCCAGCGCTTGAGCGTCGGGCCCTCATCCGCGTAGGCGGCAAGGACGATGAGCTCATCGCCGTCGAGAGCATGTGCTGACTCTGCGTTCGCGACCGCCGAACGCAAGACCTTCTCGATGTCCACGGCCGCAGCACGCGACGTGAAGGCAAGAATCGTGCGTGCTTCCGGCACGCTGCGCCCCCGAATATGATCGAGCACGAGACGGGCCTTCCGCGCCGAGAGGCGGACGTACTTCGCCTCTGCGCGGGACTGGGTCAGGCTGGATGTGTCTACGCCGGCCACTAGCGCTTCTTCACCTGGGTCTTGTTGTCACCGGCATGACCGCGGAACGTCCGGGTCGGAGCGAACTCGCCGAGCTTGTGGCCGACCATCTGCTCGCTGACGAAGACGGGGACGTGCTTGCGGCCGTCGTGGACGGCGATCGTGTGGCCGACCATGTCGGGGAACACGGTGGAACTGCGCGACCACGTGCGGATCATCCGCTTCTCGTTTATGGCATTCATCGCCTCGATCCGGCCGAGCAGCCGTTCGTCGATGAAAGGCCCTTTCTTCGATGATCTGGACATAGGTGGTTAGCGCCTTTCCTTGCCGCGGCGACGGCCGCGAACGATCAGCTTGTCTGATTCCTTGTGCTTGCGACGGGTTCGCTTACCGAGCGTCGGCACGCCCCACGGCGTCACCGGATGGCGGCCGCCCTTGGACTTGCCCTCACCACCACCGTGCGGATGGTCTACAGGGTTCATCGCCGAGCCGCGCACCGACGGTCGTTTACCGAGCCAACGGCTGCGCCCGGCCTTACCGGACTGCTCATTGGCGTGTTCGGAGTTTCCGACCTGGCCCACCGTGGCACGGCAGGTGAGCGGGACACGACGCATCTCGCCGGACGGAAGCCGGAGGACGCCAAAGCCCTGATCCTTCGCGACGAGCTGCACTCCGGCACCGGCCGAGCGCGCCATCTTGGCGCCCTGTCCGGGCTTGAGCTCGACGTTATGAACGAGCGTTCCCGTCGGGATGTTGTCGAGCGGCAGCGCGTTACCCGCCTTGATATCGGCGGTAGGGCCGGACTCGACCGACGTGCCGACGCGAAGACCCTGGGGGGCGATGATGTACGCCTTGGCGCCGTCGGCGTAGTGCAGCAGGGCGATTCGGGCCGACCGATTGGGGTCGTACTCGATGGCCGCAACCTTCGCCGGCACACCGTCCTTGACGCGCTTGAAATCGATCACGCGATACATCCGCTTGTGGCCACCACCCTGGTGGCGCGTGGTGATCCGCCCGTTGTTGTTCCGGCCACCCGTCTTCTTGAGCGGCTCGAGGAGCGACTTCTCGGGCGCTGTCCTCGTGACGTCCTCGAAGGAGGAGACCGCCATGAACCGGCGTCCCGGGCTTGTCGGCTTGTATTTCTTGACTGCCATCAGTGGTTAGACCTGTGCCCCTTCGAAGATCTCGATGGACTCGCCCTCACGCAACTGCACGATGGCCTTCTTCCAGCCGGGCCGGACGCCCTTGAAGACCCCTCGGCGCTTCGGCTTCGCGGGGACCTTGATCATGTGGACGCTCTCCACCTTGACCCCGAAAAGCTGCTCCACGGCCTGACGCACCTGCGTCTTGTGCGCATCCTGGTGCACCTTGAACGTGTACTTGCGATCGGCGAGACCGGAGTAGCTCTTCTCGGAGACGACCGGTGCGATGAGAACGTCGGCAGCGTTCACGATGCCTTCCCTTCGACGAGCGGAAGTGCGGCTTCGCTGACGAGGACAGAGCGCGCCCAGACGATCGGCGCTACCTCGAGCTCCGATGCGACGGTGACGACGACGCGATCGAGATTGCGGAACGACTTGATCAGCGCCACCTCGCTCTCGTGGGCGACGACGACGAGCGGCGTCTCCTTGCCCCACTTCTCGATCAGCGCCTTGGCCTGTTTCGTGGACGGTGTCTCGAAGGCGCCCCCGTCAACGAGCGCAAGCGTCTCGTTGCCGACGTGGTTCGACAGGGCTCCAGCCAGCGCCGCGCGGCGCACCTTGCGATTCACCTTGACATCGAAGCTGCGCATCCCGAGTGCAAACGCGACGCCGCCACCCGTGAAATGCGGGGCGCGAATCGTTCCCTGGCGGGCCCGGCCGGTGCCTTTCTGACGCCACGGCTTCGCACGGCCTCCCGAGACCATCCCTCTGGTCTTTGCGCCACGCGTGCCTGCACGGTGCGCGTTCAGCTCTGCGCGGACGACCTCGTGCACGATGTGCCGCTTCAACTCGGCTCCGAAGACGGCCTCCCCGAGCGTGACCGACCTCGTGGCCGTACCGCCCAGGACGTCCGCTTTCAGTATCTGTGGCTTGGACGCTGCCATCAGCCGGTGCTCCTGATCTCGACGATGCCGCTCGTCGGGCCCGGAACAGCGCCCTTGACGAGGAGTAGGTTGCGCTCGACATCCACGTCGTGAATGACCAGCCCGAGTTGTGTGACGCGCGTGCCGCCCATCCGACCCGACATCTTCTGACCGCGGAATACGCGAGACGGGGTCGCCGAGGCGCCGATCGACCCGGGGGCGCGCACATTGTGCGAGCCGTGGGAGACGGGGCCGCGGCTGAAGTTGTGGCGCTTGATCGTGCCGGCAAAACCCTTGCCGATCGACGTTCCGGCGACCTTGATCGCGTCGCCCGGCTGGAACGCCTCGACGGTCACGGTGTCTCCGACGGCCAACTCGCTCTCGCCACGGAACTCGACGAGATGCCTGTGGGCTGTGGCGCCCGACTTCTTGAGATGACCGATCTCGCCCTTGGTTATCTTGCGGTCGGCGACAGGCTCGTAGGCGAGCTGCACCGCGGCGTAACCATCGACGCTCTCGTTACGAACATGCGTGACCGGGCACGGCCCGGCCTCGATGACCGTGACGGCGGTGACGGCCCCGGTCTCGGGATCGAAGATCTGGGTCATGCCCAGTTTTCTGCCAAGGATGCCTTTCATCACAGACCTAGAGCTTGATCTCGATGTCAATGCCGGCGGGAAGGTCGAGGCGCATCAACGAATCGACCGTCTTCGGCGTCGGGCTGTGGATGTCGATCAGGCGCTTGTGCGTACGCACCTCGAAATGCTCGCGCGAGTCCTTGTCCTTGAAGGGGCTGCGGATCACGCAGTACACGTTCTTCTCGGTGGGCAACGGCACCGGCCCGGTGATCGTGGCACCGGTGCGCTGTGCCGTCTCGACGATCTGAGACGCCGAGCGGTCGAGCTGCTGGTGGTCGTAGCCCTTGAGCCGGATGCGGATTTTCTGTTGCGCCATGTGCCTGGTCTCTTCTCTGTTGGAAGAGGGAACGTCCCTCCCCGCGCCGTGCGAGGGGAGGGACAGATCCCTCCCCTACTTGATGATCTCCGTGACGACGCCTGCACCGACGGTGCGGCCACCCTCGCGGACGGCGAATGTCAGGCCGGTGTCCATCGCGATCGGCTGGCCCATCTCGATCTCCATCTGCGTGTTGTCACCCGGCATGACCATCTCCTGACCGTCCGGCAGCTTGATCGAGCCGGTGACGTCCGTCGTGCGGAAGTAGAACTGCGGCCGGTAGCCGTTGAAGAACGGCGTGTGCCTGCCACCCTCGTCCTTCGAGAGCACGTAGACCTCGGCCTTGAAGTGCGTGTGCGGCGTAATCGAGCCCGGCTTGGCAAGCACCTGGCCCCGCTGGACCTCCTCGCGCTTGACGCCGCGGAGCAAGACTCCCGCATTGTCGCCGGCCTGTGCGAAGTCGAGCACCTTGAGGAACATCTCGAGTCCGGTCACGGTCGTCTTCTCGACCTTGTCCGTGATACCGACGATCTCGATCTCCTTGCCGACCTCGATCTTGCCCTGCTCGATGCGGCCCGTGACGACAGTGCCGCGACCCGTGATCGTGAACACGTCCTCGATCGGCATCAGGAACGGCTTCTCGACGTCACGCACCGGCTCCGGGATGTAGGAGTCAACAGCGGCCATCAGCTCGAGGATCTTGGGTGTCCACTCCGGGTCGCCCTCGAGCGCCTTGAGTGCCGAGACCTGAATCACCGGGATGTCGTCACCCGGGAAGTCGTACTTCGAGAGCAGCTCGCGGACCTCGAGCTCGACGAGCTCGAGCAGTTCGAGATCGTCAACCATGTCGGCCTTGTTGAGGGCAACGACCATGAACGGCACCCTGACCTGGCGGGCGAGCAGGATGTGCTCGCGCGTCTGCGGCATCGGGCCGTCGGCTGCAGAGACGACGAGGATTGCCCCGTCCATCTGCGCGGCACCCGTGATCATGTTCTTGATGTAGTCCGCATGACCCGGGCAGTCAACGTGCGCGTAGTGCCGGTTCTCCGTCTCGTACTCGACGTGCGCCGTATTGATAGTGATGCCGCGCTGCCGCTCCTCGGGAGCCGCGTCGATCGACGTGAAGTCGCGTACTGCCGTGCCCGTGCCGGCATCGGCGAGCACCTTCGTGATCGCTGCTGTCAGCGTCGTCTTACCGTGGTCGATGTGGCCGATGGTTCCGACGTTGACATGCGGCTTCGACCTCTCAAATTTCTGCTTCGCCATCGTACGATCTCCTTCTTACGAGCCTGACTGCGAGTCGACGATGTCGCTCGCGATGGACTGGGGTACTTCGTCGTAGCGGTCGAACTCCATGGTGAAAGCTGCCCGGCCCTGGGACATAGAGCGCAGGTCGGTGACGTATCCAAACATCTCTGACAGTGGCACGCTCGCCTCGATCGATTGCGAGTTGCCGATCGGCTTGAGCGACTCGACCCGACCGCGCCGGCTGTTCAGGTTACCCATAACGTCGCCGAGGTAGTCGTCGGGTGTGACGACCTCGACCGCCATGATCGGCTCGAGCAGCTTCGGCTTGGAGCGCTTCAACGCCTCCTTGAAGGCCATAGAGCCGGCAATCTTGAATGCCCGTTCGCTCGAGTCCACATCGTGATAGGAGCCGTCGATGAGCTCGATCTTGATGTCAACAACGGGGTACCCCGCGAGAACACCTGCATTCATCGCTTCCTGGATGCCCTCATTGACCGGCTTGATGTACTCCTTGGGAATCTTGCCGCCGACAATCCTGTCAACGAACTCGTAACCGGCTCCCGGCTCCTGCGGGAACAGGTTGATCGTGACGTCGCCGTACTGACCCGAGCCACCCGTCTGACGCACGAACCTGCCCTGCACCTTCTCGGCGGGCTTCCCCGCGGTCTCGCGGTAGGCGACCTGAGGCCGTCCGACATTCGCGTCCACGTTGAACTCACGCATCAGGCGATCAACGATGATCTCCAGGTGAAGCTCGCCCATCCCTGCGATGAGCGTCTGCCCGGTCTCCTCATCGGAGGTGACCCTGAAGGTCGGATCCTCCTCGGCGAGCCGCTGCAGGCCCTGCGAGAGCTTGTCCTGATCGCCCTTCGTCTTCGGCTCGATCGCCACGGAGATGACCGGCTCGGCAAACGTCATTCGCTCGAGCACGATCGGCGCCCTATCGATTGCGAGCGTGTCGCCCGTCGTTGACTGCTTCAGGCCGACGGCGGCGGCGATGTCACCCGCGCCGATGTCGTCGCGCTCCTCCCGGTGATTTGCGTGCATCTGGAGGATGCGGCTAATGCGCTCGGTCTTCCCGTTGGTCGTGTTCACGACGCGGTCGCCCGACTTGATCTGGCCGGAGTAGACGCGGAAGTAGGTCAGCTTGCCGACGAAGGGGTCGGACATAACCTTGAAGACAAGCGCCGAGAAAGGTGCATCGAACGAGGCGGCGCGCGTGATGTCGTCTCCGGTCTTCGGGTCGATGCCCTGCACCGAGGGGACATCGAGCGGGCTCGGCAGATAATCGACGACTGCATCGAGCAGCGGCTGCACGCCCTTGTTCTTGAAGGCTGACCCGAGCAGGACGGGCGTGAAGGCGCTCGCGAGCGTCCCGGCCCGGAGCGCACGGCGGATCATCTCGGGCGTGACGGAGTTCTCGTCCTCGAGGTAGCTCTCCATCAGCTCATCGTCGAACTCGGCAACGGCGTCGATGAGCGCGTGGTGGTGCTCCCGGGCGAGATCGACAAGTTCGGCCGGGATCTCACCGACGGTGAAGGACTCACCGAGATCGTCGTCGTAGGTGATCGTGTTCATCTCGACGAGATCGACGACGCCAATGTGGTGCTCCTCCGCGCCGACCGGGATCTGCACGCAGACTGCGTTGGCGCCAAGGCGGTCGCGCATCGACTGCACAGCGGAGAAGAAGTCGGCACCCGTGCGATCCATCTTGTTGATGAACGAGATCCGCGGGACGCCGTACCGATCGGCCTGCCGCCAGACGGTCTCGGACTGCGGCTGGACGCCGGCGACGGAGTCGAAGACGGCGATCGCACCGTCGAGGACGCGCAGCGAACGCTCGACCTCGGCCGTGAAGTCCACGTGCCCGGGCGTATCGATAATGTTGATCCGATGGTCGCGCCACTCGGCCGTCGTCGCCGCAGACGTGATGGTGATGCCACGCTCCTGCTCCTGCGCCATCCAGTCCATCGTGGCAGCACCCTCGTGCACCTCACCGAGCTTGTGCGTGCGTCCGGTGTAGTAGAGGATCCGCTCCGTCGTCGTCGTCTTGCCGGCATCGATATGCGCCATGATCCCGATGTTTCGAACGCGATCGAGTTGAATGCGGGAGGCGGTTGTGCTCATCGTTGTCAGTCCTACCAGCGGTAGTGTGCGAAGGCCTTGTTGGCCTGTGCCATCCGGTAGATGTCGTCTTTCTTCTTGAAGGCGCCGCCCTGCTGGTTCCCCGCATCCATCAACTCGCCGGCAAGCTTGTCCCCCATGTGCTTTTCGCGACGGTCACGCGCAAACTGCACGATCCAGCGAATAGCCAGGGTACGGGCGCGCCGGGGCGGCACCTCGATCGGCACCTGGTAGTTGGCACCGCCAACACGCCGCGAGCGAACCTCGAGAACGGGGGTGACGGACTTGACTGCGGCCTCGAGAATCTCGAGTGCCGGCTTGCCGGTCTTCTCCGAGGCGAGGGCGAGGGCGTCATAGACGATCCGCTCTGCCGTTGACTTCTTGCCGTCGAGCATGACGCAGTTGATCACCTGGGTCACGAGGACGGAGGAGTAGACCGAGTCGGGCTCGAGTGTACGCGGCTGAATCTCTGCTCGACGTGGCATTAGCTCGAGTTCTTCTTCGCGCCGTACTTCGAGCGGCCCTGCCGCCTGTCGGAGACGCCCGACGTGTCGAGCCCACCGCGGATCACCTTGTAGCGGAAACCCGGGAGATCCTTGACCCGGCCACCACGAATCAGAACGACGGAGTGCTCCTGCAGGTTGTGCCCTTCACCGGGGATATAGACACCGACCTCCATGCCGTTCGTCAGCCGGACGCGCGCGACCTTCCGCAGCGCCGAGTTCGGCTTCTTGGGCGTTGTGGTGTAGACACGCGTGCAGACCCCACGCTTCTGAGGCGCGCCACGGAGGGCCGGGGTGTTGGTCTTGGCCACGGGCGCCTTGCGGCCTTTGCGGACGAGCTGATTGACGGTGGGCACGTTACTCCTGAGGCTCTGGTCGCGGTTCGATAATCACAGGCAGACGGCGGCAGACAAAGAAACCCGCCACCTGCGGAGAGAGAGTGTAGCTGAGACTACCCACCTCTGATGGGCGATGTGTCTGCTCGACGGCTCCCCGTATACAAAGGCCCGCTTTCCGCCTACTGTTGGACACAGAAGGGGAGGGATCACGACTGCTGTAATCGTTGCGGCTCTAGGTGCCATCTGTGTTGTCGGCGTGCTCGTCGCGTTCTGGCTCGCCTCGCGGCGGCCTCTGGATGCGCGCGTCACGAGGGCCTTCGAACAGATGGACGAGCGCCTCGTCTGTATCACCGAGCAGATTGCAACGGCTGCACTGGGGCCGGTCGAGTCGGCCCGGGGACTCGGCGACGCAATCGGATCGACGATCGACCTGGACGAGGTGCTGCAACGCACGCTTGCCGCGGCAGCGGCCCTACCTGCAGTAGACGGGAGCTCCGTGAGGGTGCAGCGGAAAAACGGTGCGGTCGAGACGGCCTTCCGAGGCCTCGCTACCGAGGGTGGAGCCGGGTTCCTTGCCGGCCCGCCCGACGGCGCGCCGTTTGTCGCCGGACTGACCTCGTGGGACACCGAGGGCTCCGATGCACTGCGCACGGGCCTCGTCGTACCGCTCGGGACGGATGGCACCGGAACGCTCGCAGTATTCTCGCGCAGCGTGAAGGCTTTCGACGCGGAATCCGTTGCGGTCCTTGCCATGATCGCCCGCTATGCAAGCCCGGCCGTCCAGAACGCCTTTCGCTTTCTCGATGTTCAGGAACTCGCAGCAACGGATCTGCGCACGGGCGTCGGCAGCGCCCTCGCCTTCGAGGAGGCGTTGCCCCGTGAGATCAGCGAAGCCCGGCGACATAGCCGACCGCTCTGCCTGATCCAGGTAGACCTCGACGACTTCGGCGAGATCAACAAGCAGCACTCACAGGAGATCGGCAACACCGTCCTGACCGAGTTCGGTGAGCGCGTCCGCGCCACGATTCGGGGCAGTGATGCCGCGTTCCGAAACTCCGGCGGCGCCGACGAGTTCTTCCTGGTCTTGCCCGACACGACCCGTGAGGTCGCGAAGCTCTTCTACGGTCGCCTCACCTTCGAGATCGCGGAGCGCCCGTTTGGTGACACGGGCAAGCTCACGATGTCCGGAGGCCTCGTGGAGCTGAGAGCCGATGACACGGCGAAAGCCTTCCAGGCTCGCGCCGGAGCACTCGTGCGAGAGGCAAAGAACGGCAAGAACCGACTCTGTGACGACGGGCCACCGTAGCCGTCGAGCGTCACGCCAAATCTGGCTCTAGTCCAAAACGATGACGGGGTGTTTCTCGGTCGCCCGAGAGACACCCCGTCATCGTTCGTTCTTCGGTTCCGCACGGCGGAACCGCATCGTGTTCTACGACTCGCCGGTCACCTCGGGTGGAGCGTCCTCGACCGGCAGCTCGTCCTCGAACCCGAGGCCGAGCATCGTGAGGTCGATATCGCCCTCGCCGATCTCCTCGAGTGCGGCGAGCAGTTCCTGCGCCTCCGCGGCAAACAGCGAGGACGGCAGCGGGTTGGCCGGCTCGATCTCGATCCCGCGATACTTCTTCAGGCCCGTCGCAGCAGGAATCAGCTTGCCGATGATCACGTTCTCCTTCAGCCCGAGCAGGTGGTCTACCTTGCCCTCGATCGCTGCGTCGGTGAGCACCTTGGTGGTCTCCTGGAACGACGCGGCGGAGAGGAACGACTCCGTGGCGAGCGAGGCTTTCGTGATCCCGAGGATGAGCGGTTCGACGGTCGCCTCCTCCTTCTTCGCCTTGCGGGCAACGCCGTTCGCGACGGCGAGAACGGACTTGTCCACCAACTGGCCCGGGAGGAGGGTCGTATCGCCGGCACTTTCGACCCGCACCTTCTTGAGCATCTGGCGGACGATCAACTCGATGTGCTTGTCGTGAATGTCCACGCCCTGTGACTTGTAGACCTTCTGCACCTCGCCGACGAGGTACAGCTCCGTACAGGTCGAGCCCTTGAGCGCGAGCAACTCGGCCGGGGCGATCGACCCCTCGGTCAGCGGATCACCTGCCTCGACGACCTGACCGTGCGTGACAAGGAACCGGGTCCGACGCGGGAAGCTGTACTCCTTCGACGGAATCAGCTCACCGTTCGCGTCGAGGCTCGACGGGACGACAGACACCTTGATTGTACGGTCGGCGTCCTCTACTTCGATCTTGCCCGCGACCTCGGCAACAGTAGCGGCACCCTTCGGGTTCCGCGCCTCGAAGATCTCGACGACACGCGGGAGACCGTGCGTGATGTCTGCACCTGCGACACCCCCGGTATGGAACGTACGCATCGTCAACTGCGTGCCCGGCTCACCGATCGACTGGGCCGCGATGATGCCGACCGCGTCGCCGACCTCACAGATGTAGCCGGTCGCAAGGAACGTTCCATAGCAGGCCCGGCACACACCGTGCTCGCTCTTGCACTTGAGCACCGAGCGCACCGGGACGTGGTAGCCCTCTGCGTGCTCCTCGAGGCCCTCGAGCAACTCCCGCAACAGCGGCATCGTCAGCTCGGTCCCCGCGGCCAGGAGAAGCGTCTTGCCCGGCTTGCCATCCCTGAGTGGCTTGTAGACGTCAAGGGCCAGGATCCGGCCAACAGCGCTCGAGTTCTCCTTGTCGTCGAGTATCGCCGCCATGTTAACGTGATCGGTCGTTCCGCAGTCGAGATCACGAATGATCACGTCCTGCGAGACATCTACGAGACGCCGTGTCAGGTACCCCGAGTCGGCCGTCCGGAGCGCCGTGTCGGCGAGGCCCTTGCGGGCACCGTGCGTCGAGATGAAGTACTCGAGCACCGACAGACCCTCCATGAAGTTGGCCTTGATCGGACGCTCGATGATCTCGCCCTTCGGATTCGCCATCAGGCCGCGCATGCCGGCGAGCTGGCGGATCTGGTTGAACGAGCCTCGGGCTCCGGAGCTGGCCATCATGAAGATCGTGTTGGTCTTGTGGAGGTTGTCCTTCATCGCCTGAGCGACCTCTTCAGTCGCCTCGGTCCAGACCGCCACGATCCGCTCGTGCCGCTCCTCCTCGGTCATCAGGCCACGCTGGTATTCGCTCTCCAGCGTCTTGACCTGGGCCTCGTACCCGACAAGGATCTCTTCCTTGTTCGGCGGGATCACGATGTCGTTCTTCGACACCGTGATGCCGGCCTGCGTGGCGAACCGGAATGCGAGCGTCTTGATCGTGTCGAGCACGGTCGCGACCGCGTGCGCCCCGTAGAGGCCGACGAGCTCGGCGATGAACCCGTCGATCTCGCGCTTCGACAGCGGCTGGTTGATGAACGTGTGGGCGACCGTGTCGGTCGTGTGCACCGCCACCTCGAGCGACCGCTCGATTTCGACGTTGAAGATCACACGGCCCGGCGTCGTCAGGATGATCTGGTCGTGCCAGCGGTACTCGATCGGCTCCTGCAGGTGGATCTGCCGGGCCTCGACGGCGAACTCGACCTCTTCCTCGGTGCGGAATCGCTTCAGCCCCTTGACGTCGAGCAGCTTCGAGATGTCCGCGGTCGTCGTCTCGCGCAACTCGTGGTCGCAGTAGGTCAGGTAGTACGCCCCGAGGACCATGTCCTGGGTCGGCGTCGCGAGGGGTCGCCCGTGCGCCGGCGAGAGAATGTTGTTCGCCGACAACATCAGAATCCTGGCCTCGGCCTGGGCCTCGGCGCTGAGCGGGAGGTGAACGGCCATCTGATCGCCGTCGAAGTCGGCGTTGAAGGCGTGGCAGACGAGCGGATGCACCTGAATCGCCTTGCCCTCGACGAGAATTGGCTCGAAGGCCTGGATCCCGAGCCGGTGGAGCGTCGGGGCCCGGTTCAGCAGCACCGGGTGCTCGGCGATCACCTCTTCGAGAACGTCCCAGACGTCGAGCGACATCGACTCGACGTGCTTCTTCGCCGCCTTGATGTTCTGCACTGCCTTGCGCTCGACCAGCCGGCTCATGATGAACGGCTTGAAGAGCTCGAGGGCCATCAGCTTCGGCAGGCCACACTGGTGGAGCTTCAGGTTCGGGCCCGAGACGATGACCGAGCGGCCCGAGTAGTCGACGCGCTTGCCGAGCAGGTTCTGACGGAACCGGCCCTGCTTGCCCTTGAGCATGTCAGAGAGCGACTTCAGGGGCCGGTTGCCCGGGCCGGTGACCGCGCGGCCGCGGCGGCCGTTGTCGAACAGAGCATCGACGGCCTCCTGCAGCATGCGCTTCTCGTTGTTGACGATGATCTCCGGCGCACCGAGGTCAAGCAGGCGCTTCAACCGGTTGTTGCGGTTGATCACCCGTCGGTAGAGATCGTTCAGGTCGGAGGTGGCGAAGCGCCCGCCGTCGAGCTGCACCATGGGGCGCAACTCCGGTGGGATCACCGGTACCGCCTCGAGAATCATCCACTCCGGCTTGTTCTCGGACTTGATGAACGCCTCGACGACCTTCAACCTCTTGATGCCCCGCTGCTGCTTCTGTCCCTTCGAGGTCTTGATCACCTCGCGCAGCGCGAACGACTCCTCCGCCAGGTCGAGGTCACGAAGAAGATCGCGGATCGCTTCGGCACCCATGCCGCCGCGGAAGTACTGCCCGAAGCCGTACGGTGAGCCGAACCTGTCCTTCAGCTCCCGGAAGAGCTGCTCGTCGTTGACGACGAGCTTCGGCTCGAGCTCGCGGAACAGCTTCCACGTCTCCTCCAGGCGACGAACGCCGTCCACGGCTGCCTCGCGAGCATCGTCACGACGGGAGTCCATGTCCTGCACCATCTCGCGCACCTTCAGTGCCCACTGGACGACGATGTCCAGATCGTCCTTTCTGGCACCCTGCAGCAGACAGAGATCAGATACGAGCTCGCGCGCTTCTTCTACGGTCTGGCCGACAGTCTCGTGCGCCAGCACGCTGGCAAGCAGGCCGTTGCCGACCGCTCGGGCCTTATCGAGATTCTTCGCATCGATGTTGGCCACTGCCTCTGCGTCGTCGCCCGACAGCTCCGTGCCGACCGTGAGCGCCCAGACGATCCTGTTCACGTGCTTGGTGATCGCGCCCTTCTTCGATCCGGTCTCCGTCTCGAGCTCCGCCCGGAGCGGGTCGAGCGCCTCCTGGATCTCGCGGGCCGCAGTCGCTACCGACTCGATTTCGCGCGCGCTCAGGCTCCGGTCTTTACGTGTCGCCGTCTGCCGGACGAGATCACGGATCTTCTTGCCGTCCTCGGTCGTCAGCGACTTCGCGAGCGTCGGGAAGATACCTCCGGCGAGCGACCGGGCCTCCTCGAGCGTTGGCAGAAGCTGGTCCTCGGCCCAGTTGTTGAGCGAACGCGTCCAGAACTCGTCGTCCTCGTCGAAGTTCTTCTCCTTGCCGGCAGCAAAATACTCGCGGCGTCGCGCGTGGCGCTCCTCCACGGTGCGCACGTGCTCGTCACGATCGACGTAGATCTGCTCCGATTCGGCGCGCACCTTGTCCTCGAGGTCGGCGAGGTCCTTGGCACGGGCCTCGTTGTCTACTCCGGTGACGATCGATGCAGCAAAGTAGAGAACCTTCTCGAGCTCGCGCGGGGCGATGTCGAGGAGATAGCCGATGCGGCTCGGAACACCCTTGAAGAACCAGATATGCGAGACCGGCGCAGCGAGATCGATGTGACCCATGCGCTCGCGACGCACCTTCTGGCGCGTGACCTCGACGCCACAGCGTTCACAGATGATGCCCTTGTAGCGGACGCGCTTGTACTTGCCGCAGTAGCACTCCCAGTCCTTTGTGGGGCCGAAAATGCGCTCGCAGAAGAGACCGTCGCGTTCGGGCTTGAGCGTGCGGTAGTTGATCGTCTCCGGCTTGGTGACCTCGCCCGACGACCAGTCGCGGATCTTCTTGCTCGATGCGAGGCCTATGCGGATCGCATCGAATTCATTGATGTCAATCAACGATTTCACCTCCGGTGAAATCGTTAGCTAGGGCGTTCATCAGTTGCATTGCTCCTCCGGGTGCTCAACTTTTTGGGAATACCATCTGTTCTCACGCCACGTTGCGGGCGCACTCTTTCAGGGGGTTCTCGAAGCGGAACCCCTAGTCCTCGGGCTCCTCATCGGCCTCGATGCCATCCAGGGATTCGTCGGCGGCGACGGCGACGGCTCCACCCTCCTCGGCCTCCAGGGCGGAGAGCTCACCGGCAGCAACGCGAACCGCGGCAGGCGAGAGGTCGATGCCGAGCTCTTCCGCGGCACGGAGCAACTCGTCATCTTCCTCGCGTACCTCGACATCGCGCCCGTCATCTGCCTGGACGTGAACATCGAGAGCGAGCGACTGCATCTCCTTCAGCAGCACCTTGAACGACTCGGGGATCGACGGCTCGGCGATGTTCTCGCCCTTGACGATCGCCTCGTACGCCTTGACGCGGCCGATCGTGTCATCGGACTTGATCGTAAGCATCTCCTGCAGCGTGTACGCGGCACCGTACGCCTCGAGCGCCCACACCTCCATCTCGCCGAACCGCTGTCCGCCGAACTGCGCCTTGCCTCCCAGCGGCTGCTGGGTGACGAGCGAGTAGGGGCCCGTCGAGCGAGCATGGATCTTGTCGTCTACGAGATGGAGCAGCTTGAGGATGTACATATAGCCGACCGTGACCTTCTGCTCGAAGGGCTCTCCCGTCTTGCCGTTGAAGAGCTGCACCTTGCCGGATGCCTTGCGGCCGGCGGGGCGCGAGTGATCGACGTTCATCTTGATCGGCAGGTCGGTCGTTTCGGCCCACTTGACGAGCGCAGCGTCTACGTCGGCCTCGGTGGCACCGTCGAACACGGGCGTCGCGATCGGATGAGGCTTCGGGCCGTTGATCGACGCGCGCGGGTTGACGCCGATCGGTGTGTCCGACTCCGCGAAGGTTGCCGGGGCGTCCGGCAAAAGCTTCTCCGGCACGATCCCGTGCGCAGCGGCCCAGCCGAGATGCGTCTCGAGGATCTGGCCGATGTTCATCCGGCTCGGCACGCCGAGCGGGTTGAGCACGACGTCCACGGGCCGGCCATCCTCGAGGAACGGCATGTCCTCTTCGGGGACGATCTTGGAGATGACGCCCTTGTTACCGTGGCGGCCAGCGAGCTTGTCTCCCTCTGAGATCTTCCGTTTCTTGGCGACGAACACGCGCACGAGCTCGTTGACTCCGGGCGACAGATCGTCACCGGCGTCGCGCGAGAACGTCTTTACGCCCATCACCTTGCCGCCCTCGCCGTGGGGCACCTTGAGCGATGTGTCACGCACCTCGCGTGCCTTCTCCTTGAAGATCGCGCGGATCAGCTTCTCTTCCGCCGTCAGCTCGGTCTCGCCCTTCGGCGTCACCTTGCCGACGAGCAGATCGCCGGAGCCGACCTCGGCTCCGATCCGCACGACTCCGCGCTCGTCGAGATTCGCGAGCGACTCCTCCGAGCGATTCGGAATGTCGCGCGTGAGCTCCTCGTCGCCGAGCTTCGTCGTGCGAGCGTCGATCTCGTACTCGTGGATGTGGATCGAGCTGAGCACGTCGTCCTTGACGAGGCGCTCGGACAGCACGATCGCGTCCTCGAAGTTGTAGCCCTCGAACGGCATGAAGGCGACGAGCAGGTTCGCACCGAGGGCCAACTCGCCGCCGTCGGTGGACGAGCCGTCCGCGAGGACGGTGCCCTTCTCCACCTTGTCGCCGAGTTTCACAACCGGCTTCTGGTGGATCAACGTGCCCTGGTTCGACCGCATGAACTTCGTGAGGTTGTACTCCTCACGTGTGCCTTTACCCTCGACGACGATCGTCTCGGCATCGACGTCGATCACCGAGCCCGCGGTGCGGGACAGCACGACGTCGCCGGTGTCGATCGCAGCGCGGTACTCGACTCCGGTGCCAACGAGCGGCGCCTGGGCGATCATCAGGGGCACTGCCTGCCGCTGCATGTTCGCACCCATCAGGGCACGGTTTGCGTCGTTGTGCTCGAGGAACGGAATCAGCGCCGTCGCGACCGAGACGATCTGCGATGCCGACACGTCCATGTACTGGACATCCTTCGGCGCCACCATCACGGCCTCGCCCTCGCGCGAACGACAGAGCACCTGCTCGTGCACGAACTTTCCGGTCTTCTCATCCACCTGCTCCGACGCCTGGGCGATCGTGAACAGCGCCTCTTCCGATGCATCGAGATAGACGATCTCGTCGGTCACCTTGCCGCCCCTGACGATCCGATAGGGCGTCTGGATGAACCCGAACTGCGACACCGTCGCCATCGACGCCAGCGACCCGATCAGGCCGATGTTCGGCCCCTCCGGTGTCTCGATCGGGCACATGCGGCCGTAGTGGGTCTGGTGCACGTCGCGTACCTCGATCGGAGCGCGCTCGCGCGTGAGCCCACCCGCACCAAGCGCGCTGAGGCGTCGGCGATGCGTAAGACCGGCCAGCGTGTTCGTCTGATCCATGAACTGCGACAGCTGCGACGAACCGAAGAACTCCTTCAACGCCGCCACGACCGGACGGATGTTGATGATCGTCTGCGGCGTGATCGTGTCAACGTCCTCGGTGGTCATCCGCTCGCGGACAACCCGCTCCATCCGATACAGGCCGACGCGGAACGCCTCCTGAATGAGCTCGCCCGTGGTGCGCAGGCGACGGTTGCCGAAGTGCTCGTACTCGTCGAGTTCGGAGCGGATAGGGTCTCGGTTCATCTGTGCGGCGTCGGCTGCGAAGTCCTTCGAGTCCTCGGGCACACCGAGGTTCGTCGGCAACGCCACGAGCCGGCGGACGAGCGCGAGAATGTCCTCGGTCGTCAGGACGCGCGTGCCTTCCGGCACGGAGACACCGAGACGTTGGTTCAGCTTGTAGCGTCCCACCTTCGTCAGGTCGTAGCGCTTCGGATCGAAGAACAGCGACCGCAGAAGATTGCGTGCGTTGTCCAGCGTCGGCGGCTCGCCGGGGCGCTGCTTCTTGAAGACCTCGATCAACGCCTCTTCCTCGCGTGTCGTCGTGTCCTTCTCGAGGGTGTTCTGGATGTAGACCGAGCCGCCGAACAGGGCGAGGATCTTCTCGTTCGTGCTCGTGTCGAGCTCGAAGCCCGTCGTCGGATCCTCGAGCGGAAGGGCCCGCAGGAGCGTCGTGATCGGGAGCTTGCGCTTCCGGTCGATGCGGGCGTAGGCGACGCCCTTCTTGTCGATCTCGAGCTCGAGCCACGAGCCGCGTGACGGCATGAGGTTCGCGATGAACACCTGCTTTGTGGCGTCCTTGGGCTCCATCAGGTACGCGCCAGGCGAGCGGACGAGCTGCGTCACGATCACGCGCTCGGTGCCGTTGATGATGAACGTCCCGACACCGGACATCATCGGGAAGTCGCCCATGAAGACCCGCTGCTCGCGCATCTCGCCGGTCTCGCGGTTGACGAACCGCACCGTCATCGTCAACGGGGCCTGGTAGGTCATGTCCTTCTCGCGACACTCGTTGATCGTGTTCGGCGGATCACCGAAGGCGTAGTCGTCGAACTCGACGGCAAGCGTGCCGGTGTAATCCTCGATCGGCGAGATGTCGGAGATCGTCTCGCGGAGGCCTTCGTTCAGAAACCAGTCAAAAGAAGTCTTCTGGATGTCGATCAGGTTGGGGAGGTCGAGGACATGCTTCAGACGTGAAAAGCTCGTGCGCGCGCGCGGCGCAACAGATGTGCTGCTCAAGATGCGACAGCCTCCCTTGATGGCATGCATTGAAGGAGCGAGAAAGCTCGGGCGGGACGATGGAGAATCGGGGACGCAAATGTGCCACCGCAACCGCCGGGGGGCGACGTCGGCGGAACCTCCATCAATGACTATAGCGTAAAGGAGCTACGGAACGACGGCTAGGTGGTACGTCGGGCCGACGAATGGGCCGGGCCGGGCCTTCCGCGTTCCACGAGCGTGGAAGACGGACGACCTGGCCCGGCGAATCCGCGAGGCACCTACTTGAGCTCGACGCTCGCGCCGGCTTCCTCGAGCTCTGCCTTGAGCTTCTCGGCCTCGTCCTTCGTAACGCCCTCCTTGACCGGGCCGGGCGCTGCATCGACGACGTCCTTCGCCTCCTTCAGACCGAGGCCGGTGATCGCCCGCACGACCTTGATCACCTGGATCTTCTTGTCGCCGACCGCCGTGAGAACGACGTCGAACGAGTTCTGCTCCTCGGCGGCACCACCGTCGCCGCCACCCGCTGTTGCGGCCGCAGCAACCGCAACCGGGGCTGCAGCCGTGACGCCCCACTCCTCCTCGATCGCGTTCTTCAACTCGACGAGCTCGAGCACGGTCATCTTGCCGAGCGTCTCGAGCACCTTTGCCGTATCCGTAGCCATGTGGTGTTTCCTCTCACGTCTGTGGTTTGTGATGGAGATGGGCGGGATTGTTCCCCCCCTACGCCTCCGTGGTTTCTGTCTCGGCCTCGGCCGCCGGTTCAGCGACTGCCTCCGCGACGTCCTCGGTCGTCGTTTCCGTGACTGCCTCAACGACCGGTTCGTCTGCCACAGCCTCCTCGGCCGCGACCTCGCCGGTTGGCACCTCCGCCGCAGGACTGACGTCCTCGACGGCTTCGGCACCACCGAGCTGCGTGATTCTGGCGTCGATCAGGCCCACCAGGTTCCGGAGCGGTGCGTTCAACACCGCAACGAGCTGGCTCAGCGGGGCGACGATCACTCCGACGAGCTGCGCCTTCAGGACATCGAGCGGCGGCAACTCCGCGAGGCTCTCGATATCGGCTGCGCTGATCGGAGTACCCGACAGCACACCCCCGCGCAGCGTGAGGATATTCGTCTGCTTGGCCGTGTCGCTGAGTGCCTTCGCAACCGCGACCGGGTTCCCGTCAGCTGCCACGAATGCGATAGCCGTCGGGCCCTCGAGGAGAGCCAGCAACGCATCGGCACCTGCCGCCTCGGCGGCACGCCGGGTGAGCGTATTCTTGACCACGCTCAGCCTGGCACCGTGGTTCAACAGCTCGACCCGCAGGCTTGCGAGCTGGCTGTTCGTGAGACCACGATAGTCGGCCACGAGCAGCACATCCGCCGACCGGAGTCGCTCGGTCAGATCCTCGATCAACCTCTCCTTGTCTGCTTTCTGCATCTTTCACCTCCTCTCGAACATCGAGCCCGCACGGAGGCGGGCTCGAGCGAGTGACGGTGTTGCAGTCATTCGTGCGAGGCCACCTCGGCCGGGCTTCTGCGCTGTGTTGGCTGGCGCCGTCTCGCCGCCGCCATGTGACGAAAAATCGTGTCACATGGCTTTGGCGATTCGGCGCGAGCTAGCACAAGGCTGCCGGCTGTCTTCGGCGACGGGCATGTCAGAAAAACGTCAACGGGCAAGGCAACGGCCTCACCCCGTCAGGGCTGCTGCCTCCTCGAGTTCCTCGACGATCCCGCGTGTGCGCGACGGATCGATGTGCAGGCCCGGGCCCATCGTGGACGTCAGCGTGATGCCCTTGATGTAGCGCCCCTTGGACGAGGCCGGCTTCGCGCGAACGATCTCGTCCACGAGCGCAGCATAGTTCTCGACGAGCGCCCGCTCGCCGAAGCTCTTCTTGCCGATCGCGACGTGCACGTTCGCACCACGGTCGGTGCGGTACTCGAGCTTGCCCGCCTTCGCATCCGAGACGGCCTTCGCGATGTCGAAGGTAACCGTGCCCGTCTTCGGATTGGGCATCAACCCACGCGGCCCGAGGACGCGGCCGAGCTTGCCGACGTTGCCCATCTGGTCGGGGGTGGCGATGGCCACGTCGAAGTCCACGAAGCCGCCCTCGATCCGGGCAGCGAGGTCGGCTGCACCGACGACGTCGGCACCTGCCTCCTCCGCCTCACGGGCCTTGTCACCCTCGGCAAAGACCGCAACTCTCGTCGTCCGGCCGGTGCCGTGCGGCAGCATCAGGGTTCCACGCAGCTGTTCATCAGCGTGGCGGACGTTCAGGCCGAGCAGGAAATGCACTTCGACTGTCTCGTCGAACTTCGCGCCCTCGATCTCCTTGAGAATCCTGATCGCCTCGACCGGCGTGTAGAGGTTCTCACGATCGATCTTTGCGCGGGCGGCTGCGTACCGCTTTCCGTGACCGCTCATGCCTCCACCTCCACGCCCATCGACCGGGCGGTGCCGGCGATCACCTTCATCGCCTGCTCGATGTCGTTGGCGTTCAGATCTGGCATCTTCGTCTCGGCGATCGAGCGGAGCTGCGCCTGCGAAAGCTTGCCGACCTTCACCCGGTTCGGCTCCGCCGAGCCCGACTGGAGGCTGAGCACCTCCTTGATCAGGACTGCTGCGGGCGGCGTCTTTGTGATGAACGTGAACGAACGATCCTCGAAGACCGTGATCTCGACCGGGATGATCCGGCCGTTCTCATGGGCGGTCTGCGCGTTGAACGCCTTGGTGAACTCGACGATGTTGACGCCGTGCTGGCCGAGTGCGGGACCAACGGGCGGGGCCGGGTTGGCCTGGCCACCCGGAATCTGAAGCTTGATAAGTGTGAGAACTTGTTTTGCCATATGCGTGAGTGCAGTCGGGGCTGCGCGCCCCTCCTCCCGTCTTGTCGATTACAAAATAGTCAGTCGATCTTTTTGACCTGGTCGAAGGTGAGCTCGACCGGCACCTGGCGCTCGAAGATGTCAACGAGCACTTTGAGCTTCTGCGCCTCGGGATTGACGTCAACGATCTCGCCGTCGAAGTCGGAGAGCGGCCCCGAGGTGACCTTGACCGACTCGCCGAGCACGAACTGCGCCTGCGACTTCGCTGCTGGCCCGCCGCCGGCACCCGCCGTGTGCAGGATGCGGTCTACTTCGACCTGGGACAGCGGCACGGGCTTGGCACCTGCGCCGACGAATCCGGTCACACCGGGCGTCCCCTTGACCACGATCCACGCCTCGTCGCTCAGATCCATGTTGACAAGGACGTAGCCGGGCAGAACACGCTTCTCTGTCTGCACCTTCTGTCCGTCCTTCGTCTCGATCACCTGCTCGGTCGGTACGACGACGCGCCGAAACCGTGGCGACTGGTTCAGAGAAACGATCCGGTGCTCGAGGTTCGTCTTGACCTTTTTTTCGTGCCCGGAATAGGTGTTGATCACGTACCAGAGAAACATGGTTGCCTCACTGCCCGAGAAGGACGTCGCGGACGAAGGGCCGAACCAGCTGGTCGACCCCCCAGAGATACGCGCCCACGATGGCGACGGCGATGATGACGGCGACCGTGCCCTGGATCACCTGGGCGCGGTTGGGCCAGTCCACCTTGTGCAGCTCGGCCCAGGACTCGCCGAGAAAACCGCCGCGCCGCCGGGACTCGTGCTCGACAATGCCTCCGGGCGCGCTACCGCCGCCCGCTGCTTCAGCGGGCTGTGGCACGCTGCGAGGCTCGCTCGGCTCCTGGTCTCCCGCAGCCCGGCGCGCATCGCGCCTCTGCCTCCGGGTTTCGTCGGCCATTTAGCGGGTCTCCCGATGGATCGTGTGGGAACCGCACCAGCGGCAGTACTTCTTGAACTCGACCCGGTCGGGTGAGTTTCGCTTCGACTTCTCCGTCTGGTAATTCCGCCGCTTGCAGTCGATACAGGCGAGCGTGATTGCGACTCTGACTCCGGTTGCCATGGCTTCTTCTCGTAGCGGTGGGAAGGGACGTGCGAGGTAGCGGCGGTAGGACTCGAACCTACGACACGCGGATTATGATTCCGCTGCTCTAACCAACTGAGCTACGCCGCCGAGCAGCTACCAACTCTAGCAGGGCAGAGTAGCAGTGGCACGGAGGCGCAGGCACCGACCCGGTGAGGGGCAGGAACCACTTGTGCAGGCCGCCACACACTAGCGCAGATCGGCGACTCGCCCGCCGCCGAGTAAGAACACCGTCTGCACGCCGAACACGCAAACGGACCCGCACCGGTGCCGATCGCGTGATGTTCGCAGTCGTGACCGCCACTCGCACGGGGTCAGGGGAGGAGCACGACCTTGCCGAACCCCGCTCCCTCTTCGAGGTGCCTGAACGCGGCGTGCGCATCGGCAAGCGGAAACTCCGAGTCCACGAGGGGCTTGACGCCCGTCTGCTCGAGAAAGGCGCACATCTCCTGAAACTCGGCGAACGTCCCCATCGACGAGCCCAGAACAGCGAGTTGCCGCCAGAAGATCCGGGCCAGGTCGGCCGAGGGATCGGGCCCACTCGTTGCCCCGGCAACAACCACGGTGCCTCCGGTACGCAGAGACTTCAACGAGTGGTCCCACGTCGCCTTGCCGACCGAGTCGAGCACAGCATCCACGCGCGTCGGGAGGCGGCTGCCCGGCGCGAAGGCGCCGGCCGCACCGAGTTCGAGCGCACGGGCTCGTTTCTCCTCGCTGCGGCTCGTCACGTAGACGACGAGCCCGGCGGCCCGCCCGAGCAGCAGAGCGGCCGTCGAGACGCCGCCGCCTGCACCCTGGATGAGAACCGACTGGCCCGGTCGGAGGGCCGCCCGGTTGAAGAGCATCCGGTAGGCGGTCAGATACGCGGTCGGGAGACATGCCGCCTCGGCAAAGGAGAGCGCCGCCGGCTTGGGCACGAGATTCCGTGACGGGGCGGCGACCCTCTGGGCGAGCGTGCCGGGAACTCCGCGCTCCGAGAGAACGTGAAAGTCGGCCGCGAGCGTCTCGTCTTCCCCGGGGGCCGGGTTCCCGAGGACGGCGTAGATCACAACCTCTGTTCCGTCTGCCGTCACGCCCGCGGCGTCCGTTCCAAGAACGACGGGAACCCCGTTCTCGCTCACTCCGATCCCGCGAAGGCTGAAGAGGTCGTGATGGTTCAGAGCGGCGGCACGCACCTCGACGACCTCCCATCCTGCCGGAGGAGACGGCTCTGGGACGTCGGTGACATCGAGGCCGGCGAGGGGATCGCCGGGCGAGATCCGGGCGCAGACCGCTGCGAGCACCTTGGAACCTCCGGGGGCAGAATGTGGCCGTCGGCGGCTGCCGGCAGCGTCAGCAGTCGCGAGCGTACCGGTGCGATGACCCTCCCTGTCGCGTACGCTGGAGTGCATGCGTGCGGTTGTCTTCACGGGGGCCGGCGGGAACGAGGTCATCGAGGTCGTGGAGCGGCCGGATCCCGTCCCGACCGGGGACGACCTGCTCATCGCCGTGCGGTACGCGGGACTGAATCCCGCCGACCTCGCCCAGCGCGAGGGCCGCTATCCCGCTCCCCCCGGCTCACCGCCCGACGTTCCCGGTATCGAGGTGTCGGGAAGCGTGATCGCCCGTGGGCCGACGGCGCTCCGATTCGCCGTGGGCTCCCGGGTCTTCGGCATCGTCGGAGGCGGTGGGTTCGCAGACCGGGTCCTCGTCCATGAACTGCACGTCACCGATGTACCGGAGCGGCTCGACGAGCTCGCTGCCGCGGCGGTGCCCGAGGTGTTCGTGACCGCCCACGACGCCGTGATGATGCAGGCCCGCCTTCGGCCCGGCGAGCTTCTCGTCGTCAACGGCGCAAACGGCGGAGTCGGTACTGCAGCCGTACAGATCGCGTCGGTCGCGGGCGCCCGTGTACTCGCAACCGTTCGCAGCGAAGCGCTGCGCGATGACGTGGCCCGGCTCGGAGCAACCGTGATCGGGCCGGAGGAACTCGTTGAAAGGGCCGTCGCCGAGGGTGGCGCCGACGTCATTCTCGAGCTCGTCGGCGCACCGAACCTCGGCCCCGACCTCCGCGCCCTCGCCGTCCGGGGGCGCATCGTGATCGTCGGCATAGGCGCCGGAACGGAGGCTCCACTCGACCTGAGGAAGCTGATGGGACGACGTGCGCAGATCATGGGAACCACCCTGCGGGCCCGACCGCTCGAGGAGAAGGCTATTGCAGTCCAGGCCTTTGCCCGTGAAGTCGTGCCGCACCTCGCGGCCGGGCGCATCGCTCCGCTCGTCGATCGGGTCTTCCCGGCGAGCGACGTCGCCGCGGCGTTCGACCGGCTGCAGTCACCCGGCAAGCTCGGCAAGGTTTTGCTCGACTTCGGTGCAACGAGCCGTTCCTGATCGAGACGCAGAACCTCTGTGGCTACGCTTCCTCCAAGATCATCGTGGATAAGCCTGTCTCTAGAACCCGCATCGCCACCGAACTCGAGCGGGTTCGCCTGGCGACAGAAGCACTGATCGAACCACTTGGCGATACGGAGCTCCGCCGGCAGGTGTCACCGCTGCAGTCACCGCTCGTCTGGGACTACGCGCACATCGCATACTTCGAGGAGCTCTGGCTGTCACGGCAGGTCGGCGGCGGCGAACCGATTGCCACGGGCCATGACGACATCTACGACGCCTTCCAGCACGAGCGGGACGGACGCGCCGACCTACCTCTCCTCGATCCTTCGGCAGCGCGGGCCTACACCGCCGAAGTCCGTGAACGGACGCTCGAGGTGCTGGCGGAGGTCGATCTGGAAAGCGAAGATCCGCTCGTGCGTGACGGCTTCGTGTTCGGGATGGTGCTCCAGCACGAGACGCAGCACCAGGAGACGCTGCTGCAGACGCTCGCGCTCAGGGACGAGGCCTACCCCCTGCCCGAGCGCGCGACGACGACAGCTCCGGCGGGGCCCGAGGACGTGTCCGTCCCGGCAGGGCCTTTCACCCTCGGCACGTCCGAGCATCCGTGGGCCTACGACAACGAGCGGCAGGCTCACGAGGTCGTGCTCGACGGGTTCCGGATCGACAGGCTGCCCGTGACGAACGCTCGCTATCTCGACTTCGTCGAGGATCAGGGCTACGACGAGCAGAGCC
Organism: Thermoleophilia bacterium; assembly: GCA_009694305.1. Taxonomy (GTDB): domain Bacteria; phylum Actinomycetota; class Thermoleophilia; order Gaiellales; family Gaiellaceae; genus Gaiella. Next base: position 103,858 of record SHVL01000001.1, read on the forward strand.
ACTGGAGCGAGCCTGGCTGGGCCTGGCGCCTCGCAGAGAACGCGACGCTCCCACACGGCTGGCGCGTCAGCGCCGGCGAGAGAGCGCGCCTCCGGTTCGGTCATCTGGAGCCGCTACCGCCGGACGAGCCGGTGCAGCACGTCTCGTTCTTCGAGGCAGAAGCGTTTGCCCGCTGGGCAGGGAAGCGGCTTGCCACAGAGCAGGAGTGGGAGAAGGCCGCGCGATGCAGACCCGGCGTGGAGACGCACGCCGCACGTTTCGCCAACGACGACGACGACGGCCCTGAGGCGAACCTGGGGGGCGCGAGCTTCGGCCCCCTTCCGGCAACGCCCGGGAGCGCCACAGCCTGCGGCGCGCTGCAGCTCATGGGCGATGTCTGGGAGTGGACATCCTCGCACTTCCTTCCCTACCCCGGCTTCACGCCTTTCCCCTACCCCGAGTACTCCGAGGTGTTCTTCGGCGAGGCCTTCAGGGTGCTGCGTGGCGGCTCGTGGGCATCGGATCCGCTGGTGGCGCGTCCGACTGCACGCAACTGGGACTACCCTCAGCGCCGTCAGATCTTTGCGGGCTTCCGGTGTGTGACCGATGCTTGAAATGACGCCAAGGGCTCCCCGTGTCCGGATCGACGTCCTCTTCGCAGCCGACGACCGCCGTGTGGCGCTTCTCGACGAGGTGTTCTGGAGCCTGCGGGAGACGCCAAAGCAGATCGCGCCCCGGTGGCTGTACGACGAGCGAGGGTCAGAGCTCTTCGACGAGATAACCCGTCTGCCGGAGTACTACCCGACCCGCACCGAATGGATGATCCTAGAGGGCTGCGCCGCCGAAGTCGCCGAGTTGACCGGGGCAACGACACTCGTCGAGCTCGGTTCGGGTACCTCCGAGAAGACGACTCTGCTCCTCGATGCGCTCCATGCGGTCGGCACGCTGGCCGTGTTTGCTCCCGTCGATGTCAGCGAGGAGATACTCTCCCAGAGCGCCAACGCTATAGCGGCACGCTACGAAGGCATCGGCGTCGAGGCGGTCGTAGGGGACTTCGAGAAGCACCTGCACTCGATCCCCAAGGGCTCCCCCCGGCTACTCGCGTTTCTCGGAAGCACGATCGGGAACCTCGGCCCTGAGCACCGCGCGCGCTTTCTACGTGCCGTCTCCGAGACGCTTGCAGCCGATGACCATTTCCTGCTCGGCATCGACCTCGTCAAGAGCCCGGAGCGCCTCGAAGCGGCATACAACGACTCGGCGGGCATCACCGAGGCGTTCGTTCGTAATGCGCTGACGGTGCTCGACCGTGAGCTCGGTTCGCGCTTCGACCAGGAGGGTTTCTCGTTCGAGGCGCGCTGGGATGCAGAGAACGAGTGGGTGGAACTGGGCCTGCGTTCGCTGCGGGCGCAGACGGTCGCGCTACCCGTGCTCGACACGGACGTCTCGTTCGGGGACGGCGAACTGTTGCGCATCGAGGTGAGCTCGAAGTTCCGGCGCGAGGGGATCGAGAAAGAGCTTGCCGCGGCGGGCCTGACCGTCGAACGCTGGTGGACGGATCCGGACGGGGACTTCGGCCTCCTGCTTGCCACGCCGGCCGTCAGCGCCAGCGAAACCCCGTAACTCCGGCGACGGGGCCGAAAGGACTCGACGGGAGTCCCGTTCCGGGCCCGGCGTCGTTGTAGCCCGGCGGCGCAAGGTCGTTCGGAGAGGTCGGGTAGAACAGAGACGCCAGGATCTGCGCCTGACCCCGGCCCGGCCCGATCTCCGACTGACCACCGCCGTAGACGGGTATCTCGCATCTCGCGCAATGCTCGAGCAGGGAGAGAACGCCCTGGATCGAGCCGATGCGGGCAGGCTTGACGTTCACTGCCCCGGCGCCAACCGGGACATCGTCCACCGAGCCGACCGGCTCGTCCCAGGCGATGCGCGCCCGATGGGCCGCAAGCACTCGCTCGGTCGCCGGAGTCAGGCCGGGATCCTCGAGCCAGACATCGGGGAACAGGCGGGCAACACGCTCGTAGATCACGGGGTCGGGCTCGAGATAGACCGAGCTTCCCGGCGAGGTCCCCTTGAGATCGAGTGTCGCCACGGTGCCACTCGCTGCGATAGCGGCGGCGACTCCCTCCGTCCAGCCCGACGTAACGTCGAGCTTGAGGGACAGGCCCGGAAAGCGCCGCAGGAGTTCGAGAAAATCCTCCTGTCCGTCCACCCTCCGCGAGACGACGAAGTGGAGTGGGGCAGGAATGCGACCGAGCGCCTCCGCTATACCGATGCCGCCCTGGCGCAGGGCCAGGTCGAGCGCGGCTGCCTCGATCGCCCAGAAGCGATAGCGGTGCACAGCCTCCCATCGCGGTCGTGCCGCGGTGAGCTTGCAGTCCCGGAGCAGAGCCGTTACGTCGCCGACTGTCCGTGCCGCATACAACCCCTCCGGGAGGCCTGCATCGAGAAGAGCACGCCTGTCTGCGGCGTCGAAGGTCACGTCCTCCCCACGCCCCTCCTCGCCTCGTCCGCAGAGGCGGACGAGGTTCGACCGTCGGACGCCGTCGGCAACCACGCGCTCGAGAGGAACGATCTCGGAGGCCTCGATCCGAACCGGCAAGGCAAGCAGACGGTCGGGCATGAGAGCCAACGCTACCCAACGGCCTGGCTGCAGGCCTCCACTCGTCTCGCCCGAACGGTGTGGGCCCGGCCCCTGCCGGTCGGGAGAGAGCGACGTTGCCGGTCGGGAGGCCGCGCCTCAGCCAGCGTAGGCGCCCGGCGTCGAACGGAAGCCGCGGACGACTCCCTTCCGGTCGCGGGGCACCGCATTGGAGAGGTTCCCGACAGGCACGCCTGCCGGAGCATCGGCCCAGCGAAATGCCGGGGCCGCGACGGTGCGCGCCGAGAGAGCCGCCGCTGAAGCCGTCGTGAGAGCGTAGTCGCCGTCCTCCGGTGAGACGAGCACCGGACGCACGCTGTTGACGCGGTTCTCGGTCCGGTAGCGGGTGTCGTTGCACGTGGAGTTCTCGTCACGGCAACCGGCGTCGCCGCCCAGGCCGCTCGGATGACCGCGGGGGCCGTCCCACACCACGTTGCCGCGGAAGCGGAGGTCGGCGTCGAAGCGGGTAGGGACAGGGACGTTCGAACCGGCCTGCCACTCCCCCGCATAGGGCCGTGCGACGGCGATGTGCATGTACCTGCTCTGCGTCCCGGGCGGGTTGAAGATGAGGTTGTCGTAGACGTAGACGTGGTTGTTCGGAATCCGCACGTAGTTCTCGCCGTCGTCCACCCGCGTCGTACCGAAGCCCCGCCGGGCGAGCCACGCCGCACAGCGCCCGCGTCCGTCGTCGCCCGGCCGGCCGTCGCAGGAGCGGTGGCCGGCAACGAACTCGAGCAGATGGTCGCGTGCGCCGACCCGGTAGAGGGTGTTGTACGCGAGGAGCACCGCATAGCCACCGTTGACGCCGAGGCCTGCACCGTCCACGTCGTGGACGACGTTGTTCGTCACCTTGACGTCGTAGGCCTCGTACTGCAGCCACGGCCAGGTCATGAACTGGAATCCCGTTCCCTGACCCGCGCTGAAGCCACCCGTGCCGCAGTCGTAGATCTCGTTGCCACTCACCCTGACAGAGGCAGAGCCGCCCTTGACGTAGGCGCACCAGTCGTTGCTGTCGTGGATTCTGTTGGAGAGAATCGTGGCGTACTGCACGGCCACGAAGTCAACCGCGTTGTCGGATGCCCCGGAGATGTCGTTCGACTCGAGATAGACGTGCTGTGACTGGTTGACCTTGAGCAGGTCGCCGACCTTCCAACTCGCACGCGGAGCGCCGCGGACGACGCTGTTGCGCAACAGGAAATGGTCGCATTTCTCGCAGTGCAGGGCATCGCCGATGGCCGATGCGAAGCGCAGACCGAGGAGGTAGAGGTACCGCGTGTCGTAGATGTTGGCCGCGGCCAGCGTGACCGTGCCGGGGCCGTCGGCAGCCTCGATCAGGATCGGGAACCGGTAGGTGCCATGGCGAGACTCGAAGTAGTTCGGCACCCCGGCGGCTCCGAGCGTGCCCGGAGTGATCCGGATCCGGTACCCCGTTCCCGTCAGGACGCGGCCACGGGGAATCCTGAGCCATGCCGCAGCGAGGGTGCGCAGTGCCTGCCGCCGCGTCCTGCCGCTACGGCCGTCATTGCCGCTGCGGGGATCGACCCAGATCGAGCGCAGCACCGGCGAGCCGATCTCGTAGGGCACGGAGACCGGCGGCAGCGCCACGCCCCGGGCGACGCGCCCGACATCTCCGGCCGTGGCAGCCGCCACCTCAGCGCAGGAGAAGGCTGCGGTGACGGCCGCCGCCGAGATACCGCAGGTGACAACTGCCACACGCAGGAGCGTCTTGCGGGGCCGGCACCGCTGCCGCGCGGAGGAGAAGAGCAGCAATGGTCTCCTCATCCTCGACGCACCACTGCGGAAAGGCCCGAGGCTACGAGGAAGAATCCTGCGGCGACGAGAACGATCGTGCCTCCCGGTGGCAGGTTCGCGTAGTAGGCGATCGACAGTCCGGCGATGACCGCGCAGACGCCGAACATCATCGAGAGAGCGAAGGTCGAGCGGAGGCTCCAGGCAACCCGGTTTGCGGCAATCACCGGGAGAACCATAAGCGCCGCGATCAGGAGGATCCCGACGATTCGCATCGAGACCGCGACGGTGAGGGCCGCCAGCACCGCGACAACGACGTTGAGCCGGGTCACTGGAACGCCCGCCACACGACTCCCTTCACCGTCGAGCACCGTTGCGACGAGGCCACGAAAGAGAATCGCGATCGTGGTCAGGGCTCCGACACCGAGCACGAGCACCGTCAGGAAGTCGGCACGCGTGACCGTGAGGATCGAGCCAAACAGGAACTGGAAGAGGTTGACGTTGAGCGCACCCGCCTTCGAGATGAGTACGACGCCGGCAGCGATACCCGTATAGAAGACGAGAGCAAGGGCCTGGTCGCCGGCGGCTCCACGACGCGTGCGCAACCACTCGATTGCGAGAGCGCCGATCACTGCCGCGACAAGCGCAGTCAGCACCGGCGAGATGCCGAGGAGGTACCCCACCGCGACGCCGGCGAACGCGACGTGCCCGAGGCCGTCGCCGACGAGCGAGGCCTGCCGCTCGACGAGGAAGAATCCGACGGCCGGAGCCAGCACTCCGACGATCACCCCCGTCGCGAGGGCAAGCCGCATGAACTCGAGATCAAGCATGCGTGTGGGAGGGGTCGTGCCACACACCCGGGAGGCCACTCGGGGGCCCGTCGTAGACGATGCCTCCACGCACGAGGACGATCCGGTCAACGACGTGCTCGACAGCACCGAACTCGTGGGAGACGTACAGAATCGTCACCCCGAACTGCGTGCGTAACTCCTCGAGCAGAACACCGAGCGAATCCTGCGACTCGGCGTCTACCCCGGTGGTCGGCTCGTCGAGTGCGAGCAGCGTTGGCTCGGAGGCGAGGGCCTTGGCGATCAGCGCCCGCTGCTGCATCCCGCCAGAGAGCGTCCTCAGGGGCGAGTCGGCACGGTCGCTGAGTCCGACCGTCTCGATCGCACGCGCAACTGCCTCACGGTCGGAACGGCGCAACGGCCCCCAGATTCCTGCCGAGGTGAGGCGCCCCGTCGAAACAACCTCGCGCACGGTGACGGGTGCCTCACCAACGACACGGGCGCGCTGCGGGAGATAGCCGATCCGCGCGCCGTCCACGCTCTTGCCACCCACTTGCCCGAAGACGCGCACCGTTCCCGTTGTAGGACGTTCGAGACCGAGCACGAGTCGGAGAAGGGTCGTCTTGCCCCCGCCGTTCGGTCCCGCGATCGCCACGAACTCCCCGGCGGAGACCTCGAAGGACACATCCTCGAGCACCCGAACGCCCGCCCGATAGGCAAACGAGACGCCCTCGAGCTCGACGACGGAGGTCAGCTCCGGCATCCGAGAGCCTTCCCCAGAGCTGCAAGGTTCGCACGCATGACGGAGAAGTAGTCCGCCCCTGCGGCGACCTCGCCACCGGTCAGCCCTTCCAGCGGGTTCAACACGGCGGTCTCGACCCCCGCCTCACGTGCGACCGTCTGCGCGAGCTTCGGTGAGACCAGCGTCTCGAAGAACACCGTTGTCGCGCCGGTTGTCTCGACGAGGCCGGCGAGGCCGGCGATGTCGCGGGCCGACGGTTCGGCCTCGGGAGAGAGCCCCTCGAGCGGAACCTGTTCGAGGCCGTATCGAGCTGCGAGATACCCGAAGGCCGCATGGCTCGTGACGATCTGACGACGCGCGCAGCTCGCAAGCCGTTGCCGGAACACGGCATCGAGCCGCTCGGCCCTGCCGGCGAGACGCTCGGCTCCGGCTCTCTTGTGCAGCGCAACCCCGATCGCGCGCACCATGGCGGCGTACCGAACCGGATCGAGCCACACGTGCGGGTCGCGGGCCTTCGCTCCGTCCTCGTCACGACCGGGGCTGAGCACCTGATCGGCGAGAAGGTCTACCGAACGCCCACCGCGCTGCTCCACGGCGGTCTCGAGACCCGGCATGAACCCCTCGCCGAGATAGAGGACGAGCGCCGCGCCGTCCACGTCGCGCACGTCGCCCGGCGTCAGTTCGAGGTCGTGCGGCTCGACACCGGCCGGAGTGAGGTTGCGGACATCGACGCTCTGTCCCGCAATCTGCTCGACGGCGTAGGCAATGGGATAAAACGCCGTCACGACGCTCTCGTTCGCGCTGACGGCCGTTGTGGTCGAGCCACACCCGGCGAGAGGTACGGACGCCGCTGTGAGCACAGCGCAGACGCCACTAAAGAGAATGATTCTCGAAAGCATTACCACAGACTAGCAGCGAGTGAGAATCGGTATCATCTATAACGTGTCCGGGCATCACGAGAACTGGAGTGGCCGCGCGCTCGAGAGCCTCCAGGCGGAGGGGCTCCGCAACGGGGGCTCCCGCCGGGCCGTGATCGAGCATCTCGGGGCCCAGCCGTGCTGCCATTCGGCGCAGGAGATCTTCGACGACATCCGCGGGCAGGGCAAGCGCATCGGGATTGCGAGCGTCTATCGCGCCCTCGAGCAACTCGTCGAGCTCGACCTCGTGCAACGTGTCGAGCTCGGCGACGGGATTGCGCGGTTCGAGCCCGCCCACGCGGGCGGAGAACATCACCATCACCTCGTATGTGACGACTGCGGCAGGATCGAGCCGTTCTCCGACCCCGGGCTCGAGAAGACGCTCACAGCGGTCGCGGAACGACTCCACTGTGGGATGCGGTCCCACGAGGTCATCCTCCACGGCAGCTGCGCTGCCTGCCTGACCGCCGCGCTCTAGCCGGGCGGCGCAGGCGGATCGAGCGGTGCAGCGCTCGCCGTGTCCGCGACCGGAGCCGACCCTGCCTCCGCAGCCACCTGCCGTCGGAGAATGACGAACCCGATCGCAGACAGGAGCACCAGGCCGACACTGGTTCGGAACATCTGGATCGGCAGGATCCAGATGAGCAAGAAGATGATCACGGCGTACGAGGCCCAGGCGACTCCGGTACGACTCAGCGCCGGTGCGACAGCGCTCCGAACAGACGTCGCTCGTTGGCCATGCCCGATCAACCAGGCGCCGAGTGCCACGAGAGCGCCGACGGCAAACGTGACCCACCCTGCGTCGGCCAGCGCCTTCGTGATGATCTGCCACGCGTCACTCGCCGCCGGCCTCGCCGCCTCGCTCGTGACGAGGTTCTCGACGAAGTACTTGCCCGCAAAAAATCGCAGGACGAGAACGAGGATCCCGACGGCGATGAGGCCGATTCCGAGCGCCCGAACCTCCTGCCGACGTCTACCGCGGGCGAGCCAGATCGCACCGACCCAGGCGGCAACCGCGAGAATCCAGATGTAGTTCGCAACCTGCTCGAGCCAGCGCGTGATCGTCTGCGCGGTATCCAGGCCGTCGGCGTTCACAATCGTAATCTGCGCCGACCCCTGCGGAATCTTGTCCGCGAGGTTACTGACGAACCCGAACCTGTCGCCGAACTTCAGCACGAGCGGTGTCAGATCGAGAACGACATTACCGTTCGTCGTACTCACGACCCTCGTGTTTCCCTGGAGGATCTTCACGACCTGCGACTGGGAGAGCGAGGCAAGCTCGACGAACGCATCCTGGGCGCTCGAACGGGTCAGGAGCTTCTGCGCCGCCGTATCTGCAAACCCCCGCGAGAGGCCCGTGAGCGGACCGGCGAGCGGCTTGAGGTTCGTCGGAAGGGCGTCCTTCAGCTCGGCAGAGACGTCCACCTTGGTATAGAACGCGTCAACGAGGCGTGCCGCCACCTGCTCCTGGATCAGGGGGTCCGCGATCAACGCCCGAGAGGTCTGCTTGAACCGGTCGGTGTCGAGTGCCTCACGTTTGACGTAGGTCGAGAGAATGCTGAGAACGCTGAGCAGAACGCCGAGGACGAGGAGAGCACGCACACCGATGATGCGGCCACGTGACAGAGAGTGACTTGCGGGGACGTCGGACACGGAGCTCCTCCTCTACAACAATGACGGCGCGCTTTCCGCCGCACAGCGTAGCCCAACTCAGACGGACGCGACCGGTGGGTCAGCTGTCGATCGGAGAGCCGCCATGCTGGCGCGCCGCTCCCCGGTGAGCTCTCTGACGACGATCTGGATCGAGGCGATGATCGGAACCGCGATGATCGCGCCGACGACGCCGAAGAGCGCTCCGAAGAGCATCACGCTCAGGATCACGAAGAAGCCCGAGATACTGGCGGCCTTGCCGAGGATCGTTGGTTGGAGAACGTAGTTCTCGAACTGCTGGTAGACGAGGACGACCGCCAACATGATCAACGCCGGGGTGAGACCCTGCGTGAGCGTTGCCAGCACGAGAATTGTCCCGGCGATCGTGGCGCCGACCATCGGGACGAGATCGAAGAGCCCCCCGATGACGCCCATCACAACCGGGAACGGCGTCCCGAGGATCCAGGCAGAGACGCCGTAGATCAGCCCGCAGATGATCGAGATCGCGATGTTGCCGAGCATCGTGCGCGAGACCGCGGTGATGATCCGCTCCGACATGCGGTTCCAGCGATCGGAGTCGCGCGGGTCGAGCAAGGTGTCAACGGCTGCGATCAGGCGCTGGAGGTCGATCATCAGGAAGAGCGTGAGGAAGACCGTCGTGACGAGCGCGAGGACGAGGCTGAACGTGGAGATGACGAACCCCGCGAGACCACCGGCGGCAGCCGCTACACCCTGCGCGATCTCCTTCACGTTGGCCTGCGCTGTCTCCGGCGTCTGACTGTGGGCGTCAACCCACGCACCGACCGAGGAGTTCGTGCTGATGTCCTCGACAATCGACGGCAGCTCGTCAACGAAATCGCTGAACATCTGGGCGAGCGGCGAGAGGAGCAGGAGCGCGAATCCGATTCCGACAACGGCGAGTCCGAGCAGGAGCAGAACAGCACAGGCGCCGCGGCCGAGGGGCAGCTTGCGCTGCATTCCCCGCAGCACGGGTTCGAGCACGAGTGCCATGAAGAGAGCCAGGAACAGCGTCATCAGTGCGTCCCGGATATAGACGAACGCCCACGCGAGGCCGACGACGGCTGCAACGAGGAACATCGTCCGAGCCGTGAAGTTGACGTTCAATGCTCTCACGCCTGACACCGGAACCTCGGAGGCCGGAGGGGATGCCTGAGACACCTCCACACCGTACGCTCCGTCCCGGACGGCCACTCGTGACGAGACATAGGATCTCGACGTGACCTCGTCACCTCTCCCGGCAGCTGTCGCGTATCTCGGGCACGCCACCGTTCTCGTCGAGTTGGGCGGCGTCCGACTCCTGACCGACCCGCTGCTCCGCAACCGCGTCGCACACCTGCGTCGTGCCGGCAAGGTTGACTCCGGCGCCTTGCGGGGCGTCAACGCGGTTCTGATCTCACACCTGCACTACGACCACCTCGACCTGCCCTCCTTACAGAAGCTCGGGCGCGATGTCCCCGTCATCGCTCCCCACGGAGCCGGAGCGCTGATCCGGCGCAAGGCGGGTGTGAAGAACGTCGTCGAGTTGCGGGCCGGCGAACAGATCGAGATCGGATCCGTGACGGTGCGCGCGACGAGGGCCGAGCACGACACGGGCCGGCTACCGTTCGGCGCACAGGCCGAGCCGCTCGGCTACGTGATCACCGGCGAGGGGCGCTCCGTCTACTTTGCGGGAGACACCGACCTCTTCCCCGCGATGGCCGAGCTCTCTCCCCTCGACGTTGCCCTCCTGCCGATCTGGGGCTGGGGGCCGACGATGGGGCCGGGCCACATGGATCCGACCCGTGCGGCACAGGCCGCGGCGCTGCTCGGTGCCCGCCTCGCAATCCCGATCCACTGGGGCACCTACTACCCGATCCACCTCGGCCTGCAAAGCCCGCCCGGGTTCCTGGAGATGCCGCCCGCCCTCTTCGAGCAGGCTGTCCTCGAGCACGCTCCCTCCACGGCCGTCCGGATTCTCAGGCCCGGCGAGCAGATCGCAATCTGATACCTGCCCCCGCAACGACGACGCGCAGAGCAGGCCGTCTCTCAGTCGTGAGCATCGGGCACGCGGGCAAGAAATGCCTCGACCCCGTCGTGCAACGACGGATACAGGTGATCGACACCGATCCGGTCGATCAGGCCCGCTCGCAGCAGAGAGTCGTCGAGCGGTGTCGTCGTCCGGGCAAGCTCGAGGGTTACCCCCTTGGCGGCGAGACGTTCCAGGAGGTCATCGAGCATCCATGCTGCCGTCGCGTCGAGATGGCTGATCGCAGCGGCGTCAACGAGGACGGTACGCGCGGGGGGGTCGGATGCGTCAACGAGTCGCAACGTCGCGTTGCGAAAGAACGAGGCGTTGGCAAAGAACAACTCGTTCGAGAAGCGGAAGAGAACGAGCCCGGGGATGGTCTTGCACGCTGGATGACGGTCGATGCTACGGAACATGAAGTCCTCGTCGACACCCGGTTCTCCTTCCAGGCGACCGAGCACGGTGATCGTGGGCTTGTACAAACGCCGCACGAGCACGAGCAGCGATGCGAGCACAGCCGTCAGGACGCCGGGCAAGATGCCGAGCAGACACACGCTCGCGAACCCGACGACGGCGAGCATCGCGTCTGGCGGATCAATCCGCCAGAGCGTCCGGAAACCACCCACGTCAACGAGTCCGATGACGGCTGCGATGATGATTGCCGCGAGCGTCGCCTGCGGCAGGCCGTCAAAGAACGGCGTCAGAAAGAGCATCGTGAGGACGACGAACGCTGCCACGATGAGCCCCGACACACGCGTGAGACCCCCGATAGCAACGCCCACGGCGCTCCGGGAGAGGCTGGCGTCGGCCGGGAACCCCTGGAGCAGCCCTGTCCCGACATTCGCCGTGCCGAGCGCGATGAGCTCCTGATTCGCATCGATGTCATAGCCGCCCTTCAACGCGAGCGACCGCGCGGTACCGATGGACTCGGCGAGGGCAACAAACGCAACGGCTATCGCCCCGCTCCAGAGTGCGCTGAACTGATCGAGGCCGAGACCGGGGAGTGCGAAGCTCGGGAGGCCGGCCGGGACATCGGCGATCACCGCGATGCCGTTGGCGGAGAAGTCGAACGCGCGGCTACAGATGATCGCTACGGCAGTCACACAGAGCGCCCACGGAACACGAGGGGCTAGCCGCCGAAGCACGAGCAGCGCAAACAACGACACGCAACCGACGGCCGCGGTGTCCCACTTGATGTCAGCGAACGTTTCGGCCTCCCGCCATAGTTCCTCGGGCAGGTTCCCGGTCTCGGCAGGAATACCGAGAAGCTTCGGGATCTGCCCGGCGATGATCAGGAATGCGACCGCACTGATGAAACCGACGAGCACGGGCCTGGCAAGGAACTCGGATACGAAGCCAAGGCGAAGCACGCCGGCGATGATGAGCAGAACGCCGGTCAAAACCGCGAGCGCCGCGAGCAGGACGGCGTACGACACATCGGGGTAGAGAGTCACGACCGGAACGAGCACCGCAGCTGCCGTCACGGCGGTCATGGAACTCGGCCCGACGTCGAGTTGACGGCACGTGCCGAACACCGCGTACAGCACGCCTGCAGCAAGGGCAGTTGCGAGTCCGGCGTCCGGCGGCGCACCGGCAAGAGCCGCGTAGCCGACGGCCTGCGGCACGAGCACGGCCCAGACGGCGAGCGCTGCAAGAAGATCGCGGCCGAAAAACGAGCGACGGTACCCCGGGAGCCAGATAACGATCGGAGCGAACCGTCCAAGACGTTCACGCATTCGCGTCGCTTCCTCTCCGTCCCGCGGCCAGATGTGTCATTGTTGGAAGCGTAACCTTACGGTCGCGTCGGCCTCGGACGGTCTGATGGCGCACCACCCTCGACGAAGGAGATCTCAGTGTTCCCACTAAGTAGCTATCCGTTCCTCGACGCACTCTGGTTGATGATCGTGTTCTTTGCGTTCATCATCTGGATCTGGATCCTGATCACCGTCTTTGCAGACATCTTCCGCCGCCGCGACATGGGTGGTCTCACCAAGGCAATCTGGATCATCTTCGTCGTCCTCTTCTGGTGGTTGGGTGTCCTCCTCTACCTCATCATCAACCACAACGGGATGGCCGACAGAAACGTGGAACAGATGAAGGCGGTAAAAGCGCAGCAGGACGATTACATCAAGTCCGTCGCAGGCCCGTCGCCCGCAGACGAGGTCGCGCAGGCGAAGTCGCTGCTCGACAGCGGCGCCATCACGCAGGCCGAGTTCGAAACGATGAAGGCGAAGGCACTCGGCTAGAGCCGATTGCCTTTCTGCATGGTCGCGGCGGCACTGACGCCGCGACCATGCAGAAACTGCGATGGTCTCCGTATGGCAAGCACGATCCTCATCGGGTACGACGACTCCGAAGGCGCCGATCGCGCCCTCGACCGCGCGATCGAGGAGGCGAAGTCCTCGGGGGACTCCCTCGTCGTCCTCTCGGTTTTCGAGATGCTGTTCGACCCCGAGGGCCCGCAGAACTTCGGCAACATCAACGAGAGAGCCGAGATGATCCCTCTCGTCGAACCCGCCGAGCTCGAGCCTATCTTTGCCCACGCCCGTGTCCGGATCGAGGCCGCAGGACTCGAAGCCGACTACGTCTGGGCCGTCGGCAACGCCGCCGACAAGATCGCGGCCACCGCACGTGACCGCGGGGCTCGTCTCGTCGTTCTCGCCGCGCACCACCATGGCTTTCTGAGCCGGTTCCTCGGCACCGACGTGGCCGTCGAGGTCGAGCGCGAACTCGGCTCGCGCGTCCTCGTCGTCGACTGAGACGACCACCGACTATCTCCGGGCACGGGCCGGAACAGAAACTGGTTTCCTGCTCTCGGGCACGTCGGCCGTAGGCGACGAACCCCGCCAGGCCGAGCACGGCTCCGCGCTGCTCTTGCAGGCAGTCAGCGTCGGCCGGGTCTCGACGCGGGCGGGGATCTGACCCACGCGCCACCGGCCCAGCACGTTCGGGCCGTCAAGACGTGCGAAGGGGTCATCGTCGAAGCCAGAGTCCTGATCTGCGGGAGGAGCGCGGCCGGGGCCTGCAGCAACACCCTCTCTGGGCGCGCTCCTCCTACAGCTCGGTCTTCTCTAGCCGGTGCTGCTTGCTGCAGCGCTCTTGACCTGCTCGACGCTCTCGGCGTCAACCTTGCGCTTGTTGATCTCGCTCGCGTTCGTGAGCGTCTTGTCTACCTCGACGGCCCACCGCTCCTCGAAGAGCGCGACGATCGCCGAGCTGTTCAGCGGCAGCACGTCCTCGACGTCCTCCTTGATCTCCTTCTTCTCGTGATGGGAGCGAAGTCCACCGAGTCCGGCACCGATCCCACCACCGACGACGGCCCCGACGATCAGCCCGGGCGGGAAGATCAGGCCGACGACGAGGCCGCCGACGATACCCCAGAGAAGGCCCTTGCGGGTGTCATGCGAGGAATCCTCGACGTGAATCTTCCCGTCGGACTTGCGGCTGACGAGCACGAGCCCGTCGATCTTGATCTCGCCCTCGTCGGCAAGCTCCTTGATTGCATCCCAGTCGCCCTGTGCAGCCCCGGCGTCAGGGTAGACGGCGATATACAGGTCGACTACGACGATCTCTGCTTCTGACATACGTGTGTCCTCCCGGTGCGTTTGTAGACCCGGATCCGCGGCTGCGTACCGGGCACAACGCCCGATGCTACTCCTTTCATGTTCCTGATGGAAGACCCACCTCGAAAACACTCGATGTTCACCGGCCGCCGTCGGCGAAGCCGAGCGACGCACGCAAACCGCTCCGCACCAGGGGTGAGTCCCTACGCGCGCGCTATTTGACGAGCGTGAGGAGCTTGAACATCGGGAGGTACATGCTGACGATGATGACCCCGACCATGGCGCCGACGCCGATCATCATCATCGGCTCGATGATCGATGTCAGAGCCTGGACAGACGCGTCCACCTCGTCCTCGTAGAAGTCGGCCACCTTGGAAAGCATCTTCTCGAGCTCACCCGTCTCCTCGCCGATCTTCACCATCTGGGCGATCATGGGCGGGAAGATGTCGCTCTCGATCAACGGTGTCGCGATCGCTGTTCCCTCCTCGACACGAAGCCGCAGATCGGCAGTCTCCTTCTCGACGACCCAGTTGCCCGAGGTCTGCGCCGTAATCTCGAGCGCACGCATGATGTCTACGCCCGACGCGATCAACGTCGCCAGTGTCCGCGACCAACGGGCCATCGCAACCTTGAGGACGACCCCACCGATCTGCATCGGAATCCGGAGCTTGAAGGCATCCCACTTCGCTCTGCCCCCGTCGGTCTTCTTCCATCGGCGGAAATACCAGAATGCGGTGCCGAGGCCACCGAAGATGAAGACGACGCCCGGGATCGGAACGCCCGGGAACCAGGGGTAGCGCAACGCGTTCGACGCCTTGAGGACGTACTGCGTCAACAGCGGCAGGTCGCCGCCGAGCTGGTCGAAGATCTTGACGAACACGGGGACGAGGAACATCAGCATGCCCGTCATCACGAGGCCCGCGAAGGTGATGACGACCGCGGGGTAGATCATCGCTCCACGGACACGGCGCTTGATTCGCTGCTCCTTCTCGATCTGGATAGCGACACGATCGAGCACCGTGTCGAGCACACCGGCTGCCTCGCCTGCCTCGACCATTGCGACGAAAAGGCGGCTGAAGACCTCCGGGTGGAGGGCCATCGCCTCCGAGAGAACCGCTCCGGTTTCGACCTCCTCACGCACGTTCGCAATGACGAGCTTCAGCGGCGGATCGTCACTCTGTTCCTCCAGGATGACGAGAGCGCTGACAACCGACAGGCCTGCCTCGATCATCGTCGCGAACTGCCGCGAGAACACCTGCAGCGACTTCGGCTTGACCTTCTTGTCGAAGAAACCCGGTTTCTTGACGGTCCGAACCCGGCCCAGTTGTTCCGAGATGACCTCGGCCAGCAGGCCGTTGCCGCGAAGGGCATCACGCGCAGCAGAGATATCGGCCGCCTGGATCTCGCCCGAGAGCTCGATGCCCTGCGCGTTGATGGCGTTGTAGGCGAAATGCGGCATCTCAGGCTCCCGGGGTCGAGCGGTTGAAGCAGTTGGCAGCGATCACGGCTGTGGGGTGGGCGTGGGGGCTGCGGGGGCAGCCGCCGTGGCAGCTGCAGGGGCCTGGGCTGTGAAGGCAGCGGCGTTCTCCGTCCGCACGAGCAGTACCTCGTACCGGACGTCGGTTGCGGTATTCACGAGAACGAGCTTCTTGCCGACCTCGAGCTTGACGGTCTCCCCGGTGTCGAACGACCCGCCGGAGACGGCGATCTTCGCAGCCTTCTTCGTGAGAGAGACGAGCACGAAGGCCGGATCGTCGGTCGGGAACGTTGCCTTCAGGGTCACCTGCTGCTCCTTGCCGTCGATCTTGATCGTGGCGCTGTTGAGCGCTGCAGGATGCGGGGCAGCGGCGGTCACGGGTTTCGCGCCCTGCCCGGTGGGCTTGTCTGCGGGCGGCGGCCCGGCGACGGGCAGCGGCTCGTCGGCCGACGGAATTGCACCCGTATCTCCTACGGTCTCGTTGCCGGCCTGCGGAACGAACGGATCCTTGACCTCGAACAGCCTGAATGAGGCAAGCTGGTCGGTCGCGACGGCCACGGTCGCCCCCGCCGGCAGAGCCACACCGGCCACGCTGCCAGCTGTTGCACCGGCCGCCGCTGTGGTCGCGACGCTCGTTCCGGGGGACGTCGTCGAAACAGGTGTGAGCGTCGTCCCGGACTGCGAGGAGGCAACCGGGTCGGCGGCTGTCGCACCGCCGTGCTTCAGGAGCTTCGGGCCCTGGAGGGCGGCCATCGCGAGCAGGACGACGCAGCCTGCGATCAGGATGGTCTTCTGCTGCTTCGCCTTTGCGGCTGCCGCGCGATCGGATTTCTGAGGCGTCCTGGACATCAGGGGGTCACTCCTGCCGCGACCGTCCCACCGGAGGACGAGTCGGTTGCGGTGGGCGCACCGGAGGTTCCGGGCGGCGTAGCCGGTGGGGCGCTGAAGGCGTAGGCGTTCAACAGGACGTTCGCCCTGACGAGGGGAAACTTCGCCGCCCCTTCGGGGGCGCTGAGATCGATCTTCGAGACCGAGTAGAGACGACCTCGGGCGTCGAGCCGGCCTCCGCGAACGGAGACGAGCAGGCGCAGTTCGCCGAGGAACCGGGAGACGTCTGCGAAGCGCCCCTGGAGGCTCACGGCGAGCGGCTGCTTTGTATAGCCGATTCCCGCAACCTCGGGCGCCGGCGTCACGGAGTGGAACGCAAGGTCATTGCTTCCGGCAAGGCGATTCAGGTCGAGCAGGATCCCAGGCATGTCCGTCTCGTTCGGGAGCGCCTTCGTCAGCCGGAAGAGGTCGGCAGGCCGAACGGTGACTGCGACGGAGGGGTTCGCCACTGCCGCGCGACGCGCGAGAAGCTCGGCCCTGGCGATGGCCACCTGCGAGCTCAGGTCGGTCGCCTTCGACCGCTCGGGAGCGATGACAAGCAGCCAGCAGGCGACGAGCACGAGCAAGCCACCGGCTACAGCCGCCCCGAGCTTGCGCTTCGGGGAAGAGAGCAATGAGCTCACGAGGCACCTCCAGCGTTCTTCAGGTCGGCGACGATGACGAAGTGGACGACGTCCTTCGAGCCGACAACGGTCTGTTCGCTGCTGACGAGCGTGACTCTCGCGAGCGAGGGGACCGTCGCGAGTCGAGCGAGGAGGCGAGCAACGTCCGGCTGCTCGTACGTGAACCCGTCGATGTTGACGGCGGCGGGCGCGGCAGCCGGCTGGCCGGGGGGAACCGGCACCACTGCTCCCTCTGCGAGACCGACTTGCTCCGGCTGACTGAGGGAGAGTGTCTGGAGCCAGACGTTGGCCGGAAGCACAAGGGAGAGGTCACGAAAGACAGCGTCCCAGGCGACACGGCCACCGAGAACGCTCGCCACGGCCGTGGCACGTACCACCTCGTCGCCGACGACATTCGCCGCGATGCGAGGGGTTGCCGGTGCGGGCAGGCTCGCGACCTCGGCCGCAACAGCGGTGAGCTGGGCCTGGCTGTCCGACGCAGATCCATGCGCGCCGAGATAGAGAAGGCCGAGTGCGACGAGGGGAACCGCAACAGCGGCGGGGGCAGCGATCGAGAGCGAGAGCGATCGCCGGCTCCTCGTCTTGACGACATCGCCAGGCGTCAGATTGACGCCCCGGGTTGCGAGGTCTTCGACCGCGAGCCCGATCGAGACGGCCATCGAGCCGATCACGGCTTCGATCGCGGGATCGAATGCGGCCGAGTGAGTCACGCGGGCGAGTGGATCGCCGATCTCTACATCGACTCCGATCATCTGGCGCAGCTCCGCATCGAGTCCCTCGAGGCCCGATGCGGCACCCGTGACGACGATGCCGCCGATGCCCAGTGACTCGGCCTGGGTCTGGTAGAACTGCAGCGAGCTGACGATCTCCCGTGCGAACGGCGTCAGCCGCAGCCGGATCGCGTCTACTGCGCGCGAGCGCGTCTCGTCGTCGAGTGATTCGAGCCTGAGACCGGGGCCCGACAGGGACATGTGTTGGAGGATCGTTGCCGCTTCCATCCGGTCGATCTCGAGCGATGTCGCGATCGCCTCCTCGAGCGTCTCTCCACCCCAGTCAAACACGCGGGTGAACTGGCAGGCACCGCCACCGGCGACGAGCAGCGTCGAAGACTCGCGTCCGATCTCGACGACGATCGTGGCTATGTCATCGACCGCACCGGCAGCGACGGGCCCCGGGCTGACGAATGTGCGCAGGAGAGCGAGAGCCTCCAGGTCAATGCCCTTGAGCTTCAGGCCCGCGGTGGCAGCTACCCGGGCGTAGGGCTCGACGTGAGCGCGCGGTGCGACGACGAGCAGCACCCGCCGAACCATCTCGCCTTCCTCGTTCGGTCGCTCTCCGAGCACCCGGTAGTCGAGCACCGACTCCTGGGCCGCGAGCGGCAGCAGTTCGTGGGCCTTGAATCTGACCGCGTTGCCGAACTGCACCTCATCCTGGATCCCGACGGTGTCGAAGGTGCGAACGCCGATGCGATTGCTCGACACGCCGATGCGCACGCTTTTCCGCGGCAGCTTCTCGTCGTCGAAGAATGAGCTGAGCGCCAGCGCGAGCGCGTCGGGGTCGCGAACTTCGCCGCCCACGACGATCCCGGGGGCCAGGGGCCGACGGGCGAGCTGAACGAGCTCGTGGCCCGTCTGCGTCTCGTTGACGACGGCGGCGGCAATCTGCGACGCGTCGATCTCGAGGCCAACCACCTGGCGCACCTTCTGACGGCGGGAAGGACGACTCGTGTTTCTCGGCTCACGGCCGGGCCTTCGAAGCCTCGAGAGCCCGGACGACCCGGACGGCCCGGACGGCTCGGACGGTGCATCCTCGACGGCATTTCCGGGCTCGCCGGCAACCCCGCCGTCCACCGCGGTGCCGGCGTCGATCGGAGAGGGGCCGGGCAGAACGATGTCGCCCAACTGCTCGTCACGTGTCCAGCCGCTGCCGGCAGCCGACGGCACCAGGGGGGCCTCCGAACCGGGACTCGGTTGCTCCACGGGCGCCGAGGCAACCGGGCTCTCGCCTGTTGGCTCGGATGCGTCAGAAGCGTCGGGAGCTGTCTCGGCCACTCGCGCAGGAGCCGCTTGCTTGCGTCGGAAGCTGATCTCGCGGCGGTAGAACGGGAGAGAATCGGTATCAGATGCATCCCCGACCTCACCGGTGGCCTCGTCGAGGTCGGTGGCGACAGCCTGCTCGGACTCGAGAGCGGGGAAAAGCGCTTCTGCCTCCACAGGGGTTCCAACCTCCGCCTGGATTTCGGCCACGCCGTCATCGGCCGGTGCCTCCAGGATGACGGGTTCGTCCACGGGGGCTTCGTGCGCGGAGGACAGCACGTTCTCCTCTGCAGCACGCACGCGATCTCCGGACTCGGAGACAACCCGGTCGGATGCGACAAAATCAGGGGTGGTCTCCTGGGGGGTGCGCCACGACGCGGGCGCATCGCCTGCCGGCTGGTCCGGAGTCACGCTGGCGCGGGGAGATCCCTCGTGCCGCTTGAACGACAACTCCGTGCTGAAGCGCAACTCGGGCCGGTCGTTCTCGGGCGGCGCGAAGCCGATCGGGCGGCGACCCGAGCCGCCGGTTGCGGCAGGAGCATCGACATGGGTCGCGCCGTATGCGATCGAGGAAGACTCCCGACCGGGGCTCTGCGAGTCGCCCGTGCGCGACGGATCGAATGCAGAGGATGGCGTCGTCCCGTCGCTCTGGCCGGGGTCGGGGATTGCGTTCCGTGGATGCAAGAAGGACATTGGCGGTTAGCTCCCGGCTACCCGCAGCGCCGCGCCGAACGTCGGCGAGGCAGCAGGTGTACCGTCGTTGAACATGACAGGGACAGACACTCCGGCGCGCTCGAGTGCCGATACAAGGGCTTCCGGGCGGCCCGAACAGCTGATCGCCTCGTCGAAGGAGATGACATTCTTCTGCACCAGTTCCGTGAGCGACTGCTCCATGGTCTGCATGCCACGGCGTGTGCCGGTCTGCATGTAGGAGTAGACCTGCTCGATCTTCCCCTGGCGGATCAGGTTCCTGATTGCGTCGTCGAGGAACAGAATCTCGAGAGCCACGGCTCGCCCCCGCCCGTCGAGGGTCGGGAGCAGGGTCTGGGTGACGATCCCCTGAAGCGTGTTGGCGAGCTGCATCCGCACCTGCGCCTGCTGCTCTGCCGGGAACACGTCGATGATCCGGTCGATCGTGCTCGGCGCGCTCTGGGTGTGCAGTGTCCCGAAGACCAGGTGGCCCGTCTCGGCCGCGGTAAGTGCAGTCGAGATCGTCTCGAGGTCACGCATTTCGCCGAGAAGGATCACGTCGGGGTCCTGACGTAGCGCACCGCGAAGCGCATCTGCGAAGCCGGTTGCGTCCTCGCCGATCTCGCGCTGGTTGACGATGCACCCCTTATGGGAGTGCAGGAACTCGATCGGGTCCTCGATCGTGATGATGTGATCCGTCCGTGTCCTGTTGATCTCGTCCACGAGCGATGCCAGCGTGGTGGACTTGCCCGAGCCCGTCGGGCCGGTGACGAGAACGAGGCCGCGGGGCTTGTTGGTGAGGTCGAGCAAGCTCGAGGGGAGGCCGAGCTCGTCGAGCGACTTGATGTCAGTGGGAATCGTGCGGAAGGCTGCGGCCAGGCTCCCGCGCTGGAAGTACGCGTTGACCCGGAAACGTGCGAGGCCGCGGATGCCATAGGCAAAGTCCAGCTGGCGCTTCAACTCCAGGTTCTTCTGCTGCTCGGTTGTAGTGATGCGGTAGACGAGCTGGCGGATGAGATCGGGGTCGAGGAGCGGAAACTCGCCGAGCAGCTCGATGTGGCCGCGCCGGCGAATCGCCGGGAGGGAGCCCGAGGTCAGGTGCAGGTCGGAGGCACCGAGCGCAACCGTTCGCTCGAGTAGGGCATCAACGGAAACCGAGGTGCCTGATGTGTGCTCCGACTGTTCCACGTTGCTTCTATCGGCAGGGCCCGCGTGAGCCTTGAGGGCCTGTTCGCTTCCCGCCCGGGTCGGGAAGGTACGGGGGCTCACTCCCCTTTCTCTGTCTCACCTCTTTAGATCGCGCGCGCGAGGGAATACACGCGCCGCCTCCGCCGCCTCCGCCGCCTTCACTCTCCGGGAGCTCGGGCGGCCTGGCTGTCGCCGTACCGGACTGACCCCCGTCCGGACTGACCCCCGTCCGGACGAGACCGAGCCCAAAGAAGAAGCAGCGGCAGTGTGGCACCTACCCGACGAGAACGCTTTTGTAGGACCGCCTCACGGAAATGCCTTGCGCGCGCCCAAGAGATGGAGCAAGGCGTCGCCTCTCTCTCACCGCGTGACTCCCTTCTCCGGCGAATCACCCGTTCGGGGGTATGGGGATCCTCGCGGGCCGTCCGATACAGGAACAAGTTGGTTCTCTCCCCCCCCAAGCAAGGAGCAAGTACATGTCTTCGTTCATCTCCCGGTTGCAGGCACGGGTCTCCAAGGAGGAGTCGGGCTTCACGCTCATCGAGCTCCTCATCGTGCTCGTCATCATCGGCATTCTGCTCGCGATTGCAGTGCCGTCGTATCTCGGCTTCAAGGATCGCGCCAACAAGACTGCGGCCCAGGCCAACGTCCGCTCGGCCGTACCGACCATCGAGACCTACTTCGCTGACAACAACACCTACGTCGGAATGACAACGACAAACCTGGCCGCCATTGATGCCGGTATCCAGATCACGGTCGTCTCGGGTAGCCTCTCGACGTACTGCGTCAGCAACACGCAGGGTGGCTTCGCCTACTACAAGAATGGCCCTTCTGGGGCGATCGGCACCACCGTCTGCACCTAGGTCATACCCATCCGGTACGACGGAGAGGGCGCGGAGCGATCCGCGCCCTCTCTTTCGTTGTCGGGCTATGAGAGCCCGCATCACGACAACGCCCTGCGCCCGCCGAGCCGTGAGCAGCTTCGCGTTGCGGAGCCGTAAAGGCCACGGCCCGTTCTGCCGATAGGAACACCATGAAAACATTCACCATCACATCCCAGCGCATTCCACGACCCGTTCTGATCGGCATCGCAGTGCTGTTTGCCGCCTTTGCCGCACTGATGATCGTCCGCGTCGTCCATCCCGGCGGGCCGTCCTCGACAGCTGCAGCCCCGCCCGCACCGGCGCCGGCCGTGCTTCCCGTCGAGACACGTCCGACACCCAACGCGAAGCCGAGGATCGCCCTCCTCCCCGACCTCCCTGTCGCGGTTGCCCACGCGCTCCGCTACTCGAAGGTCGTCGTCGTCTCGGCCTACGTCGGCCAGGCGCCGGGAGACCATCCTGCAGTCACAGAGGCGCGGAAGGGTGCTCGAAGTGCGGGCGCGGGCTTCGTTGCCGTCAACGTCGGTAGCGACAAGGTTGCCGCCGCATTCAGCTCCTTCATCGGGCCCGTAACGCCGCCGGCGATGCTCATTGTGAGGCGGCCCGGCAGGATCCTCACCCGGATTTCCGGCCAGGTCGAGAGTGCCATCGTCGCCCAGGCCGCATACAACGCCGGCGCCCGACGTTGAGCACCGATGCCCCGGGGCTACCCGCCGCCGGATTCGATCGCCCGCTCCTCGAGCACGAGGTACGTCGCGACGGTCGAGTGATCGCAACCCTCCGAGCCCATTACACGGAGACCGGCGTCACGGTCGAGTCCCGCGTATTCCCGGTCACCGAGAACGGGGGCACCACCGCCCTCAACAGGCCGTTCGCGTTCTCCACGATCGACCACGCCCGTCGGTTCGTTGACGAGGCGCTCGTCGCGTTCGAGTACCTGAACTGCACCGTCGCGTAGCGGCTCACGCCGGCGAGGGTCACCGGAATATCCTACGACGGTCTCGTCCGGACCGACGCAGTCTGAACCGGTGGTCGATCTGCAACCGGCACCGTACTTCCCATCGGCAGGCATCCGAATGTCCCGTTCTCTACTGCATTGAGGGAGGCCAGCGAGTCTCGGCCAGCACGCGACCGTGTCGGACAGGTGGCTCGCCGTGCAGTTTCCGGCACTAATATGCGCCAAGATGCGTGGCGGGAGCTGACAATACTATTTCGACTGAGCACCCTGGAGTTGTTCCTCCTGATCGCAGGCACTCTGCTCGGATCGTCGGGAGTGGGGTTCGCGGCGGGCCGGTGGTCGAGTCATCACTCCAAGACGCTGCACGAGTCATTTGGCGTCGTCCAGGCGGCCCTGATCACGCTTGTCGCCCTGATCATCGCCTTCGGCCTCTCCATGTCCGTTGCCCGATTCGAAGCTCGCCGGATCGCCGTCGTCAACGATGCCACTGCGATCGGTACGGCCTACCTTCGCGCGCAGACGCTACGGGAGCCTGTGCGGAGTCTTTCGCTGCCGCTGTACCTCGAGTACACCGATGCGAGTATCCTCCTCTCGACGTCAGTGCCTGGCAGTGCCAATGCAAGGCGAGCGATCGACCGGGAGGAGATGCTACAGCGCCGCCTCTGGAAGCTGGCGGCAGAGTCACTGAAAGCCGATCCTGACGGCAACGCTTCCCGGCTCTACGTCCAGAGCCTCAACGAGATGATCGACGCGCAGGCGACCCGCCTGGACGACCTGGAAAATCGCGTGCCCGCACCGGTCGGGTACCTCGAACTGTTAGGCGCCGCACTGGCTCTCGGTCTGCTCTCGTTCTACCTTGCTCTCCAGTCCCGTGGGGTCGTCACGATACTGCTCGCCACCGGCTTCTTCGCGCTGCTGATATTCGTCAACTTTGACCTCGACCGGCCTTCGCGCGGATTCATCCAAGTCCCGAGCGCGTCCCTGTATGAGCTCCGCGCCTCGATGCTTCTACCCCCGGCCGCCGGGATGCCCGTTTCTCCCTAGCCCAGCCGCCCGGCCGACCCCGGAATCAAGGACAGGCGCTCGGGGCACGGCACCGCTTCAACCTGCAGTGGCCGTCCCAGCGGAGAGCCGTCTGTCAGAAGCTTGCCACGACGCGGGTGAGTTCCTCGAGCGAGGTCAGGCCCGCAGCAGCTTTGGCGATCCCGTCGTCCCAGAGTGATCGCATCCCCGCGGCGCCGGCACATCGCTCGATCTCGTCACGGTGTGCGTTCTGCGCTGCAAGAGACTCGAGTTCGTCGTTCATGATCAGCAACTGGAAGATCCCGATCCGACCCCTGTAGCCCGTCCTGTTGCACCGAGGGCAGCCGACCTTCCGGTAGAGAACCATTCCCTCCCGGGCGGCGGCCAGATCGGGCGAGATACGCGCAGACATAAGTTCCTCGCGTGAAGGCGTGTACATCTCGCAACAGTTTGTGCAGAGCTTGCGTGCGAGCCGCTGGGCGAGCACAGCAGAGACAGCGGAGCCCGTCAGGAATGGCTCGACACCCATCTCGTTGAGGCGGGTAAGAGCACCAGGCGCATCGTTTGTGTGCAGTGTCGAGAGCACGAAGTGGCCGGTCAGGGCAGACTCGATCGCCATTTTTGCGGTCTCGGAATCCCGGATCTCGCCGACCATGATCACATCGGGATCCGAGCGCAGGATCGACCGGAGCGCCGAGGCGAAGGTCATGTCGGCCTTCACGTTGATCTGCACCTGGTTGATGCCTCGGAGCCGATACTCGACCGGATCCTCGACCGTGATGATATTGATCTCTGGCTTGTTGATCTCGGCCAGGCTGGCGTAGAGGGTGGTGGACTTGCCGGATCCGGTCGGCCCGGTGACGAGCAATGCGCCGGTCGGACGGCGGAGGATGGCCGAGATCTTCTCTCGCATTGCCTCGGAGAGCCCGAGAGACTCGAGGGTTGGTGTCTGCCGCGACTTGTCGATCAGCCGCATCACGACCTGCTCGCCCTCGACGGTGGGCAGCACCGCAACACGGATGTCGAGCATCCGGCCGACAGTTCGCGCCGAGAGCGAGATCCGGCCGTCCTGCGGCTTACGCCTTTCCGCGATGTCGAGCTTCGCGAGCACCTTCAGGCGCGTCGTGACGCCGTTGGCCATCCGCTTGGGAATGCGCTGAACCTCGGTGAGTACGCCATCCACGCGAACGCGGACGAGCAGAGCGTCTTCCTGCGGTTCGAAGTGGATGTCGCTCGCTCCCTCGGTGGCGGCCTGCATGATCACGGAGTTGACGAGACGAACGAGGGGGGCGTCGGAGACGCCGTCGTCTACCTCGAGGTCGTCCTCGTCCTCGTCGATGGTCTCGAGGTCGCGGAAGGCGGACTGGTTCTCGATGGCCTCGGTCTGGCGGGAGAGCCGCTGGAGCGCGATGAGAATCTCGTCACGGCTCGCAACACCCAGCTCGAGCTGGTAGCGGGTTGCAAGCCGGAGCTCGTCGATCCCGTTCACGTTCCCGGGGTCGGCGATTGCGATGCGCAACTTCTGGTCTACACGGGCGACCGGGATGGCGACGACTCGCTGGAGCGTGCTCAGGGCCACGAGCCCTGTCGCATCCGAAGAGACACTCGTGTCCTGCAGATCGATGAAGGGGAGCCCGTGGCGGCGCGCGAGCGACCGCGCGATTCCTGCTGCGTCCGCGAGGCCCTCGTCTTTGAGCGCTTCGGCGATCGATCCGACGCCGGCGCGTCCGCGTGCGGCAGCAAGCCGATCTCCCGGAACAATCGCTGTTGCGGCAAGTAGTTCGGAAACGAGATCGGCGATCGTTTCGAAGCCCGGTAAACCTGTCTCTACTGCGTCGTGGCGCCCTACCCCGGCGTGGCCGCCGAGGTTCGTCGAGATGCGAAGTGGGCTGGATGACTCGAAGTTCATGCTCAATGTCCCTCAAACGAGGTATCGGCAGAACGGAGCCTTTGGTTTAGCGCTCGCGCGCCCGACGGGCTATCCGAAAAAACCGAGATACGCGTCGAGGATCGTGCCGCCGGCGAACAGGGCCACGATCGCGCCCAGTGCGAGAAAGGGAGCAAACGGGATAGCGATCTTGCGCGCCTTCGATCCGTACCGCAGCCAGAGCATGACGGCCGGCAGAAGTGCGGCCAGGAATCCGATCATCAGCGCCACCGTGGCCGTCCAGCCAAGCATCGCGCCGAGCAGGAACGCGAGTTTCACGTCACCCATTCCCATCCCCCCGGGATACACGAGCGCTGCGACGAGGAGAAATCCCGAGGCGCCGAGTGCGGCAAGCACCCACTCGGGACGCGGGTCGAGAGCCGTCTGGCCGACGAGGCAGATCACGGCAGCAGGCAGAACAATGCGGTTCGGGACGATCCGGTGCTCGATGTCGATTGCCGAGACCGCCACGAGGACGACGCAGAAGAAGGATGCGAGCAGCGCCTCGAGCGTCGGCCCGAAACGAAGAAACGATGCAACCACGAGCACCGCGGTGACCAGTTCGACGAGGGGGTACCGCCACGGGATACTAGCGGCGCAATGGCGACAACGACTGCGGAGCAGAACCCAGGAGACGAGCGGAATGTTGTCGTAGGCGGCGATCTCGTGGGAGCAACTCATGCAGGCCGAGCGACCGGTGCTGATCGAACGACGCAGCGGCACCCGCGAGGCGACGACGTTGAGGAAGCTCCCGACCGCGAGGGCCGGCAGGGCGACGATCGTTGCGAGGGCGAAGGTCACGAGTTGACGAAAACGGGGCAGCGGGGCAGGGCGGGAGGAGAGAAGATCATCTGAAGAGCACATCGGCACAGCCGACAGCATCCTTGAGGGCAACCACTTCGAGTACCGCAGAAGGGAGCGACTACCGGAGGAGCGAGGCGCTGGCCAACTGCAGGCCTGCAGCGTCGTTTGCGGCGCTGTCTCGTGCGATGTCTGCGGCCTGCTCCGCTTCCCGTTGCAGTGCAGCGTCCTGCTTCTCCGCGTGCTCGAGCGCGACCATGAAATCGTGGCGATTCGTGGCAGCGTTGGCCGCCGTCTCCCGATCGATCGTGCCCGCGAGCACGAGCTCGATCAACGACCTGGCGAAGGTCTGCATCTGAAAGTACGCGCCTGCTTCGATCGCATCGGTGATTTCGTCGGGACGATCCTCGCGGATCAGATCCTGGATGCGCGCGTTCGTGACCATCACCTCGACCGAAGCGACCCGCCCTCCGTCGGTGCGGGGCAACAGTCGCTGGCTGATCACGCCACGGAGGGTGCCCGCAAGGATCGAGCGGATCTGCTGCTGCTTGGCGGGCGGAAAGAACTCGATCATGCGGCCGATCGTCTCGGCGGCATCGATCGTGTGCAGCGTGGAGAACACGAGATGGCCGGATTCCGCGGCCTGAAGCGCCGTCTGTGCCGTTTCGGCGTCGCGGAGCTCACCGATCAGGATCACGTCGGGGTCTTGCCGCAGCACGCGCCGAAGCGCCTGCTCGAAGCTTGCCGTGTCGAGGCCCACCTCACGCTGGTTGACAATGCATCCGCGGTCGGGGTGGAGGATCTCGATCGGGTCTTCGATCGTGACGATGTGCTGCCGTCGTGTCCGGTTGATGTGATCGAGCATCGAGGCGAGTGAGGTCGTCTTGCCGGAACCCGTTGCGCCCGTGACGAGCACGAGGCCACGCCGCTCCTCGGCCAACCGCGTGACGCCGGGTGGAAGGCCGAGCGCGGCGAAGTTCGGAATCTCGCTGGGGATGACCCGGAAGGCAAACGAGGTTGCACCACGCTGGCGGAAGCCGTTGACGCGGAAGCGCGGAAGGGCGGGATACGAAAAAGCGATGTCGAGATCGCCCGAGTCGTCGAAGAGGTCACGGCGCTTCGGCGAGATCTGCGTTACCTCGTCGAGCACGCATTCCAGATCGGCCTCTGTCAGCGTCGGCGCGTCGTGCATCTGCTCGAGGTCTCCGTCGAGTCGCAGGATCGGCGGCTGCCCGAGCTTCAGGTGGACGTCGCTTGCGCCGCTCGCGACGGCGCGTGTCAGAAGGGCGATGAGATCGATCACGTCGAGAGATCATCGGCAACGAGAGACCACACCTTTACGGTCCGGTGCATCGGGGGCGTAGCGGCGGTGCCGTCAGGCGCGGCGGGCGACGCGTGCAATCAGCCGGAGCGGCGGTCGGGCCAGGCCTTTCGCCTCGTCCGGGTGGCCGATGTCGCCGCGCAGGAGGCCCCCGACGACACCGAATACGCCGGGAGAGCGCGCGGCCCAGAAGCACACGGCCGGATGGCGGTCGAGAGCCCGCTTCGCCGCCCATGATGCCCTCGCGTGGCTGTCGAGATCGCGCGCGAGCGCCGTGGGATAGCACGTTGGGTCGCCCGCGACGATCGCCCCGGCGGCGAGTCGCGCAGAGACGAACGCCTCGTACATCCCGTCTCCCGAGAGCGGGTCGACGAGCCCGGCAGCGTCGCCGACGAGAACGACCCGGCTGCTTGCCGGAGTTGAAGCGCCGACACGGCGCATCGGCAGGCGGTGCCCGCGCAGCTCGATGATCGCGTCGGGGTCAACGTCGTAGGCGCGCGCGAGCCGCGCGAGATGCTCGCGCAGGTTCGGCCCCTCCTCGGCCCAACCTCCCACGCCGAGGTTCGCGTGATCGCCCTTGGGAAAGAGCCAGCCGTACCCGCCGGACGGGGCACCGATCTCGATCACCGCGGTTGACGCGTATCGCTCCTCGTCGAGCAACGACCAGGGGATGTTCCCCTCGAGCGCGACACCGCGGAGGATCCCCTCGTCGAGACCGGCCGCCTTCGCGACAATGCCGTTCGCACCGTCCGCGCCAACGAGGATGTCGGCGGTCACGCTCTCGCCACCGACGGTGGCCGAGACGCCGTCCGGGCCGATCTCGACGTGCTCGACCCGGGTGCCGTCTCGGAACGTGGCACCGGCGTCTGCAGCCTGTTCGGCTAGGTAGGCGTCCAGTCGGCGGCGCTGGGTCATCACGATCAGCGGTTCGGCGCTCGTGCGCCGGAAGCTACGGCGGTGGCGCAGGCGAAGCTCGAAGTGGTGGACGACGCGTTCGACGACGGGCATGATGTCGCACGGCACCTGCCGGAGTGCGCGACCGGTGACACCGCCGCCGCAGGGCTTGTCACGGGGAAAGCGGGCGCGATCGGCAAGAAGGACACTCGCGCCGGCCCGGGCGAGATGGATCGCGGTCGCCGATCCCGCAGGCCCGGCACCGACGACGAGGACGTCGAAATGCAGCACCTCCCGAGTATGCACGTCCCACCGCGAAAACCCCCCGCTCCACGACCTCACCGTCACCCTCGTGTGACGACGGAGAGGCGGCTACACTTCGCAACCGCGCAGGGG
Organism: Thermoleophilia bacterium; assembly: GCA_009694305.1. Taxonomy (GTDB): domain Bacteria; phylum Actinomycetota; class Thermoleophilia; order Gaiellales; family Gaiellaceae; genus Gaiella. Next base: position 133,013 of record SHVL01000001.1, read on the forward strand.
TTCCCGAGTGGCCAAAGGGGGCGGGCTGTAAACCCGCTGGCTCAGCCTTCAGAGGTTCGAATCCTCTCCCCTGCATCGCACGTCCGCAAGACCCGTGCCAGGAGAACGCTATATTGCGGGCCTTGCCCTCTTAGCTCAGTTGGTAGAGCACCTCCATGGTAAGGAGGGGGTCGCCGGTTCGAGTCCGGCAGAGGGCTTCATTCGATCCCGCATGGCTCCTGGGGTTGCGGGATCGCGGGTGGCGGGGTGATGGGTCGGATGCCCCGTTATGGAAACGAAAGGGAAACGGGGCGCGGGTTGCTCGTTGTAATCGGCAACGTCCGCTCCGCCGCCTGACCCCGGCTACCCGGAACTACCGATCTCCCGCTGCCAGCACTCCGGGCAGAACACGCCCGGCCAGGTCAGCGTACGGTAACGCTGACTTGCGCCGTCGCACGGACGCCAGCGTCGTCAGTGACAGTCAGTTTGACGACTTTCGAACCGGCGGACGTGAAGGTGTGCGTCTGTTGGACTCGTTTGACCGTCGTGGCGCCAGCCTTGCCGCCGAACTTCCAGGAATAGGTGGCTATGGTTCCGTTGGGATCGAAAGCCGCCGCGGTCGGAACACAGGTAACTGTGAGGGGCGCGTAGCCCTGCGTCGGTCTGCACTCGAGTGCCGCTAACAGTCACGCTACTGCCTCAAACCGTGTGCGATATGCACCGTTGACGGATCGTTCAGCGGGAACGTGAGTCGCTAGACGTTCTGCCTAGCGTGGTGATGGTGGAGGCTCGACCGTCCTGTGCGGTGACCAGGACGCCCGGCGATCGTCTTCACGCGCTCTTCATACGCGGTTGCGAACGTTGGGTTGCGCCTGGACGCCGCCGACTCGACCCACATGCCCTGCTCAAAGGAGGAGACCCTGTGAATCGCCGCATCATCGCATTCGCCGCCGTTCTGGCACTCGTCGCGCTGCTGATCGTCGCAGGGTGTGGCGGTGAGAGCTCGGATTCGAGCGCGTCGTCCGGGTCGGCGGAGGTTCCCTTCGACCAGGCGTTCATCGACGCGATGGTTCCGCACCACGAGCAGGCGATCGTGATGGCGGAGGACGCCAAGGCCGCCGGGCTGTCCGAGCCGGCCCTCGTGGAGATCGCCGACGCTGTGATCGCGACGCAACAGCAGGAGATCGACCAGATGAAGGAGTGGCGCGAGGAGTGGTTCGGCTCCGGCACGATCGACCCGGCCGGCGCAGACGCGCTCGGGCTGAGCATGGACGAGATGGGCATGACCGACACCCCGATGGACTTCGGCGCCGAGGAGGACGTCGACGGTGCCTTCGCGTCGATGATGATCGACCATCATCAGGGAGCGATCGCCATGGCCGAGCTCGCCGGGGAGAAGGCCGAGCGCCAGGAGGTCACCGACCTGGCCAAGTCGATCATCGTCGCCCAGCAGGGCGAGATCGACGTCCTCCATCAGTTCGCCGGCGGCGGGCACGACATGGGGGACATGGGCAGCTGACGATCGCCCTGGCAGGTGCGGGCGGAGACGGTCAAGGGTCGTGTTCCGAGCCGGAAACGGCAACACCGCAGACCTCGTCCGTAGATTTCCGCACAGTCTGCCGAGATTCACCCGTTCTTCACATCGCGCTCCGATAGTCAGCGCGATGACCCGCGCAGCAGCCCTCGTCGCAGCAGTCGCCTCGGCCCTCCTGCTCGTGGCGACCGGAACCGCCCTCGCGGATTCGGGCGGCCAGGAGGGCGCAGCTTCGCCGGGGCACGCCACGCATCAGATGCAGGACGGCAGTGAGATGGAGGGCGCCGGGATGGATCACGGCTCGCATCAGATGCAGGACGGCAGTGAGATGCAGGGCGCCGGGATGGATCACGGCTCGCATCAGATGCAGGACGGCAGTGAGATGCAGGGCGCGATGGCGGATCACGGCGGCTCGCATCAGGCCGGGACGGTCGACGCTGCCGACAGGCCGAAGGCCCTTGTGCTGGGCGGCTTCGCGCTCGCAAACGCGGTCGTTCTCCTCGCCGCCCTCGCCGTTCGCTATCGCGACAGGCGCCGCCCCGGACGAGGGCCTGCAGTGGCAGGGGGAGCGCGATGATCGGCGAGGAGCCACGGGGCCGGAACCTGCTCCACGTCCGCCCGGTCGCGGCGATCGCGCGGAGTCGGTTCTATCCGGCGGCCCTGCAGTGGGCGTCTGCCGCCGTCTTCGCCGTGATCGTCTGGCAGCTCATGCTCGGCCCCGAGTCGGCGCACGACAACCTTGGCACGGCGCTGACATGGGTGCTGTGGTGGCCGCTGATCCCGCTCTTCTTCGTCCTGGTCGGCCGCTTCTGGTGCGCGGTCTGCCCCTTCGGCTGGCTGCAGGACCAGGTGCAGAAGCTCGTGGCGGTGAACAGGCCGGTTCCGGCCTTCCTCAAGCGCTACGGCATCTGGATCATCGACGCGAGCTTCATCTTCATCACCTGGGCCGACCACGTCTGGGGCATCGTCGACAGCCCCTGGGGCTCAGGCCTGCTCCTGCTCACGATGACGACGCTCGTCGTCGGCACCGCAGCCTTCTTCCAGCGGCGCGCCTTCTGCCGGTACCTCTGCTTCCTCGGTGGCGTCGCCGGGAACTACTCGCGCACAGGGATGGTTGCGCTGCGCGCCGACACCGAGATCTGCAAGACGTGCACCAGCCGCGCGGCCTGCTTCAACGGCACGGAGACGACTCCGGCCTGCCCCGTGTTCGAGTTCCCCCGGACGATGGACTCGAACGCGAACTGCAATCTCTGCGCCAGCTGCGTCAAGAGTTGCCCGCACGGCGCCATCAGCCTGACAGTTCGTCCGCCGGCGCGGGAGCTGTGGTTCATCCGCAAGCCGAAGCTCTCGGAGTCGATGCTCGCCATGGCGATCATGGGCATCGTCCTCGTCCAGAACGTGACCATGCTCGGCTTCTGGGAGGACATCCTGGCCTGGCTCGAGCAGACGACCGGCACGACGAGCTACGCCGTCAACTACACGATCGCCTTCACGGTGGCGCTCTCCCTGCCGGTCGTCCTCCTGCTGCTCGCCTCGCGCGGTGCGGCCTTCTTCGGCCACGGAACCACGCGGCAGCTGTTCACGAGCTTCGGCTACGCGCTGATCCCGCTCGACATCGCCGCCCACATCGCGCACAACCTCTTCCATCTCCTCGCAGAGGGAAAGTCGATCCTCTTCACCGGGCTCGCCCTCTTCGGACGCGAGAGCGGGGAGGATTCGGCAGCCGTCGTCGGAGCCGAGACGATCCAGACGCTCCAGTACACGGTGCTCGCGCTCGGCGTCGCGGGCTCGATCTACACGGCCTATCGCATCGCCGCCGCGCGGAGCGAGCGGCAGCCGCGCCTGATGCGGCGCCTGCTGCTCGCACCCTACGCGTCCCTCATCCTCGTGCTCGCGGCCCTGAACGTCTGGCTCTTCGCGCTGCCGATGGCGCACCGGATGTAGTCGTGTCCGACGATCAGCCGCCGGTGCCCGCGGGGGCGACGGGCAGGTAGACCCGGAAGCGCGTTCCGCTCCCGACCTCGCTCTCGACGACGATACGGCCCTCGTGAGCCCGCACGAGCTCGTGGACGATCGCAAGGCCGATCCCCGTGCCCCCCGTCGCGCGCACACGCGACCGCTTGCCGCGCCAGAACCGGGTGTAGATGTGCTTGAGATCGTCTGGGGCTATCCCGATGCCGGTATCGGCGACCTCCAGAACGGCGGCCGCTTCGTCCCGCCCCACGTGGACGCCGACCGAACCACCTCGCTCCGTGTAGCGCCGCGCGTTCGAGAGCAAGTTGTCGACGATCTGGCCGAGCCGGTCTGGGTCGCCATCGACGATCACGGGCGTCCCGTCGAAGGATAGTTCGAGCCCGGCCTCCTCGAAGCGCGGCGCGAGTCTGGCCGTTGCCGACCCGGCGATGCTCGCGAGATCGACGGGGTGCTTGTCGACGAGGAGCCCGGGGCGCTCGGCGTCGGTGAGCCGCGAGAGGTCTTCCAGGAGTCGTGTCAGGCGGAGAGCCTCGTCGTGCATGGCCGCCAGGTTCGCCTGTCTGTCGCGGACGACGCCGTCCTGGGCGGCCTCGATCCGCGAGAGCAGCCCGTGCACCGGCGTCCGGAGTTCGTGGCCCAGGTCGGCGACGCTCTGCTTGCGGATGCGCTCTTCCTGGGCGAGCGTCTCCGCGAGGCGGTTCAGCGCGTGACCGACGGCGCGCATCTCGGCGTCGCCACTGAGCATCACCCGCGCATCGAGATTTCCGTGCTCGATCTCCTCTGCCGTGCGCCGAATCCGCCGGAGCGGGCGCGACAGTGTCTCTGCCAGGATGAGCGCGATCGCCAGCGCCGCGATCACCGAGACGGTTGCCGCGATCAGGTGCAGGCGGTCGAGCGAGTGGAGCAGGTCGGTCTCCTCCGGGCTCAACAGCTTGCCGTCCGGCGTGGTGACCCGCACCGTGCCGACGGGTGCGCCGTCCACGCGTACCTCCCGCGCCGCGACCTCTGCCCCGCGGAGCGGCGCCACCACGATGTCGGCGTCTCCCGGTCGCGTGATCACGAGAGTCAGCTCGTCGAGCGCAGCAAGATGGCCGAGCGTTTCGACGGCCGCGGGCGTCCAGCCACCCTCGCTCTGGTAGACCGCCGCCGTGATCTCGGCCATGTGGCCGGCGGAGCGTTCGAGCCGCGCCCGCGCGACCTCGTCGAGCCGGGGGTGGACTCCCTGGTTCGCGAACAGCGTCGTCAGCGCGATCCCGAGCACGGCAACCGAGCAGAGGGCGACGGCGAGCCTGGTCCGAAGGCCGATCCTGCTCATCGGCCGTGTGTCTTTGCCAGGCGATATCCCGATCCGACCACGGTCAGGACGTACCGTGGGCGGCGAGGATCGGGCTCGATCTTCTTGCGCAGGTTCTTCACGTGCGCATCGATGGTTCGCTCGTCCCCGTCGAAGTCGAATCCCTGCACATGCGTGACGAGCTCGTAGCGCGTGTAGACGCGCCCAGGAAACCGCGCCAGAGTGACGAGGAGCTTGTACTCGTTGGGCGTCAGGTCGACGGGGGCGCCGCCGCGGCGAACCTCGTGCTGCACCGTGTCGATCTCGAGCTCGCCTTCGCCGAAGGAGAGCACCTCGACGAGTGGCACCTCGCCCCCCTGGGTGCGGCGCAGGACGGCATGGACCCGGGCGACGAGCTCTCGCGGGCTGAACGGCTTCGTGAGATAGTCGTCGGCGCCGAGGCCGAGGCCGTCGATGCGGTTGTCCTCGCTCGCCTTGGCGGTGAGCATCAGGATCGGGACATCCGAGCGCGTGCGGATGTCGCGACAGATGTCCTCCCCGGAGACGTCGGGCAGCATCAGGTCGAGAACGACCAGCGCGGGCTTCACCCGGGCCGTGAGGGCGAGGCCCTCACGGCCGTCCTCGGCAGTGAAGACTACGAAGCCGTCGTTCTCGAGGTATCCGCGCACGACATCCCTGACCGACTGCTCGTCGTCGATGACCACGACGTTCCTGTTCACCACTGACTCACCTCGTCGTCCTTCGCTGCAGGACACCCGCCGTGCAGTACCGCACGCAGCATGCCCTACGGGGGCGGACGTCCGCCGATCGACAGCCGGGCCGTCTTCACGCCATCTTCACACGAGCCTCGTACCGTTACGCGGCGCGCCACCGACGCCCTCGGAGGGATCCACCTGCCTGTTCATGTAAACGCTCATCGAAAACGGCAGCATCTGGTGGTCGGGTTGTGATCATCGAAAACGGCAGCACCTGACAATGCCTGTTCGCGTGGCACCGCTTCTGAGGCTTGCTCGGGAGGGTTGGCTGGGCTGGACGGGAGAAGGGTGCGGACCGATATGGAGCTGTGGAGTGAGATTCGGCGCAAGGTGCTCGTCGAGGGCGTCTCGAAGCGGCAGGTTTGTCGTGAGTACGGGGTTGGCTGGCGGACGCTGGAGAAGATGCTCGCGTTCGCGGAGCCGCCTGGGTATCGGCGGCGGGTGGTGCGGGGGAGGCCGAGGCTGGGTGCGTTTGTCGGTCTGATCGACGGGATCCTGGCCGCTGACGCGGATCCGTCGACGCCGAGGAAGCAGCG